>CAYNQI010000005.1:0-50942 GCA_964399335.1 uncultured Thermoplasmata archaeon | reverse complement strand
CAAAATTAAATCAGTTCCCACCAAAAAAGCATGTGAAATTTACAACAAAGAACTAAAGAAAGGTAAAAAGATAGCTGGGGCCTTTCATCTTACTTGCTAGGTTCAACAAAATAATTTCTAAGCGTTCCGATCCCATCTATCTCGACTTCAACCGTATCTCCATCGTGTAACTGTCCAACTCCTTCTGGAGTACCAGTTGCGATTATATCTCCTCTCTCCAAGGTCATATATTTAGTGATCTCTTCGATAAGCTCAGGAACTGAGAAGTACATATTATCAATAGTCGAATCCTGTTTGACCACATCATTTAGTCTACATTGTATTCTTGCATCATCACTAACAGATCCACAGGGTACGATAACAGGTCCAACAGGAGCTGAATTATCGAATGCCTTAGCCCTCACCCAATTCTTCTCCCATTTTTGATCGTCCCTGTTAGTAACATCTATGAAACAAGAATATCCTTCAACAAAATAAAGGGCATCTTCTCTACTAACATTTTTACACCTTTCACCTATAATCACAGCCAGTTCAGCCTCGTAATCCATCCTCTCTTTTCCCTCTAAAAGTTGGATCGTATCTTCATGACCGGCTACACAGTTAGGAGTTTTAATAAATAAAAGAGGTTTTTCAGGGAGTTCGTTATCCATCTCTTCAGCATGTTTTAAATAATTCCTGCCAACGCAGATAATCTTTGTTGGAGTTGTAGGGGGTAATATCTCTACATCAGCGGGATCATAAATTTTATCCCGGTAAACAATACCATCTCGCTCCCAGTTTCCGGTATTGATTTTTCCTGATTTATCTTTAAAACTAACTTTTCTGAACATAGATTGATAAAAATATTCCGCGCTAAAATACTTTCCCCTATAGATATTATCCGTAAAATAATCTTTAATCAAATCTTTCAAAAAAGTTTAAATCAGAACTTCGATTTATAAATTTTATATGATTTCAAAAGAGGACCCTCTCACAAACTTATATGTTGAAAAAGATAAAGTTGATCGATTGAGATTATTTTTAGCTTTAAAACACTTCGTCGGCATAGATAAATCAACAGGAGAGCCTGTTTTTTTAGAAGAATTTTATGAAATGGAAAAGAAAAAGAAAGTTATTGTTTATCTATTATACAGAAGAGCTGCTAGTGCTTTAGGGCACATCAAAGACCATCAGATCGGAATAAGTATAAGGGATATATCTAACGTCCTAAATATGGATTATAATGTAGTAAGAGACGAAGTCAATAAGTCTGAATCTATAGAAAAGGAGAAAGAAAATGGTAGATATTATATCCCTGGTGATAATCTAGAAAATGCTATTCAGGAATTAGAACACAAAAGTGGAGTATATTACTCGACGGAAAAAAATACCCGGAAGATAAAATAAAATCAAAAGATTGAAAGATATCTAAATTACATTTATTCAAATCCTTAAAATTTGACCTTATAATTTTTTGAAACAAAAAATTCAAAATAGCCCGATATATAAACATCTTGGGATTTGAATTTTGATAAGTTTACTATCTTATCTGCTTCTAAGTCTTTGAGTCGGATTATAGGGGTGTCTAAGATATGTTTGATGCGAATCCTAAGGATAGGAAGAGCATATCAAACCGATTCCTAGTCTATCTGATCAAGAGGCTCTTACCTCGGTTTCCGCTTGTACTTTCCCAACTCTATTTTATAAAACGGCGTGTGTGTTAACTAACGTGTGTTAGAACCGGTTTAGAGAGGCTACTAGATGAAAAGATAAATGGAATTGTATATTCAGGTAAAGCAGAAACTTATGCAGAGTTGTATACAAAATTTGTCCCTAATCCTCATATTCTTCAATCGTTAAGAAAAGTAAAATTATGCGAGGGGAGGGAATAACGACTATTTGTATACAAATACCTTTTAAACCAATTTTTTCAGATATAAGAAAGTGAGAGGAAAAGTATTTTTCCACTTTGATATTTTCGGTTCCTATAATTCCTCTTCATTCACATCTTCCTCTGAGTACTCTGAATCTTTTGCTTCCCCTAGTTCTTCCTCGAACAAATCTTCTTCATCGAATTCATCTTCAACAGATTCTTCGCCATCCTTTTTCATCATCACAGCCACGATGGCACCGATGATAGCGACTGCTATAACGATCGCAGCTATCATCAATGGATTCAGTATCTCACCATCTTTTTCTTTCTCATCGAATTGTGCCGTAATTTCTGTATCCTCGTACATTTCGATCTCGATCGTCTCCTCTTCGTAGATCTCACCGTTGATAACCCAGTGATCGAATACATAGCCTTCTTTGGGTTCAGGGGTCAACTCGATTTCTTCTCCATACTCGTATTCATCCTGCTTCGGATCGATTTCTACTGATCCTTCCCCTTCTATATCGATTTCTACAGAGTAGGTATTGATCTGGAAGTGAGCTGTCACTTCTTTATCATCGTACATCGTGATGGTGATCTCTTCTCCTGTTTCATCCGTTCCATCCCATCCTACGAACTCATGGCCTTCATCGGGTAAGGCTGTAAGGGTAACTTCCTCACCGTGCTCGTACTCCTCTTTCTCAGGCTCGATATCGACTGTACCTTCCCCATCTGTTTCTACTGTCAATCTACAAGTCGGTATGGGACCTACCTCCACAGTAATATTTTCATCACCGAGTTCAACGTGATATATTCCTTCTTTAGCGTATGTGTATGTTTCATCTATGGTTACATCCTCTTCAGGTTTAAGAGTCCAATTATTTATCTCTACATCATCAGTCACAAGTTCTATAGTTCCTTCAGCATCCCCGACGTTTTCGATATATGCGGTTATATCAACATCCAGGGTAGCATTGCCTTCAGTCGGATCAACTTCGAAGTCGCTGATCTCAAATTCTGCATCTTGTATAGTGATCGACCCTTCTCTCAGGGAAGGCCTCACTTCGTCTTCGATAGTTCCTTCTAATCGCCAATCGTATGTACCTTTCAATCCTTCTGTGAAGTTTGCTGAGATCGTATCCTCGAACGTACCATCTACAGGTTCATACATGGTAAAAGTTCGATCTTCTTCATCAGGAACGATTATTTCAAAGGTCACTTCACCCTCGTCTGCAGCATATAACTCTCTGACAGGGTAATCTTCCTGTATACGGCCGGTTGCAGAAATATTGAATTCTTCACCAGCATCAATTGAAGAAGGTACCGTATGGTCGGTCAATTCAAGCTTTCTTATTAAAAGGATATCTTCCCAGTGATCACGAGCTAATGGATATCCATCTTCTAGGCCCCATCTTTCCATCTCAATGACCATGTTAGGTTCATCTATTTCTATGATCTTGAACGGTCCCTGTGAGATGAAGAAGTGATCGTATTGATCGTAGAAATCTATCGATCTTTGGATCTCAGAGGCAACATCTATACCGCCTACCTCTTCTGGCATATTGTCGAAGTATGCAGGTTCCCACTCCTCTGTGATCATGTTCTCCATGACTGCTTTGAATGTTTCACCCTGTGTGCTGCTGATGAAATGTATCCAATTCTCTGCTTCTGACCAGCTCCATGTTTCTCCTGCGCCATCTACACCTTGCCAGAGATCAGATTCCTCATCCAATTGAGCTACCATGATCCTTGCGGCTTCATATACCTGCCACGGTTTGAACGGGGTCTGAGAGTAGTATTCAGCTACGATATCGTCTGAAGAGAACGTATAATCACCATATATGGTATAAGATGTTACATTACCACATTCTTCATGGAGTTCTATGCCCTGGACATTGTCGAACCATCCCTCGTTGACGGTCGCCCATGGGCCGTAATAGTATCCATCTCCCTCATCGAATGATAGTTCTTTAGAGAAGGCGTACCACGCAAGTATATCTCTGTAGGTCAATGGATTACTATCATGAAAAGTACCTAGGTCTCCTTCTCCGTTCTCAAACCAATCGAAAGTTACCGCAGTAGCTGCTTCCATACCTTCACCGACTTCATACCACTCTTGAGTTGAAGTATCGTAATCTACGGCGTCAGAAGGTACAGTGACATTTTTTTCAAGAGTATATTCATCTTCTTCGACCCATTCATAATCCAAATGAACTTCGTGATCTGCTCTTATACCGATAGGAGTCCCTTTAACTGGATGGTTGTACATAGCATGATCTCTGACCATATCCTGTAGATAAAGAGAATTCTTACCCCTTGATCCGTCTATCCTGTTCCAGTTATCTATATACAATGCTCCAAAGGCCGAATATAGAGCTCCTCTCAGATGATCATCATCCTCTAATTTCAACGTTCTAGGAGTGTAAATGCTGGAATAACCAGTAACAACATCTGGTGCAGCATTAAAGACCTTATCAGGGTTGTATACATAGGCTTCATGAGGTGTTACGATGAAGACTCTCATACCGGATCTCATACCGTATTCTGCCAAGGTCTGCATGGCTTCCCAGTATGCCTCTTCGTCTTGAATCCTGCCTTCCATCAAATCTTTCCCTAACTCTGTTATCTCTTCAGGTTCCTCGTACTGCCACCAACTAGGTGTCTGTAAACCAGGTGACCATCCATACCAACCCGTGTACATCTTATTCATCGTTTCATGTTTGTATTTACTCGCTGCACTATGTTCCCATCTTCCCGTATACATGTGGAACAACATATCAGCCGGATCGGAAAACAGGGTGTGTTGAAAGGCTGTAGCAGCTTCCTGCTCGTATCTGTTTGCTACAAACCCTTGATCTTCCATGAGGTCTCCAAAGTAGTGTCCTATACTCTGCCTAGTATCTTCGACCCTGATTATCAGTTCAAGTTCGATGTCGTCGCCACCGAAATGCCATCCGTCATCCTGATTACCAGTTACTAACTCACCAGTCCAATCTTCTATATATTCAGTATCTCGCCAGTATTCCATTCGGTCTTGTATCATCTGTGTACCTAATTCAGGATCATGATCATCTACACCAAGTCTTTCGACTATGTCCCTATAATATTCTTTGTATCCTGCAGTTTCTTGACCCATCGCCATGAATCGTTCAGAGCCGTAGTCGTCATACATCTCCTCAACGATATAAGTCCTATCGATGAGATGATTTACCGCCCGCCGTATATCGGCGTCTGCGAACGGGTTGAACTGCCATTCACCATCGACTTCGATGACCGGTAGACCGCCAGCACCTTCAAAGTCCGCTTCTGGGTCTTCTAAATGTACCGTTAAATCTGTGTCAGGGTATTCCTCTACAGTATCTTTATCGTATGCTGGGTTGAACAAAAAGTTATTGTATGAATCTCTACAATCCCACTTACCTAAATTCCAAGGGGGTTCATATATAGGATAAATGAATCTTTTGTCAACACGGTGTATAAAAACATCTAAGTCTCCTACTCCTGTATCACCGAGTCCCGTTTCTATCGTCGTTCTTACCTCCACCGTTATCTTCTCAGGATATTGAGGCGTCTCCGTCAATTTGTCCCCATCATTATTCACATCGTATCCCCCATCGCTCTCTTCATAACTGACTGCCGAGACGAAAACACTTGAAAAGATGATAACAACCAAGCAGATAGCCAATATGGATTTTTTTTTAAACCTCTTACTATATGCTGTTTTCATATATACTATATCCTAACAATAATAATGTTTAAAGAGTAATATAATCCTTTCGGCAGAATATTAGCAAGGATCGACAATTAAAAATAGAAAAACTGTTAACTTACCGATCCTGCTTTTTTGAAGCTCACCTTCGATAGCTCCACACGTTTTTAGTTCTCAAAAAAGTTCCTAGCAACTCAATAACATTCGCTGCCCATTTTTATCAACTTCTTTCGCATCCGTTCAAGAAGTGTGATAAATGTCACAGAATCAGAGATTTTGCTTACTTTTTCACTTCAATCGCTCCACTCATTTAGTAAAAAAGTGCGAGGGAAGGGATTTGAACCCTCGGACCTCTATAGGACAGCGCCCTCAACGCTGCGCCGTTGGCCATGCTTGGCTACCCTCGCAGTATGAGTTAAATGGAGTAGATATACAATATATATAAAATTGAGGGTTTCTTAAATTGATTTGTAAACTATCACATTCAATATTTGTCATGAATAACAAGTCAAAAGAATGAAGTTTGATCCTATATTTTGTCTACCATGTTTACAAAATCAGCGAACTTTTCATCAAGTATTTTTAATGATTTCTTTAATGTGTCTTCAGAAGTCAACGACCCATCAGTTTCGTATCGAAGTATGAATTTGTCTTCCCGCCCTTTTACATTGATAGCATTCTTATCGCAAACATCAACACATGAATTACATAATGTGCAAGCCTCGATATCAGTAACTGTTATATCTCCATTTTCGGTTTCCAAGATATCAATTGGACATGCTTCTATACACATTCCGCATTCATCACATTTATCTGAATCAAAGTCAAACTCTGGATAATATTTGTAACCAACACCACTAGTTGGCTGCCATTTTGCGTGTTCTTTTGCTGTTCCTAGTTCTGCTGTTGCATAAAGTAGTATTGCCTGATCATCTTCTAACTTTACAATTGGTATCAAGTCATCAACAACTCTTAGATTCGTTTCTCCGACTGGATTCAGATCACCAGAATAAACTGTACAGGGACCTTTCTTACTAAGACTATAAATTATTGTACAATTTGGACAACCTTCACCATCACATTCGTTACACTCATCTCTATAATTAAATAATTCAAGATCTGTAGGTATAGGAATCATACCAAGTCTGTGTGCAATAATTTCATCGAATAAGGGGGTATTACTCTCGTATTCTTTATCTTCATCTTCACTACCGATAGAACCTAGATGAAATTCTACATCTTCAATAGCAAGTTTTGGTACATCGGCTATAAGGGCTCTTCTCAATGCGTTTATCAAAGGAGGATTTACATCCCCGATAACGAGCCTAGCTTTACGATCGTCCAATCGCTTATTTTCTAACTTCATTTTAATCAACTTAGTTTAAACCCGACGTCCTCTACGTCCACCTTTAGGTTTGGTGGTATCATGAGGTATAGGAGTAACATCCTCGATGTTACCAATTTTCACACCAGCTCTAGCAAATGCTCTTATAGCTGCTTGTGACCCTGGTCCCGGTGAATGCGATTTACTACCACCTGGTGCTCTAACCTTTACATGCAATTTGGAAATTCCTTTTTCTTTAGCTTCATCCACTGCTTTTCTGGCTGCTTCCATAGCTGCGTAAGGCGATGACTGATCTTTATCCTGTCTAACAACCATGCCACCGGTATACTTAGATATTGTTTCTGCTCCTGTTATATCCGTTATTGTTATCAATACATTATTATATGATGCATAAACATGTGCTACACCCCATTTTCCCATTTTCATCGCCTCCTACTATACTTTTGTTTTTCTTTTTCTTTCCTCATCTGTTCTGGAATAGTCATAGGACTTGTTTCTTCTTCTCTACGTTCAGGATGCAATTCATCTGAAAGCGGAGATGAGTTATGATATTCAATTGTAGGTTCCTCTTCTCTACCTACTTTATAGCTGGGAACAGTCACTCTTCTACCATCTACTTGTATATGTCCATGTGTAATAAACTGTCTTGCTTGTTTCGGTGAATGTGATAGGCCTTTATGATAAACTATGCTTTGTAATCTTCTATTCAATAAATTTTCAACGGTCAAATTCAATATATCATTCAGTGTATTTTCTTCCCCTTTCAAGTAACCTTTGGTTCTCAATTTATCGATAAGGTTTTCTTTTTCCAAATTTGCTTGTTTATCACCATATCTTAACCTTGCCTGTAAATTCCTAGCTTGACCTCTTATTCTTTTCAATGATGATTTAGCTTTCCAGAATTCTTTTTTATTTCTTAGACCATAATACTTTAGATATTCATTTTCCTCTTGTATTCTATCTTGTTGCCAAGGATGCGGAGGATTTTCGAACTTTTTTCTACTATGTTTTGGATCTCCCATGTTTATTCACTCCTATTCAGCTTGCCTGCTAATCCTTTTCTTCTGGACACCTAGTTCCATGCCAGTTCTACCATTAGATTTAGTTCTCTGACCTCTGACCTTATGTCCACTTTCATGTCGGATTCCTTTATATGAACTGATCTTTTTCATCCGATTGATATCTTCTCGATGCGCATTATCAAGTTGTGTACCGAATAGATGATCATCCTTTCCAGTAACAGGATCTCTCTTCCTGTTTTTGATCCAATCAGGTACTTCCTCAGAAAAACTCTGGATATGTTCCTTTAATTTATCAATCTCTTCTTCACTTAACTTACCGATCTTAATCAATGGATCGACATGACTAGATTTAACTATAGTCTCGGATACCCTTGTACCCACACCCTTTATCTGTCTCAAAGCGTAAAGTACGGGTTTCTCTCCATCTATATCGGTATTCATTAATCGAACTATGTATTGGAAATCCTCTTCGTATTCTTCATCATCTGCCAAGATAAGTCCTCCATTTATATTGGATTGGAGTAATTCGGTTTTGTGCTAAACAATAAGTTATATAAAAGCGTTGTCCTTAGTGGATCCAGTTAGAAAACCAAAACATATAAATATACGAGTATACTGTGCTCCCACTACCTGTAGGAGGATGATCCGTCAGGACTACAGGAGGTATTAATTTGGCAGAAGAAAATATAATCAATGGCATAAAAAAAGCACTTGAAGATTCTCCAGACAGGAATTTTAATGAAAGTCTTGAACTGGCTGTTAATCTCAGGGACATTGACCTTTCTAATCCAGATAACAGAATTAATGAAGAGATTGTTTTACCAAATGGGAGAGGTAAAACCATAAAAGTAGGTGTATTTGGAAGTGGAGAAATGGCACTTAATGCAAGGGATTCAGCTGATACAGTGATAGAACCTGAGGAGATTGATGAACTTTCAGATGATAAAAGAAGGGCTAGAAAATTAGCAGAAGAACACGAGTTTTTCCTTGCTGAGCCTCCTCTCATGCCGGTAATAGGTAGGGAACTAGGTGCTATCTTAGGACCTAAAGGTAAAATGCCCAATCCTGTAACACCCAATATGGATATCAAAGATACAATCAATTCTCTAAAAAATACAGTACACGTTCGATCTAGGGATAGGATGACATTTCATGCACCGATCGGTACCGAAAAAATGAGCATCGAAGAGTTAGCTGACAACGCTAGTACAATTATAAGGCGAATTACTATGAATCTTGAAAGACGGGAAATGAATATCAAAAGCGTTTATATCAAAACAACAATGGGTCCTGCAGTGAGGATAATGTGAGATGATAACATGGACGGGATTCCAATTTGGAAAAAAAATGAAGTAGAACGGTTGTCTAATCTATTGAAAAATAGTCCGGTAGTAGGGGTAGTTGATATAGAAGGGATCCCCTCACTACAGATGCAACAAATGAGAGCAAAATTAAGGGGTAGTGTTAATCTAACAGTATCTAGAAACACACTTATCGAAAAAGCATTAGAAGAGATTTCTCAGGAAAAAGAAAATTTAGAAAAAATAGAAGATTATCTTTCTGGACAAACTGCCTTAGTTACAACTGATTCCAACCCTTTCAAACTGTTTAAAAAGATGGAAGCAACTAAAACAAAAGCTCCCGCACGAGGAGGGGAAACAGCCCCAGAGAATATCAAAGTAGAAAAAGGGGACACACCCTTTAAACCAGGACCCATCGTAGGAGACCTTCAAAAAGCAGGTATACCTGCATCAATTAAAGGCGGTAAAGTTGTGATCAATAAAACAAAGGTCGTCGTGAAGAAAGGCGAAACCATTTCTAAAGACCTCGCTACTATGTTGACTAGGCTAAAAATACAACCTATCACGGTTGGTTTAGATCTAAGAGTTACATATGAGGATGGAGAAATCTATGAAAAAGAGGTATTAGATATAGATAGTTCAGAATTTAAAGATCAAATCAAACAAGGAGCTTTATCGGCGTTCAATTTATCTGTAAATTCTGGATATCCAACAAAGGAAAACATAACTTCTTTGATCATGAAAGCTCACAATGATGCATTCAGTCTAGCAATAAACTCAGATATATTAAATAATGAAACTATAAAGATAAAGCTTACAGAGGCACAAAAGGATATGCTTGGTATCGCCGCTAAATTAGATCCTGCGGCATTGGATGATGAATTATTAGAGAACCTTGGTATCGATGTAGAAAAAGAAGGATCAAATGAAGATGATTCAGATAATGAAGAAACGTCAGAAGAAAATGAACAAAATAACGAACAAAAAGAATAATAAAAAGTAATATGAAATTCAATATGGAGGTATGAAATATGGAATATGTATATAGTGCATTGGTGCTCCACTCAGCTGGGAAAGATATCACAGAAGAGGCTATTAGCAGTATCCTCGAAGCTGCTGGTGTCGAACCCGACGAATCAAGGATAAAAGCTTTGACTGCTTCTTTAGAAGAAGTTGATATTGAAGAGGCTATTAAAGAAGGCATAGCAATGCCTACAGCTGGAGCCGCACCAACCTCAACTGAAGAGGAAGAAGAAGAGGAAGAAGAAGAGGAAGAAGAAGAGGAAAGAGACGAAGAAAAGGAAAAAGAAGAAGCTGCTGCAGGTTTAGGCTCTTTATTCTAAAGGACTTTCCTTTAAAAGTTCCTTTTCAAAAAAACCTCTTATCTAAACCTTTTCATTAATTATTTTAAATATTTAAAATTATTTTTCAATCTGACAAAATCCATAAATATTAATAATGGTTCGCAAATAATGGTTTGAGAAACTTGAAATATAATTAGGGGCGAATCAAGATGGAATCAATAGTTAATGATGCACTCTCCGAGCAAAAAGCTAGTAGAAATGAAGATGAATTTAAAGATGAACAAATGGACGAAGAGTTAAAAAGTGTTTTGAAAGATCTAAAAACTAAAATATACATCGTTGGACTTGGAGGAGCAGGTTGCAATACTATTAATAGAATTTCAGATGAGGGAATAAAAGGTGCCGAATTGATAGCTGCAAATACCGATGCACAAGACCTCCTTTCAACAAGGGCAAATAGAAAAATATTGATGGGGAAAAGGATTACTAGAGGTTTAGGTGCAGGTGCAAAACCAGAGGTTGGTCAACAAGCAGCAGAAGAAGTAGAAGATAAATTCAGAGATATACTAGGCGATGGAGATATAGTCTTCCTTACTTGTGGTTTAGGAGGTGGGACAGGAACTGGCTCTGTGGGAGCTGCTGCGAAAATTGCTAAAGAATCGGGGGCACTCACAATAGCAGTACTAACCCGACCTTTTGATGCAGAAGGTAAATCTAGAGCTGAAAATGCACGTTGGGGTATAGAACGTTTGAGAGGTGTAGCAGATACTGTTATTACCATTCCTAACGATAAGTTACTTGAACTTGTTCCAAGACTCTCACTCAATAAAGCATTTAAAGTGGCTGATGAGATACTGATGAGATCAATTAAAGGTATGACTGAGATAGTTACCAAACCTGGGCTTGTAAACTTAGATTTTAACGATCTAAAAACTATAATGGAAAATTCTGGACAGGCTATGATCGGAATGGGTGAATCCACAGCTAATGGGAAACAAAGAGCTTTAGAAGCGATAGACCAAGCCATCAATTCACCTTTATTGGACGTCGATATAAGTGGTGCTACAGGTGCTTTATTAAACGTTACAGGAGGTTCTGAAATGAGCGTCAGCGAAGCTGAAACTGTAGCTGAGAGAATAGAAGAAAAAGTCAAACCCGGGGCACAGATAATTTGGGGATGCAGAGTTGATCCAACATTAGATGATAAACTAAGAGTGATGCTAGTTGCTACAGGAGTAAAATCTGAACATATTTATGGTAAAGATTCAAAAAAGGACGAACAAGTCCAACAAGTATACTAATACCATTTTTTATTTTTTTTAGATTGTTTAGCCCCTAAAAGCTCATATACAAATCGAGCAGCAAGATTCGAGGTTATTTCTCCTACATCAAATTTAGGATTTGTTTCTACGATATCCATACCTACAATCAAATGAGACAATCTTTTTATTAGCTTTTTTATCTTTCTAGGCTCTACACCGAATGGTTCTGGGTTACCTACTCCCGGGGCATATGAAGGATCTAACAAATCCATATCTATAGATAAGTAAATAGGATTATTTTCATCAAATATGTTTGATAATTCAACACTGTCAAAATTATCAGCAGTAATGTAACTAATGTCATCACATTGACTCTCTTCTTTAGACATCGATCTCACACCTCCAACGACTAAATTTTCTACGAAATCTAATTCAGATATCCTCCTCACAGGAGTAGCATGACTATACTTATTGCCTTCATATTCATCTCTATAGTCTAAATGTGCATCGAGCACTATAACATCAATTTTCTCGAATTTATTTTTAAAACCTGAGACCGTAAAATATGAAATAGAATGTTCTCCACCTAGAACAATCGGAACTTTACCATCATCTAAAATTTTCGAGATCGCCTGTTCTAGATCTTTACCCAGATCCTTAACATTTTCATAATCTTGTAGATTTCCTTTGTCATGGATCCCAATATCTGACAAAGAAAGACCGTATTCCATCATGTACGGTTCAAAACAAAAGGAGGCATTACGAATAGCATCGGGTCCTTGATAAGACCCGACTCTAAAAGAAGATGTTTTATCGAAAGGAACACCTAATATAACAAATTTTGATTCTTCATAAGAAGATTTTGCTCCTGCAAACATATGATAGATATATATAAATAAAATTATACTCTAGTTATCTTTTTTCTACCCATAGCAGTCATGTAATTAACTTCCTGGCCCTGTTCAATGTTTTCAAGTATCTCATCGTCATCAATAGCGATGTTAAACGTATTATAATCATTAAGATCCATTATTTTAGCTTCATCCCCTGATAAACTTATAACCTGACCTTTCTTTTTATCAATGATAGGGACTTTAACTTTATGAGTGACTGGATTTACCATACTATGTTTCTTCCCATCAAAGATACCAATCGCTTCAATTCTAGCCTTTGCTTCACCATGTTTGCCTGGTTTTGAAACGTCGATTTTTTTTATTTTACATGGCTCTTCATCTATTACTAAATATCTATTTTCCTTTAGGTTCCGTATCTCGTCTTGTTCCCATGCCATATTATCTAGGACCATAAAATACGTTATACTATTAAAAAGATTAGGTTAAGGAAAGGGTTTTGTTAAGGATGTTTTATATCTTTTCTGTTTCTTTAGCTAATTCCCTAGCTTGTTCTACATGATCTCTTAAAACATCAAGTCCTCTCTGCCAGAATTCGGGATCCGTGATATCTACACCTATTCTCTGTAAAAGATTCTTAGGATCGTCTGATCCTCCCGCTTTCAATAGGTCAATATATTTTGGTACAAATTCTTCTCCTTGTTCTTTATACATATCGTATAAGGCAAGTACTAATAATTCACCAAATGCATATGCGTAGCAATAAAAGGGATAATGTACAAAGTGTAGGACATAGGACCACCACCATCCATATTCTTCTCTAAGCTCTAAGATATCTCCAAATTCTTTTTCATTTGCTTTTATCCAAAGATCATTAATTTGTTCTGGTTTTAATTCGCCTTTCTCACGCTGCGCTTTATGTAGTTCTTGTTCAAACCTTGTCATTATAACCTGTCTAAAGACAGTAGCGAAGTCACTTTGCAACTTATCTGAAAGCAATATCAATCTCTTCTCAGGATCATCAGTTTCATTCATCAATTTATCAAATAGAAGCATTTCACCGAAAACACTAGCCATTTCAGCAGTGGTCAAAGGTGTGCTTTGCTGTAAAACACCTTTATCTCTAGCTAGATATTGATGAACACCATGACCTAACTCATGGGCCATAGTCATAGTATCGCTGGTCTTGTCTGTAAAGTTTAATAGGATGTATGGATGTACAGAAGGAACGGTACTAGCACTGTAAGCCCCACCTCTTTTACCAGCCTTCAGTTCAGCATCGATCCAGTCGTTTTTAAAGAATTTCTCAGCTATGTCTCTCATCTTTGGAGAGAACTTTTCATAGGCATCTAAAACTTTTTCTTTACTCTCTTCGAAATTTGCATCAGGTATCGTACCAGGTAATGGATCATAACGATCGTAATCGTATAATTCATCCAGATCCATTATGTCTTTTTTTAATTCGTAATAATTCTGAACGATATCCATGTTCTCTATCACTGCTTCCATAAGCGCATCTACGGTATCTCTGTCAACTCGATTGTCAAGATTTCTAGGGGTCATCGGATCAGGGTAATCTCTAAATTCACATATTGTGGTATGATTCTGTACAATATTATTAAAAATAAATGTCAATACTTTATTTTTGTTTTTCAGTGCTTCAGTAACTGCATTTGAGGCTATTTTACGTTTCTCTCTATCTCTTTCATATAAAACAGATAAAGCCTGGTCTAAAACCATCTTTTGTTTTTCATCCTCATATTCAAATTCAACTTCAATTTCTCCTATTGTTTGATCAAATAAACGAACAAAAGCGTCTTTTGCTGTATTTTGCATTGACTCGATAATCTGTTCTTCACTTTCAGACAACATATAGGGTTCATATCTTCTCCAATGTCTCAAATAATTCTTATAGTCTTTTAACTCATCAGATATCATATAATCTTCTGCTTTATCTTGACCAAGATTCTGCCACTCCAATTCAAAAAATACCATCTTGTTTTTGACTTCTGACATCTTTTTCTGCGACTTCTGAACAAGTGCACCTCTATCCGGATCTTGAGTATCTAATGAATAATATAATTGTGCAAAAGAAGCTACTTTAGCTATTTTCTCATATATATCTTCATACTTAATCATAGCTTGTTTTAATTCTTCTGGAGTAAGTTGACCCTCTTCAATCTTTCCTTTAAATTCGTTTCTAAATTTTTCTGCTTCATCTAGTGATTTATCAATATCTTCCTGAATCTTTGGATCATTATGATCATCATATAGATCTGAGAGGTCCCATTTGACTCCATCCGCGCTACTCGATTTATCTTTAGGCATATTTCGTCCACCGTTAAGGGTTATTACAATTAAATAAATTAAACTTTCGCATCGATACATATGATTACACCATAAAAGTTCATTAAACTCTAAAATATTTTTAGTAAACATACCAAAGTTTAATATATTCATTTCGTAAATAATTTATTTATAATGGATAAAAGAAAAATACGTGGTTGTGTAATCAATAGTTATTTATCTTTCATCAAAATGAAATGGGGAAGATTTGGAAAAGAAGAGTGTCTTAAAGAAATAGGTATCAATGATAAAATAAAAGATGGAAAATACTATCCTCACAAGATTAAGGTATCCATTCTAAATTGGATCAAAAAAAACAAAGGAGAGAAATATATTGAAGTGGCCGGTAAGTATTTGATAGGCAATTTAGGTCATCTTTCTTGGATTGTAAGACATGATACCCCTTTTAAAATTACTAAAAAAATTGAAGAGGAATATGAAGAAATCTATGACTTTGGAGAACTTATAGTGACAGGTACTGAAGGAAACATCGAAGTGCATTTAAAAAAACCAGAAAATGACGAGTTAATATGTCTTACATTTAAAGGAATCCTTGAAGGTATACTCGAGAGTACTAATAAACATGGTTCAATAATAATACAAAATTCTGAAGAAGGAGTTTGTGAGTATCATATAAAATATTAGAATTAATCAAAATACTGATCCTCATCATCGATCAATTTACGTTTTCTATATGGTGGTAATATCAAGTATCCAGGGTAACTTTGTAGATCTATGGAAGGATTATCCATAGTATCTTTATCCAAAAACTTATTCCTTAAAAAAAATTTTCTAGCTCTTTCATTGATCGGCTTTGTTATCAAATATCCAGGAGTTTCTAATGCCATAAGGATTAATAATCTATAACCTATACCTGCACCTCTATCTCCAATAGCTGTTTCTATTGTTCTCAATACATATACCGGTTCACCATCTAAAGCAGATTCTGTCCATTCCTCTCCATATACCCAGCCTATTATCTCTCTGTTTTCTGCGCATATTATAAATATAGGTCTTGGGAACTTCCTTAACCATGTTTTAAAGGTTTTATTGTAATCCTGGATCCCTAGATCATAAAGAAGGGAAAAACTTGCTCCCCCTATTTCATCTATTACGAACCTATCTACGTCTTCAGGTTCCGTAAGCTGGATATAATTTCTATTCCTGTGGGTTCTCAGGACTTCCAAGTTAAACAACCATCTTTTATATCTTATTCAGCATATAATATCCAAACACAGTCATTGTTCCGCATAGTCATATTCAATTCAGTTTCAGTAACATCTGCTTTATCTAGTAATATCGGTAACCATTCATTGGGTGCTCGTTTTTCATCAGCATTAGGGGTAACAGCCTCTATCTGAGCATATTTTACAGTTTTGCCTGCAACCTTAATCCTCTGTGCAGCTGCTTTTCTAAATGTCTGATGTATAATACATTGTGAATCTACCGCCCCTGGTTTCACAGTAGAGTTGTAATACTCTGCAACCTCTTTATGGATATCTGCAAATTCACCGATTCTTTTAGTATACTCTTGCCAACCTTCAGTAAAAGGACAAGTTTCGGTGACGACGCAATTCTCAGTGGGGCAATGTACGTCCTCAAAGGCTGATATTATAGATTCGCCTTTCAGTAAGCTTTCCATGAAATCATCCCAACTACTGTATTCCTCTTTAGGCATGCTTTTAGCTAAAGATGTTGCGAGGCTCATCAAATAATTGTTCATACCGGCTGCACCCTGTTTATCTCCTATGTCTTCCAAGAAAAGATATGCTGCTACATCAACAAATGGATTGTGTCTTCCTAACTTCGCTTTATATTGGTCATCATATAGATCTTCTTTCATATTTATTCATCCTCCTCGCTACCTCGGAGTCTAGCTCCTTTCATTAGTATACCATATACACAGGCATAATTTCTCAAAAGACTTCTGACGTACTCTGGATTAATACCTATACGATCTAAGCTTACTCTGTTTATCTTTGTATCTCCTCTAAATCCACGGTTTGCCAGTTGAACACATTCCAAAGGCTGGTTCTCAACAGTTATGTTCTTCGATACTTCGGATCTGAATTTCTGATGGATAACACAGAAATTACAAGTCGCAGTATTTTGAACAGTGTTGTTGTATTCCTCAGCTACTGCTCTGTCTGCGTCTGGAATCTCTCCTACACTGTATCTTATTCGTTTAATTGTAGGTGTAAAAACACACTCTTTTAACGCATATATGTAACCTACAACATCACCATCTACATCAGTTATTGCCAGGTCTGTCAATGCAGTGACATCGCCCTCTATAGAAAACGCTGTTCTCCCTTCCTTTAACGCAACGTTGAAAGAAGGCCAGCCCATATAGGCTTCTTCACCGATCCTTTTGGCTAGGTTTTCTCCTACTCTTGACCAGTATTGAATTGCTCCTTCAATACCAGCTTTTTCGCTCATATTTTTTATCAAAGACACTAAAGCTACATCTAACACTTTATTCTACCTCCTTTTGTTTTAAGTAAATAGTCCACCTATTACGTTTTGTTGTGGATACTTCTTTTTTTTCTATAAGTTTTTCTAAAATTTCTTCAATATCAGATTTATCTAAATCCTCAAATTGTTTATCTAAATGATGAATAGTACATCCATCTTCAGTTATCTCATCTATAATAAGTTTCTCCGATTCAGTAAGATCAGATTCCTCTTCTAATTCATCAGATTCCTCTTCTAATCCTTCAATTTCCTCTTCTAATTCATCAGATTCCTCTTCTAATTCATCAGATTCCTCTTCTAATCCTTCATCTACACTCTTTTCTTCAGTTACTTTCGTAAAAGCTTCATCAAATATTATACCTGAAAAATCTTCCTTGGTGATTTCTTCTATAGGTTCTTCATCCGCTTCCTCAGAATCTCTCAATTCTTGATCATCTTGTTCAGATTCTTCTAAAATTTCTTCTTCATCTTGCTGTATCTCTTCTTCAGATGATCCTTCTTCGGACCTAACATATACGGTCCATCGTCCTCTTTTTTCATCTTTTACTTTCCCTTTCTCTAATAAACTGTCTAACTTTGATTGGATATCGTCTACTTCTTTCCCAATTTCTTTCTCGAGCTTGTTAAAGGTGGCCCCATCATCAGGTATTGCATAAAAGACGAATCTTTCATCCTCAGTCATTGGTTCGTCAACCATATCTTTTTTAAGATTTTCAATGTCATCCTGAACAATAGATAAATTCATTTCTAAATCAGATGTTTTATTTTTTATCATCTCTTCCATCTGTTCATTTTTATCTCTTATCTCTTCAAAACCCTCAGTTATTTGATTAAAATTAAATTCATCTAACATTTCTTCCATTTCAGAAAGTCTATAGTCTAAATCAGTATATTGGTTGGTAATCTCTTCTTCAATTTTTTCCTCGATATCTGATAGCCTTGAATTAAAATGAGAAAATTTAGAATCTAGATCTGTTCCTAATTTTTCAACATTTTTCGTTACTTCTAGTAAATTATCTTCTATATTGGAAGTCTTATTAAGTAAGTAAGTTGTCTTCTTAATAACGAATTCTAATCCTTCTGCGTTAACCATGGCCCTAAAATTTCTTGGCTTATAATTGGGCATCTTTTCGCTCAGCTTTTGTACTAGTTCTAGGAAGGTACTGTGTATCTGTTTTGGTGATATAAGATTATTTTCTATGCTAGTAACTAGATTTCGGATGTTAATATCTCGACTATCATATTGAAATAGTTCACTTCCACTAGTTCGCATCCTCATATTTTCTAGTTCTTTTTGAATTATCTGATTTGCTTCATGGTTACCAAGATTTTCTCTTAACTCATGGACTAAATCATCCAAAATTTTTTGATAAATATCTTCAAGAAGTATTGGTGGAATATTGGAAACTTCTATCTCTTCACCAAAACCTACCTCTCGCATGACTTCATTTAAGCGCTCATCAACATCGAATATATCTTCCTCTACGTCTTCTACCTTTTCTTCTACAAGTTGCTTCTCAGCTTTTTGTTCAGTCTTTTGCTTAACCTCACCCAGTTCATAGGATGTATTTTCCATAAAATTCTGGAGGTTATTTTTTAGATTGTTGATGGTATCTTTGAAACGACTATAATCACTTTCAATAGTTTCTAAAGTATTAATTATCTCTCCACCGATCCTATCTGAATCTGTTTGTCCTTTAATGGGTCGATTATCCCCTTTTTCGAAAGTATTATTATTAGACATATATATTTTAAACCTTTAATTATAAGATGCTTTTTAGCTTCTTTTCTAATTCTTTTTTCCATTGTTTTTTATATTGTTCAGCCTGGATATCTCCTACTATAGAACGCAAATGATCATCAACTACTTTTTCTAAGAAATCGTACCACATATCATCTTCCATATAAGGGGCAGAAGTTCCCATCTCATTGAATGTTACCGAGACGATTTGATCAAGTTGACCTACACCGATAGCACCCTTAATTTTTCCCTTCATGAATTCTAAGATTTCCTCATTTTTCTTATAACTCTTAGTATGAGTAAAACGTTCAACAAAAAGCTGACGTGATAAACGATTTAGTTCTTCTTGAACTTCCTCCGGGTATTTTTTTATTTCTTCATCATTAAAGCTCTTCTGTTCAAATATATGTTTTAAAACAGTAGATGCTTTAACAACCTCATCTAACTTATTACCCATCTCACGTATCTCAGATTTTTTCGTGAGTAGAGATGCAAGAAATGAATTGTCGCCAACCGCAGAAACTATTGCCATACCAGATTTCCATCGTTCTATTGAAACTTCTAGATTCTCACCTTTCAATTTACTGCAAAGATTAGATAGATTACCTTTAAAAGTACTTAATAATCGATACTGATCGGGATTAAGATCTTCAGGTATTGATGTGGCGAAAATCCTACCACCTACACCAATAAATAAAGTTAAATCTATTTCTGCACTTTCGCGAAGATTACTTAGTTCCATCTCAAGCATGTATTTTAGTTGGGAGACATTTTCTGCCTCCATCCTTCTATCCAATCGTTTCTTATTACCAGGTGGGGGACACACTGTAATCAACTCATTATTTTTTATAAGAGGAAAGCATGATATCTAATATCTCATCTGGGGGATAGTCATAGTTCCATTGTTCTTTCATTGTTTTTACCTTATCGATAACCGTATCGGGCAGGTCTCTATGTTGGGCAGTTTGTAAGGCATCATCAAAGGATTCATCATAACTTTCTTTTTTATCTTCCGTCATCTCTACTGGTGAAGACCTAACAATAACACCGGCCCCTCTAACAAACACATAAGGGTATAATCCTTCACCATGATTGGTACCTCTCATTTTAACTATTTTAAAGGTTCTATTAAAGGCACCTCCAACAGGATAATACTCTAAATGGAACACACCGTCCGATAGATATATCGGTAAAAGAACATCCGATCCGATAATCTCTCCAGGTTTGGAATGTTCTTCTACAGTAGCCATAACCGTTCCAAGTTCTTTTAAAGGCCTAAACAATTTTTCAATCAATTCTCTTTGTTCTAATCTATCTTTTGTAGACCAAATTACTGGCGTTAACGGATCTATAGCGACTCTAGTTTTGATGTCATAATCTTTCCTAGCCTGAACTAATTTTGGAAGTTGTTCCTCTATCATCTCTCTAAAGTTTTGTCCACTCAAATGTATAAAGAATAGAGATTCTTCATGATACTTTCTCATATCCCAGCCCATCATCTCTGCTTCATCCATTATCTGTTCTGGGGATTCTTCAAGTGTTACAAAAAGTGCCTGTTCACCTTTTTCAATTCCTTTCATAACAAATTGTACCGCAAAAGTTGTTTTACCAGTACCACTTGCTCCTACCACAGTTATAGCGGAATTTTCAATCAGACCACCTTCCACAAGCTGGTCAACTCCATATAATCCGGTTTCTATTCTATTGACCATTTTTTTCACCTTGATATTTTTTTATATTTTTACTATTTTTCATTTTTTTTAAGTTGTTTTGAAACTAATTGAGCGAAACTCTTACTTTTTTCTGCCTCGCTAGCTAGATTTACTACTTCAGATGATTCTATCTCCTCTTCTTCATCCGATACACTACTACTAATTGCTTCAGCTAAAGAATCCGAATCGGCGATCACCTGAGAGATCTCGGACATAGTTTTCCAAGGAGGCTCTTTTTGATCAGATATGTCACTTACTACACTTTGACCATATTTATGGTATGTCTGCCCAATTTTAGTCAATGATAAATCAGTATTAAGGATATGATATGATTTTAATATATCAAGTCTATATTCAATTTTTTCTTCAGGAATATTTAGGTTTTCTGATATTTCATTTGATGTATTATTTTTGACTACTTCATCGATTATCTTATTATCAATTTCATCAAGTGCAATCTTATATACCGCTAAAGGTTGAAGATCTACTTTAAAAGTACAAACATCATCTCCTGCATTTGTACATGTAACTTCATTAACATCAGCAGGGATACACAAATCCTCTGTGAAAAAGTCAGTTAAGGCATCTGAAATTATGTAACAGGTTTTCTTGTCTTTTACATCGGGATATAGGTTTTTAATCTTATTATCTTTTATCACAAGAACGATCTTAAAATTATCTTTTTTCTTTAGGGTTAATACTCCTAAACCTATCTCGGAGAACAAATTTCTCATAAATTGAAAAACAGCAGTATTTTTAGCCTGACTCGATGTTCTAGCTTTTAGCAATTTCCTTGTTTCATATTCAGGAACTTTAGATGACTCAATAGCTGCATTAATTGCGGATTCCAATTTAGTTAGTTTACCTAATGAGGCCATCTTCTTTGCCAATCCGCCTTTTTTATTCACCTTGTCATACCTCCAATGCTTTCAAAAAATCTCCATCATCTTCTAGTGCTTTTTTACCTTTTTCGGTAATTACGTTATTTTTAATAAGATCTTTATCATTAGCCTCTTCAACTAATTCTTCTATTTTAGATTCATCGTACCCTATTAAATCAGAGATCGCTTTAATATCATTGATACCAAGACCCCATAATTTTAAAACGGCTAACAAGGGTTCTTCTTTTTCACTTTCTTCATTAATATAAGGTAAAAGAAGATGTCTTAGGGCCAATAATTTCTCAGCATAACTACCCATAACCGTGATCTTCATTGAGGGGATTCTAAATTCCAACCTTGGAGGGTTTTTTTGAATAATCTCGATCTTCTCTAATTTTTCTAAAGGTATCTCATACCATTTCTCATCACTTCTAAAGAACAAATTAGATAAAGATAAAAATAATCCACCTTCTTTTTTCAATATATCAAATTTTAAATCAGTATGATGATTTTCTATTTCGAACTTAACATCATCGACCTTTTGAGCCTTCAAAGAGGATACACCGGATATGTAGAGTACATAATCATTTAAAAAGGTTTCGATATAATAATGCTAAATAATACTATGGTATAAAATATAAATGTAATAGCCAGTATATGTAGATGTTTATATGGTATAATTAGTAAATGTAAATCATGATTTTTCAAAATTCTATCAATATGTTATCTGCATTTAGAGTTGGAACTCTCCTTTTACCATCTTTTTCCAAGTCTAGTAATCCATTTTCAAAAAGAACATTTACATCATCATAAACATTCTTATAATCTCTGTTCAATTCATCCGCTAAGTCCCGAATAGATCTTACCTTTTCTTTTGAAAGATGCTCCATTAAAGAAACTCTTCTATGAGTTATCACAGAAAGGGGTTTGGCTGAAGATAAAATCCTTTCTGTTTTATATTCTGCACCTTCTCTAAGATATTTGAGGATCATTAATTTATCTACTAGTTTTGGTTCTCTACAACCAGTTCTAGACACTTTTTGTTCTAACCGTTCAATAGAACCGAATTCTTTGGATATATGATCTATAATCTCTTTTTTATCAATCTCATCAAGGGTTTTCCTTAATTTTATTTTGATGGTTGTCACCTCATAGTTTAGTTATATCCATGGTAACAATGTTTTTTCCAAATATATCAATCAGTTCAAGCACTTCTTTCAAACTTTTAACCCTAGTAGGAGAAGAGTATAATAAGTTACCATTTTCATCATAACTATCAACATGAGGTTTCTTTTGAAAATTATCCCATCTCACGGAGGTATTCCATTCTTTATCTTTTAATATTTGATAATTATAACTATAATAAATTCTCTTCTCTTCTTTCAAAATCTCAATTGATTCTATTCTTTCGTTTTTCCTTAACCGATAAATTTTTTTTTCTATCCTCATGTGAAAGCTTTACTCCCTAAGGAAAATTCCTTTAAAATAGATTTCAATTCTTTTATTTCTTCCATAGTATCTTTACACACACTGCCTTTCTGGATAATCGATGAGGATAAGTTTGGTTCAACCCCCCCATAAGGATTCTCTCTTCCTAAAAGACCCGATAATACAACGTGAAGTAATTTTCCATTAAATTTCTCATATCCTCCTTCCATAACTAAACCTAATTTATTTTTATAACGTTTTCCAAGTTCAGACGATATGAAATAATAGCTGTCTAATGTGTAGTTTAAACCAACGACAGAATCGGATTGATGTGAATCAAATCCATTACATCCAATAACAAAATCAGGATCAAAGACTTCAGCCAATGGGAAAACAACATCATTAAAAGATTTCTTCAATTCAGTATCTCCTGAACCTCTAGGTAAACAGATATTTACACTATAACCTCTGCCTGCAGATTTTCCTATTTGATGAGAAAAACCATCATGAGGATAAAATCCCTCAGGATCTCGATGGATAGAGATTGTTAAAACATCTGGATCAGAGTAAAATGTTCTCATCGTACCATTAGCAGCATGTCCGTCCCAGTCGATTATCATGATTTTTCTTTTTTTATTATTTTGAAGCCAACGAGCTGCGATTGCAGCATTATTGTACAAACAATATCCACCATAATTATCTGGTAATGCATGATGACCCGGAGGTCTGATCAACGCAAAACCAGTTTGATAATCTTTTAGAACTCTTTTACATAATTCAATAGCTCCACCTGCAGAATATCTAGCAGCTTTACAAGAACCTTTTTGAACATATGTAGAATCGCCTAAAAAACCACCCCCCTTTTTACAATATCCTTCGATAAAATCTACATAAGTTTTTTCGTGTACTTTTAATAATTCTTCTTTTGTAGCAGGATCATAGTCTTCTAATAAATCATAATATTTCAAAATATCAGATCTGTTTTTGATGAATTTGTATCCCCTTTCTAATCGTTCTGGGTTTTCACGGCTCACCATGGAAGCACGGTGTATACTGTGTATCTTGTTGTAAAGCAAAACACCTTTTTTATTAGAAGAAAAATTCAAAAGGAACACCTCTTTATCGATATAGCCTCAAAATAACACCTATGCAAAAACGATATATTATGATTCATTGATTTGACTAATACATACTACAATTTAAATCTTTTACTAATTTTAAGCAATTTAATAGATTTAAGAATAGGTTTAGCAAGTCTTTCTTAATTTAGATCAGATAATAGATCAATCAATTCTATGCTCTCTTCTATTCTTTTTTCTGTAAAAGCTATTATCGGCCTAAATATAGGTAATTCATGGCTGATTGCTTGAGCATCTTTTAATGTTTCTCCTAACACTATTCCTTGTACTTCATCTGGAAAATCTTGTTCCAAAAATTCATTCTTATTTCCTTCACCCATAATGATTAGATTGGGATCCCATTTATCTAATTCATCAATCCAATTCGTATTTGGCGTATGATAAACATATGCCCTTGCTCCACGTTTCATCATCAACCATGTAGCTAAAAAATCATCTCGGTCTTCAATAAAAGAAGCTATCTTTCCTTGACTGCTTAAAGGTAGACCCCCTGGCCCTTTAAATATTTCCCCAAATATATATGCCCTCTCATTCCGTATTTCAATGTAAATCTCATTGTCTGGATTATCAAGATTTACTTTCAGATTAGGATTCTCTTCCAATATAGCAGCCCCTACTTCACCAGCTGCTTCAGGGCTTGTATAGTCATGTTGCCCAACCCTTCGAGCTCTCACAGCAAATGTACCCGATAGGTTTGATGCTATTGTTTTTACCTCATCTTTCATACTAGATATATCACTAGAAGTTTCGATAACTGGGCTGTAGGAAACTATTCCAAAGATACGTGATAAAAGGTGTACATTTTCATTCTCTGTAAAAAGAAAAATTCTCCCCCTTTCTCTTTCAATAAAAACTTCTTTTTTATTTTTTAAAAAAATCCTCTCTATATTTTGTATCAATATATCGATAAAATTGCGTTGAATATTTTGAGATTTTGTCCCGATTTCCCCGTATCTTAATAAATATTGCTGCATCGATCCTCACTTACCATCTCTCATAATGAGTTATTTCTTGAGATTTCATTTTATTAGGTTTATTAGGTGATCCATCAGGATAACCAACCGGGATGATCGCCACAGGCCTAACATTCTCAGGAATATTTAACTGTTCAGAAACTTTGCTCTCATCAAAAGCGCCTACCCAAACAGAAGCATATCCTTTATCAACAATTGCCAATAACATGTTCTCAACTGCTGCTGTTGCATCCTGTATGGAATACAAATTTCTTCCTCTACCTCCATATTTACGTCCAGATCTTTCTTTATTAGCACATACCACTATTACCCATGGTACTACTGAGATAAATTCTTGACCATATGCATTATCAGATAATTTCCTTTTCCCATCTTCGTCACTAACAACTATAAAATCTCTTGCCTGGAGATTTCCAGCTGACGGAGCCAAGTGTCCAATTTCGATTATCTCTTTGATCTCTTTCTCGGGTATACTTTTTTCTTTGAACTTCCTTATACTTCTTCTTTTCTTAACTACTTCTTGAAATTCCATTTACTCACCCTTTTAGTTAAATCTGCCATCCATTTTCCATAAAATCTACATTGTTTTAATTCTCTTTCATCCGGTTCACCAACCACTACTGGTCCATAATGGTCGCCCTTAGGCATACCCTTGATTATCATCCCATGGATCAATAATGAGTCTAAAATCGCAATTAGCGTTGTTTCGTTACCTCCAGCAGGATTTGCACTAGAAGTAAATGCTCCGCCTACCATCCATTCTAACTTACCATGATGCACTATGCTTTCATCTATAAATTCTTTGATCTGGGCTGAAGGAAGTCCATAATATGTAGGGGAACCCAGTATAAGGCCATCGTACTTCTTCAATTCTTCGACATCAGCATTAGATACTTTCCTTAGATCGCAATTAACATCTGATCCACTTTCTTTTATACCTTTCTCGATCTCTTTAGCCATCTCTTCAGTGGTCCCAGATTTTGAATAATAGCAAACCATTATTTTAGTCATGATACCATTATCAAATAAGTAACTCATATTAAAAATTCTTTGTGACGAGGATTTTTGATAAAAAATTATTTATCAACCATTTCTAGTTTAAGTAAATATATGTCTAATATAACTTGTAAAATGGTTTTAGAATATGATGACGCAAAAAGTGCTGAAGTGATTGCTTCTTCAGTGTCACCTGACAATGAGGATTATATTGATTTAAAAATAGATGGTTCAAATTTAATATGTTCAGCCAAAGCTGAAACACCAAAAAAATTACTTCATACTTTAGATGATTTTTTAGCCTGTGTAACTATAGCTGAAGAAAATATAGATTAATTATTTTTGCCACGATTAAGATATCTAACGATATAGCCTGCAATCTTATTCCTCATCATATTTGATTCGACATCCGTCAGTTCATCTACCTTTTTCTTGTTATGTTCGTAATCCTCTGCATCAAATTCCTCTGGAAACCTGTCGACGAGTTCGATTGCAACTCTTTTTATGTATGTTGGTCTGATATTGCCCATATTAAATTCCTCATTACAGTTTTGAGCGAAGAGATTACTTCAAGCATATAAAGGTTATCCTTACACCGATCAAAATTTTCCTAATATTAACCTATCATCCCACAAAAGTAGGTCTTTCCGATAATCGTTTTGGGAGAGGCAATCCTCTAAATGGCATGTTACCCTGCTTATCTTTTAATTCATCTTTCAATTCTTTTAATGACATAGTTCTTTGCTTTTCCTCTCCGCGTATCCTCACAGATAACTCTTCATTTTCGATCTCTCTAGAACCTATCACAGCGACATATGGGATCCATTCTTTCTCTGCATCCCTGATCTTCTTTCCAACAGTCCTATCGGAGTCGTCTATATCTACTCTCACGCCGTGAAATTTATCTGATATCTCTTCAACATAAGATAGTTGGTCATCAGAAATAGGCAACAACCTGAGTTGGGTTGGTGATAACCAGTAGGGGAAACTAGGCTTTACACCTTTAGATTCCTCTTCTCCAGCCATCTCAAGTAGAGTAAACATAACTCTTTCTATAGCACCACTAGGTGAGAGATGTAATATATATGGATGTTTTTTCTCCCCTTCCTCATCTACGTACTCTATACCATATCTTTCTCCATTTTCAACGTCGATTTGATCTGTAACGAGTGCACTAGCTCTACCAAGCGGATCAATGTAATTGAATTCATATTTCAAAACGAAATAAAAGAAACGCTCATCCCATATCTCTATCAAGGCAGGTTTACCGTAAGCTTGAACTATGTTATCAAGATGTTCTTTTTGTTCCTCATAAAAGTCTTTAGTACACCTCAGTACAAGTTCTAAATCATCAGGGACATCGATACCGATCTTATTAACTACTGACATGGCTAGATCCATCCTGGTCATCATCTCTTCCTTTGCCTGTTCCATATCTTTACATAGTGCATGGGAATCCGGCATTGTAAAAGATCGTAATCTCCTCAATCCAGTGAGTTCTCCCCTTTGTTCGACCCTGAATGAATATCTAGTTAATTCATACAACCGTACAGGTAAATTTCGGTAAGACATGGTCATATCGTGACCCATTAGAAATTGTCCAAAACAGGCAGCAAATCTTAAGAATACCTCTTTATCTGGTGTATCTATAGTATACTGACGAGCAGGGAATCTATCTAGATAGCTCTTCAAAGTCGGATGTTCCATATCGTACATGATAGGGGATTCTATCTCCATAGCACCATATTCTCTGGTTCTTTGACTAACGTATTCTTCAAGAAGCCCTTTCATCATCCTTCCTTTTGGATAATATCTTAAATTTCCTGGGTCTGAACCGGGTTCATAATCGACCAGTTCATGCTTTTGCATCAGTCTTATATGAGATGATTCCTCTCCGCCTTTTTCTTTTTGTCCCGCTTCATAAGCAATAAAGGTTTTTAGATTTTCATTTTTATTGAAATCAAATCCATTCACTTTATTACCATCTATCTCGAGTTCATAAAACTCTCCGTCGACATCAAGTATACCCCATGTAGATTCCATATCTTCTTCAGCTTCTAAAGCTTTAGAAACAACTTCTTCATCCTCGCCTTCTGGTATGATCTCTTTAGAAAGCTCAGATAGTGGATGCCCTTTACAACTTAATTTGAATGCTTTATACCATCCGAATGGAGAACGATGAACGTTATATTTTTTCGACAATGATTCCTCTAGACCTTCTAAGACTTTTACTGCAGTATCTGGATTGGATAACTCTGAACTAAGATGAGCATATGGGTAGATCATGATCTTTTCAACACCCAACTGTTCAACAGTATTTTCGATCTCATTTACACCTTGTCGAATAATATCGCTTTCATTACCCTGGTCCCTTTTTTCAACTGCTGTGAAAACCGATAAGCATTCATCCATACGACCTTTTTTCATGTCTTCACTTATCTTCTCAGCAACAGGTGTATCTTTCTTCACTTCATATTCCAAATAATCTGAGTGTATCAATAATATCTTCATCGTTTCACCTTCATATGTATATCAAAATCCATGGGATCATGTACTCCATGATTATTATCCCCGATAATAATCCTGCTATAAAAAATACAAGGGCTATTTTACCTTTACCCGGCTTTTTATCGTCAGGTTTGTAGACTATTTTATTTAACCTTTCATCCCATTCCATAATATTGAAAAATTCATCGATCTTTTTCATTCTCCTGGCCCTCCTCTGATTCCTCACTCCTTGCTAATTTGATCAAACCACTACAACTCTCACATGCTCGTAAGTCACTATCCCAACAGGTTTCTTTACATATCCATCTACCGCAGAATCCACATTGCGTGATCTCTTTTTTCTTAAAATCACCTTGACATAGATCACATATAAATTTATCCATTGAGTAAATATCTTCCTCAGGTTTTTCTCCTTGTTCCCTGATCTTCGTTACGGTTTTCATGACTTTATCAAAAGCATCTTTTGAACGCATAATATGTTATAAATATAGGGAGATTAAAATCTTTTGATGTTTCTTTACCAGTTTTCCCCTAATATTAAGTATATGTTTATACTAGAATACAAAGATGTGTGCGTATAAACGTAAAGACGGTTACTATCGGAAAGCCAAAAAAGAAGGTTACCGGTCTAGAGCAATCTACAAGTTAAAACAGATAGATGAAAAGTTTTATATTTTCAATCCAGGAGATGTAGTCGTAGACTTAGGTGCAGCACCCGGTAGTTGGAGCGAGTATGCTGTTGAAGTTGTTGGAAGGGGTAATGTAGTTGCCATAGATCTTGAAAGGATGAGAGACATCGAAGGGGTATCAACATATCAAGGTGATCTCACAGATGATGAAGTTCTAAATAGATTATCAATAATCGCTGGTGATGTAGATGTTGTTGTTTCAGATATGGCCCCAAATATAAGTGGAAATTATTCAATGGACCATGCACGATCGGTATACTTATCCCAACGTGCTTTGAAATTCTGCGACATGTCTTTGAAAGAAGGGGGTAATTTTGTTGTTAAAATCTTTCAAGGAGAAGATTTTAAGAATTTTCTTGAAGATGTAAAATCCCAGTTTTCGTTCGTCAAAGCACATTCCCCAAAAGCCTCAAGAGAATCGAGCTCTGAGATGTACATAATCGGTAAAGGGTTTAAGAGAAAAAATTAGCATTTATAATTCAATTTCAATTAATACATCAAATAACTCTAAAATTACAAAAATATTAATAATGGATAAAGCTATATTACATATGTTAAACATGAAAACGTATCTGAAATTAATATTCAACAGCGACGGTGGAAAGCCTTCTGAGATAGTCGATATACTATATGGTTTAGGTTTTGAACCTCAAAAAGGTGAATATGACATGGTATATAAATGGAATGACGGAGCTACAGTCAAAGATGCAATTTGGTTTGCTGATAAAATACATGCAAGCCTGGAAGGTACTGGTGTACAATATTACATTGAAACAACTGAATGAAACAAGAGTGTATCTTCTCTTTGATTTAGAGTCAATTCTGTTTGAAAAATATAAAAGTATAGAATAGAAAAAAGAAAGGGTTTTAGAAGCCGTACTGCTCACACTTTTCGTCGATCTCTTTTTGTATGTTCTCGATATGGTCATCAGTTAGATGTGCGAATCTTCTCTGTTTCTTCAGATATTCCTTTACCGGTTTTCTTTCCTTTGGTTTGTGAGTGATATTAAGGTCGCATATCTCACCGTCTTCAGCTTCCCATAAGACAAAAACACCCGTTTCCACTGCCAATCTAGCAAGTTCTACTGAATCATTACTAGCATGTCTCCATCCAGTTGGACACGGAGCAAAAACATGTACCAGTGCTGGTCCATCGGCATCAAGTGCTTTTCTTACTTTTTTCTTCAAATCCTTGATGTGAGCGATCGTCGCTGTTGCTGCATATGGTATATCGTGGGCAGCAGAGATCCTAGCTAAAGGTTTCTTTGGTCTATCTTCACCGATACTGACTTTACCTGATGGTGACGTTGTTGTAGAAGCTCCATATGGTGTCGAACTGCAGCGCTGTATACCAGTGTTCATGTAAGCCTCATTATCCAAACAGATGTGAGTCACATTATGCTTCCTTTCAAACATACCTGATAGAGCTTGGAAACCTATATCGAAGGTTCCACCATCTCCTGCGAAGGACATAATATTGGTTTCTCCTTTTTTGTCCATCTGTTTCAAAGCTACTTCTATACCAGCTGCAACACTAGCTGCATTCTCAAAGGCTGAGTGAATAAGAGGGATCTCCCATGCTGTTTGTGGGTAAGCAGTGGTAGTTACTTCCAAACAACCCGTTGCAACAGTTGCTATCGTGTTAGAACCTGCTTCGTTCAAAATGGCTCGCATAGCTATACCTTCACCACATCCAGCACACATCCTATGACCGGATGCAAACATTTCTTTATCTTCATTTTTAGACATCTTGATCACCTCATCACTTCCTCGTCCATATTGATCCATTCAACCATCTTATCGACACTGCCATTTTCGACTGCTTTCTTTGTTTTCTCGTACATCTCTTTGAAATTCCTCTTGAATATCTCTCTACCACCTAGACCAACAATGAAGTTCTTCATCAGTGGTTTTTTCTTCTCGTTGATAAATATTCCTGCACTTTCTGCAAAAACTGCTCCACCGAATCCTGGTGATATGTTCCTATCTATAATTGCAAGACCTTTGGCATCTCCTGCGATCTCCTTTAATAGGTCTCCAGGGAATGGTCTGAATACTGTAAGTTTAGCTAATCCTACTTTTTCTCCGTCTTCACGCATCTCATCTACAGCAGCTCTAGCAGTTCCAGTCATGGAACCCATCGTTAGGAGTATTATATCTGCATCGTCACACTTGTATGGTGTGATCCTGTTGTACTCTCTTCCAAATTCTTTTTCGAATTCATCGAAGATCTCGTCAATTACTTCAGGTGATTTGTCCATCGCTTCCACTTGATCATATTTTAATTCCTGATAATACTCAGGTGTACCCAACGATCCGAAGGTCATTGGTTTTTCAGGATCCAGTATACCATGTGGTGGTTCATAATCTGGTAAAAATTCGTCAACATCTTCCTGAGCGGGTACCTTTACACCTTCTACAGTGTGAGTTAAAACGAAACCATCTATACCAACCATGGCTGGCAGCAATACTCTCTCGTCTTCAGCTATTCTGAATGCTAAAATCATCAAGTCTAAACCTTCTTGATTCTTTTCAGCATAGAACTGTAACCAACCTGAATCTCTTGAAGCGATTGTGTCCTGGTGATCAGCCCAGATGTTGATCGGTGCTGAAAGGGCTCTGTTTCCTACAGCCATAACTATAGGTAACCTCATCCCAGATGCGATAAACAACATCTCATGCATCAGTGCTATACCCTGTGAAGCTGATGCAGTACATGTTCTAGCACCAGCAGAGGACGCCCCTATACAGGCACTCATCGCTGAATGTTCGCTTTCCACTCTTATCATCGAAGCATCCAACTCACCATCTGCTATGTATTCTGAAATCTTTTCAGGGAAAAGTGTGGATGGTGTAATCGGATAAGCAGGTATGACATCTGGCCTACATAGCTTCGCTCCGAGAGCAGTTGCCATATTACCTTGAATCGTTAAACCTTTTTGTTCTCCCATTTTATCATTTCTCCTCAACTTTCATAACTATCGCTTTCACGGGACATTCTTTAGCACATATCCCACATCCTTTACAGTAATCTAGATCGAATTCGATGGCATCTTCAGTCTTTTTTACTGCACCATCTGGACAATAATCAAAACATTTCAAACACTGTATACATTTTTCGACGTCGACTTCTGGTTTCATAGTTCTCCATCCGCCAGTTTTGTATTCTTTCGAACTTCCTGCATCTTTATTTATTCCGCCTATTGTTATCTTTACTTTTGTCATAATTTACACCCCGACTACACTTTCATAAGCTTCTTCTGCAGCTTTTTTGTTCTCATCATGTTTGACTGGCACATTATTTACTATAGCCTTTTTTATGTTATCTAAATCTACATTACCAGCTACTCGAGAATAAGCACCTAATATTGCGGTGTTCACTATAGGATTTGTTTCGGTTCCTAATCCATTTTTAACTGCAATATCGGTAGCATTGACTGTAAAAACCTCTGCATCTCCAAAATCGAACTCAGATGGTTTTTTAGCTGTATTCAATATTATCTTACCGCCTTTTTTCAAACCATCAGTGACGTCTACTACATCCAATAAACTCATGTCAAGAACTATCACAATATCTGGTTCATATATCTGGGTCTTTATATCTATCTCTTTTTCATCGATCCTGGCAAAAGCAGCAACAGGAGCACCCCTTCTTTCAACACCGAACATAGGGAATGATTGAACATCCTTATCTTCCCTATAAGCAGCTTCGGCAAGGGTGTGTGCAGCTGTTACCGCACCTTGACCGCCTCTTCCGTGGAATCTGACTTCATACATTTTTTCCTCTCCATTTATGCTAGTCACATTCAACTGTATAATAAATCTTACGATTAAAGTCTAATCATAATAAATTTTGAATCTTTTTCAATAAAGGATGGTTAGGCTTAAATACAGTCCTCCCTTTTCACAGGTTGATAAATATGGATTGGAATGTACCTGATGAACTTTCAAATGTGATAGTAACCGGAAAAAGCGGTGCTGGCAAACAACCTAGGATCGACGTTTTAGTTGATGAATTTGAACTTGAACAGCTTTCAACTGGAAATATTTTCAGGAAATACCTGGGGAAATTCGATGGTTTTGATTACGATGAAGACTTAAATGAGTTCTGGAATGGAGATGATTTCATACCTGATAGTGATATTGCAGAAAAACTAGGTACAGAAGATGAATCTATTATATTGGGTATGAAGGCTAAATATTTCGTAGAGAAAGGACTTTTCGTACCAGATCGTATAACTAATCAGCTTTTTAAATCCTATTTTGAAGAACGTGGATTCAGTGGGCAAGTTCTCGATGGTTATCCAAGAACACTTTCCCAATCTGAGTTCCTTCTTGAATTGGTTGAGGAAAAGGGAACCGCAATCGACTTTGTTGTATGGGTAGAGAATTCTAATAAGCTCATTATCGAGAGGACGACTAAAAGAAGGATCTGTCCAGAATGTGGTAAAGTCTATCACTTGAAATATGATCCCCCCACTGAAGAAAACAAATGTAAAGAATGTGGTACCGAAGTTATTCAGCGTTCAGATGATACCGAAGAAAAGATTAGATCAAGATTACAGGAATTCAAAGATAAGACCATACCTGCACTAAAATACTTAGAAAAAAATGGCGTACCGATTGCAAAAGTGCCTGGTCATTTAGAAGAGTTTACACCAGAAAACGTCAAACGTAGTGTAATGGAAGAAATAGAAAAATTATTTTGAGCAAAATACTCTACCTTAACTGGTACTTCCCGCCTTCTATCCGTATCGTAAGTCCTTCGCTCAGCGCTTTTGCTACCTTCTTTCTAGCACTTTTTAGATCGTTCCAAAGTGTCTTTCTAGATATATCCATCTCTCTAGCAGCTTCCTCCTGGGTCATATTCTTTAGATCCACTAATCGAAGTGTTTCTACTTCTTCAACTCTAAGAACAACCTCTTTTGATTCTCCTTCAGTCGGAGAAAAACATCGTCTTTTTGGGATCGATCCAACTCTTCGTTCTCCTCTTCTTTTTCTTCTCCTAGGCATCATCATAAAATAATACTGGATTCTATAAATAGCTTTTCCAATTATTTTATATCGCTAAGCTTTAAACAAATCTAAAAAAAGATAAAAAAAGGGTTTTATATGGGTCCTCCCAGATAAGTGATATCTCATTCTTCGGAAAGTTCTTCTAATCTACTTTCAACTTGTTCTAGTTCACTTTTCAAAGATTCGGCGTAATCTTTTAGGTCTTCGATTTCATCTTCTTTGTCGTAAGTACTGTAGTAAGGATCTTCTCGAGCAAGCCTAGACATACCTATATCTACTGGCATCATTTCTCTGTCAGGAAAGAATACTCGTCTCCTACGGCCTCTAAAACCTCTTCCTAGACCTCTACCGATTCCCCTACCGATACCTCGCGCAAATCCTCTACCTGGTCCTTTAGTAAATCCTGGTGTTGAATATCCTGTACAGTGTCCTAGTCCTCTGCCTGTTTTAGGTCCCATTCCTTCTGGTCCTGTTCTATCTCCTCTTGGCATATTATCACATTGATTACTAATATGTTTAGTAATATTTATAGTTATTGCATATATGAGTAAAACATACGCCATTCGGAGATTTTTACCAGATTTTCAAGTAGTTTTTTAAAATATTTCCTCTAAAGCTTCTTCGTGTATACGATAGTCCTCTGCATTGTAAAGAACCATCCTTACCAATTCTGGTAAATTGTTTCCCTCTAAAAACTCCTTTATCTCTTCTAAAGCAATGTAAGCTGCTTCCTTAGTCGGGTACCCAAATGCACCAGTGCTGATTGAAGGGAATGAAACACTTTCTATGTCCTCAACTGAGGCGACTGCAAGACTGTTTCTATAACTTCTTCTCAGATCTATTTCATCTCTTTCAGTACCTGAGAATATTGGTCCTACCGTATGTATTATATAATCAGCTTTTAGGTTGTAACCCTTGGTGATCTTAGCTTCCCCTGTTTCACAAACACCTAATGTTTTACATTCTTCGTAAAGTTCCGGTCCTGCCGCTTTGTGTATAGCACCTGCAACACCTCCGCCAGGAGCTAAGCGTTTATTTGCTGCGTTTACCACAGCTTCAGTATCCTGTTGAGTTATGTCTCCTTTAACCAATTCAAATATCGAACCCTCTACTTCTTTCGACTTCATACTTAAACAATAAAAAAAGTCTAAAAAAAGTTTTTGAAAATGGTTTTAGGAGATCTGAGGTGCCTCGTCTTCTCTTTTTCCTTTGAATTCTATCTCGATCTCCAATTCTTTTTCACCATATCCTTCAAAGTCGATCTCTAATTCTATAGGTTCCCTGAATTTGAATGGTATTTCCCATTCTGCAGTTTTAACAGTAATTTCATCTCCTTTCTTCATCTGTTCACCAAGGGCGATCAAGAACTCAGCCATCTGGTCTTTATTCAGATAAATTTCATGTTCAAGATCTCCTTCAGTTATGACTCTTTTTTGACTTTTTTCTTCTGTAGGTATTTCTGCCATTTTTTTCACCGAAATTAAAAAATACATGCATACATATAACTTTTCTTAGGAAAAATATACTTACAAGGTGAGAAAATGGACGGTTTAGATATATTGGGATCGAAAACTCGCTTAAAGATACTTCATCTACTCAGTGAACGTGAAATGTATGTATCTGAATTGATGGAAAAGGCGGGCATGGATGGTAAAACTGCTAAATATCATTTAAACTTGTTAGAAAATGCTGGTATTATCTCTTCAGAAACAAGAGGGAGAAGAAAATATTATAATCTTGATAAGGAAATCCTGTTAAAGATTTCACCTTCTCCTAATCGAAGATATGTAGTCCAATTCCAAGATATATGAAATTTATTTATTCATAGAGGTTCGAATTCAGCTTTAAAGTGTCCCAACAACTTTGGTGCATATGTTCTTTTTAGACCCTTTATGCTTTCTCGATTTTCATATAATTTAATAACCGACTCAGCAACATAATTTAATTGATTAAGTGTGTAAACCCTTCTAGGTATGGCTAACCTCATAGTTTCCATCTCTGCTGGAATAACGTTACCTTCTTTATCCAGCTCTCCAAAAGCACTCGTTCCTAACTCTACTCCACGTATACCAGATTCTATGTAAAGTTGTACTGTAAGGGCTTGTGCAGGGAAATTCTCTTGAGATATATGTGGAAGGAAGAATTTTGCATCTATGAAAACAGCATGTCCTCCAGCAGGTTCAATAATAGGGACGCCTGCTTCTACTAACCTATCTGCTAAAAATTGAACTTGTTGATGTCGATACTTTTGATACTCATAGGTAGTTGCTTCTTCTATGCCTTTAGCCATGGCAGATAGTTCTCTACATGCCATTCCTCCATAGGTAGGAAACCCTTCTATTATGATCCCTAAGTTTTCACATCTTTCCTGTAATTCTTCATCTCTTACACCGATCAATCCACCGATATTTACTAAACCTTCCTTCTTAGCACTAAAAGTAAAGCCATCTACGTAAGAGAACATTTCTTTAACTATTTCTCTTATTGACTTAGAATTGTAGCCTTTTTCTCTTTCCTTAATGAAAAATGCATTCTCAGCAAATCTACAGGCATCTAAGAAAAGTGGTATACTATACTCCTTTGCAACTTTAGAAACCTCCTCAATATTTTCCATAGATACAGGTTGCCCTCCTCCAGTGTTGTTCGTAACGGTCAACATTATCACAGGTATTTTATCAGTACCTTTGTCTTCAATGAAATCACTTAGTTTTTTAGTATCCAAATTACCTTTGAAATCTACTTTTTTATCAATATCATAAGCTTCATCTCTGACTAAGTTCACAGGTGTTCCACCTTTGTGTTTAACATTAGCTTTAGTGGTGTCAAAATGCATATTATTTGGAACAAAATCTCCATCATTCACCAATTCTGAAAACAATATATTTTCTGCCGCTCTCCCTTGATGAACTGGAACAAATTTATCAAAACCAAATATTTCCTTGACTGTTTTTTCTAAAAGGTAATAGGAGTCACTACCAGCATAAGCCTGTTCTGTTTTGAACATCTCACCCCATTGTTCATCGCTCATAGAGGAGGTTCCCGAATCAGTTAGCAAGTCTATGTAAACATCAGATGACCTTAATTTGAAAACATTGTAACCCGCTTCCACTATTTTTTTCCTTCTTTCCTCTTTATCTAATCGTTTTAAAGGTTCTACCATCTTGATTTTGAAAGGCTCAGGTTCGTTCATGGTTTCACAAAAAGGAATACAGACAAGTATAATTAATTTTACCTTAAGATAATCATGTTAATTTCTAACCTAAATTATAAATCACTCTTCTTAGTATTAATAACCGGATGAAAAGACGTACCAAGATAGATCGACTCAGAAAAATTGCTAAGATACTACTAGAACATGGTCTAATAGACTTTATCGAAGAATTAGGGCTTAAAAGTTTCATCTCTAAAGAAAGATTAGAAAAATCTCTTGAAGAAAAAATGAAAGAAACAAAAGCTGAGGATATAAGGGGACTTTTTGAGGATCTAGGTCCTACCTTCATAAAGTTAGGGCAATTTTTAGCTATGAGACCAGACTTAGTTCCACCACAATTTGCTAACGAACTAAATGAATTATATGAAGAAGCAACACCTTTTTCTCCCGAGAAGGCTAAAAAGATAATCGAAAAAGAATTAGATGGTGATCTTTGTGATATTTTTGAAGACTTTTATAACTATCCATTAGGTGCAGCTTCTATTGGACAAGTTCACGAGGCAACCCTCAAAACCGGTGAAGAGGTAGTTGTGAAAGTTCAAAGACCTGGAATTAGAAGGATGGTCCAAGCCGATATGGAGTTGATTAAAAAGTTAGCCAAACTTATCGAAAGACATATTCCAGAAAGTGAAATGTACCATCCTGAAGATACAATAAATGAATTCCAAAAGATGCTTGAGAAGGAGATGGACTTTACTACCGAAGCTAGGAATGCACAAAAATTTTATGATGCGTTCGAGGATGATGACGATCTTAAAATTCCAAAAGTTTATTGGGAATATGTAACTAAAAAAGTGTTGGTTCTTGAAAATATAAAGGGTAAAAGTATAACAAAAGCTATTCATGGTGATTATCCAAAGGAGCTTAAGAAAAAACTAGCTACAGAGATGGCTAGGGCTATGTTGAAGCAATTTTTCATCCATGGTGTTTTCCACGCAGATCCTTCTCCCGGAAATATCTTTTTCAAAGAAGATGGAACTCTAGCATTACTTGACTTTGGGGCTATCGGAAGGCTTTCGGATAATCGAAGGAAAAAATTGATCGACATGTTCATAGCCATGGCGAGAAATGACACCAAAAAGATCATGGATATCTTATTGGATATAGGGATGGTCCATGGTAAAATAGACAAAAACGAATTAGAATGGGATATAGAAGATGTCTTAGAACTTTATAAAAGAAAAAGAGATATCTCGTTCCTTGAGGGGGCAAACGAAGAGATAATGAATATAGCTCTTAAACACAATATTACATTACCTCCAAACTTCTTACTGATGGAAAGGGCTCTAATAGCCACTGAAGGTGTATGCAGTGCATTAGACCCCGAATTTGATTTTTTTGAAGCTGCAAAACCAGTAATTAAAGAGATCATAAAACAAAAGTACGGTCCAAAAACACAAATCGATAAATTATTAGGCACAGCTAAAGGATTCCATGATTTATTCTCTAAATTACCAGATCGTATGAATAATATCTTGGAAAGAATAGAAAATGAAGAATTGGCTGTTGCAATTGAACATAAAGGATTGGATAACCTGGAATATACAATCGAATTAGTTTCTAATCGATTGAGTTTTACAATTATTTTAGCCTCGATAATAATAGGTTCGGCACTTTTAGTACTTGCAACAGATCAACCACTCTTTGGACCTTATATATTCTTAGTATCGGTTATGATAGGACTATGGTTGTTGGCCATTATAATAAAAAGAGGTAAATATTAAAGGATCCTCACTTGAATCAAGTCTGTTCCTTGTATAATCATTGTTTTAACTCATCTATTATCTCGTCTATCAGTTTTATCGCTTCTTTCCTTTTCTTGCACATCTGTTTCACTTCCGTTATTTTGTCCCTGTTCCCTCCGCCATATATGGCTTATATAAATAATTTTGGTATGATAGTTATTACAAGAAAAATTTAATTTATTGAGAAAAAAACAAAATATAAATAAAATATACGTGAATTAGATGATGATTAATGATGAATCGATTCCATATAGCTGATGAAGACGATATACTTTCAGGCAAAACAACAGATGTTTATTTTGAAAATACTATTGAAATATTCGAGAAAAAAGGATTAGGTGATGAAAATGTTGTGGCTGAGTTTACTACCTCATCGTTACCAAAAGACTGGGAATGGGGTATCTTTGTAGGTCTTGATGAGGTTTTTAATTTTGTAGAAGGTAAAGATTTAGATTTATATTCAATCCCAGAGGGTACAATTTTTAGAGCAAGAGGTATCAACGGAGTATATACCCCGATAATGTTCATAGAAGGACCATATGATGAATTTTGTATATATGAAACTCCTATGCTGGGTTGCATCTGTCATGCTTCAGGAGTCGCTACAAAATCAGCTAGAGTCAAGCTTGCGGCTGGTGATCGTCAAGTCATGTCCTTTGGAATAAGAAGGATGCATCCGGGTATCGCCCCTGTTATCGATCGCGCAGCTTTCATCGGTGGCTGCGATTCTATTTCATGTATATTAGGGGCTGAAGAAGTTGGAATCAAACCAACTGGAACCATGCCACATTCATTATCCATTATTTTTGGGGATCCAAAAGAGGCTTTCAAAGCTTTCGATGAATCTTTATCAGAAGATATTTCAAGAATAGCTCTTGTGGATACATACCAAGACGAAAAGATGGAAACTATGATGGCTTATGAAGCCATGGGGAATAAGTTATATGGTGTTAGATTAGATACACCTTCCTCACGAAGAGGGGACTTAGTTAAAATAGTGCAAGAAGTAAAATGGGAAATGAAGTCTAGAGGAATCAATGCTAAGATCATAACTTCAGGGGGTATGAATGAATACTCAATACCCGATCTGAAAAATGCTGGGGTTGATGCATTTGGTGTTGGAACAAGTATATCCAATGCTAGAACTATTAATTTTGCTATGGATATCGTTGAAAAAGAAGGTGAACTCGTTGCAAAAAGAGGGAAATTTAGTGGTAAAAAGCAAGCTTTTAGATGTCCTTCATGCTTTAAATATAAGATGAAACCATGGAAGGAGAAACATATCCAGCCATTTTGTGAGTGTGGAGAAACAATGATTCCTATGTTAGAGATGTACATAGAAAATGGAGAAATTATAAAAGATTATCCGAATCCGAAAGATATAAAAACAAGAGTCAATCTCCAGTTGGATAAATTAGAAGCGGATTGGATATGAACAAACTCTAATTTAAAGGGTAAGATATTAATATGCAATCTACTTATGAGGCGAATCAGTATGAAAAAACCACGTAAAATAAAGGATTATTGTCCGAGTTGTGACACGCATACAGATATGGAGTTGTCTAAAGGTAAAAACAGGCCAGGTAGTGAATTACGGAAAGGTCAAAGAAGGTTCAGAAGAGTTACATCTGGATATGGAGGCTTTCCGTGGTCAAAACCTTCTGGTGCTGGAAAACCAGTAAAGAGAGTTTACCTTAAATATACCTGTACCGAGTGCGGAAAAACATGGCAGAAAAAAGGTAAAAGATCTAGAAGATTCGAATTTAAAGAATAAACTGGTGATAACATATGAAGAATAAAAAAACTCAAGAATCATTTGTGAAAGTTAAATGTATAGACTGTGGTAATGAGCAAAGAACCTTTCTTAAAGTTTCATCTTTAGTGAGCTGTAATGTTTGCGGAACTAAATTAGCAGAACCTACTGGAGGGATCGCAGATTTTAAAGGTGAGCTAATTGATTTAGAAGAGGAAGAATAATGGCAGAGGATTATGAATGGCCCAGTGATGGTGAATTGGTTATAGGTTACGTTAAATCAGTTAAAGATTTTGGTGCATTCCTAGAACTTGAAGAATATGATAATAAAGAAGGTTTTATCCATATTTCTGAGATTTCTTCTGGATGGGTTAAGAGAATTAAAGATTATATTAGAGAAGACGAAAAACGAGTTTGCAAAGTCTTGAATGTTGATCGTTCAAAGGGCCATATTGATCTTTCATTAAAGCAAGTTAACGAACATCAGAAAAGAGAAAAAATACAAGCATGGAAAAACCAGAAAAAAGCCGAAAAATTATTACAAATAGTGGCCGATGAATTAGACTGGGATATAGATAGATGTTATGACGAATTTGGTTTGGAACTTAGTGAAGAATTTGGAAGTTTATACAAAGCTTTTGAAGAAACAACCATCCATCCAAAGATTTTAGAAAATAAAGGATTTGATGGGGATTGGATTGAACATTTCATAGAGGTCGCAAAAGACAACATCAAACCACCCTACATAAACATTTCAGGATTTATCGAATTGACTTCACCTAACCCTTCGGGAATTGAAGACATAAAATATGCTCTTTCAGCATTCGAAGATACTGAGGATGCAAAAATCGATGTGGATTATATTGCTTCACCAAAATACCGAATAAATATTCAATCCGATGATTATAAAGTTGCAGAAGAAACATTCAGAAATCAAGCCAAAAAAGCACTTAGTAAAATAGAAGAGAAAGGTGGAAAAGGAAAATTTTATAGAGAAGAAAATTAAAATTTCTTAATTACTCTTTTTTGTATCTGTCCATCTCACTGAAAATGCATCCACAATATCCTTGTTTATAAAGATCCATCTCGTCTGCAATATCATGGCTTTTATAAAATCCATCGGTAAGATCAACATATATGAATTCAATACCTATTTTTTCGCCTTCCTCTCGACCTATTTTTTTAATCAAATCATGGTCCTGGTAAGGTGAAATAGTCAACGTAGTGGTATATGCATTGAAACCATTTTCTTTTGCGACCTCAGCTGCTTTAGATAATCTCAATCTATAACAAAACTGACACCTAGGATTTTTCCCTAACGCTCCTTCTAAAAAGTTTTCTAAATCGTAATTATCTTTATATATAATTTCAATATCCATCTCACCCTGATATTTCTTAAGCGATCCTAACCTTTTCTCATATTCCTTAAAGGGATGGATATTTGGATTAAACCACAAAACAGATGGGTCCTCAGAAAAATTTTCTTTGAAATATTCATAAGTGTAAGTCAAACAGGGTGCACAACAAGCATGAATGAGTATTCCCAATTTTAATCACCCCATGTAAAATCAGATCCGAAGGGCTACTCTTTTAGAGGCTTTTTTGCCTCCCTTCTCTTCCTTCTTTTCTTCCTCATCTAAGGTAAAATCTAGCCCGCATTCTGGACATTCACCCTTTCTTTCACCACACAACTTATGATATGGTGATTCACAATCACAAATAATAACGTCTAAACCTTTTTTAATTTCACCTTTACATATACCACATTTTTCATTTCCGGTTGCATCAATTATTTTAAAATTACTTTCAGTAACTTCAATCTCTAATTGGTATGATATATCTTTATTATCAAAAATTCTTGTCCCAACTCCTTCAATAATCACTTTATCCTCAGTAGGTTTAATTTTTGTTTCAGTTTCAAAACTTTCGTTTGCTTTTAACATAGAGGGTAATTCTATATCTTTATTCTTTGCACCTTTTATTTTTATAGATGGTGATTTAGCAACTCCTCCGCCTGTGTTTTTTACAGACATATTCACTTTATTCCACGTATCAAGTCTAAGTTTATCGTTCATCTCTACCTCAATATTAGGGCTGTAAGGTGCAAGTATTTTCTCAATCTCAACTAAAGCTTCTTTAGCCCTCAAACTAGCTTTTTTGATATTTTCATCTCTTAAACCTCTTGCCTCATTTATAATTTCTTTAGCCTCACTAACGTCGGTTCCAAATTTATTTGCTTTCTTAACTAATTTTGATGCTTCCCCGATGAATTGTTCATACTCTTCGAAATATTTCCCACCATACTCCTCTTTAGCTTTAGCTAGAAGATCAAAAACCTCTAAAATATTGCCCATTTTTAAATTAGCCTTAGCTTTGTTCAATAACTTTTCAGACTTACCAACATCTCTCTTTGATTTTAGATCATCGATAACATCTTCCATGTCTGAAATCTGGTCTGGCAATTCTTTTTTGACGTTACTTAATGTTTCTTTAGCCCTATTGGCTAAAGAATATGATTTTTCATAATTATCATTTTCAAATGCATCAACAGCTTTTGAATATTTATCCATAAGTTCAATTTCTTCCATACCAAGAACTTTTAACTTATCTAATACTTGTTCGATATCATCTAAAATGCTTTTAGATTCTGTATAAGCTTTAATTATATTATTTAGTATCTCACCAGCTTTTACTGCTTTATCAAAAGCTTTGACATAAAAACCACCATCATATGCTTTTTTTGCTTCTTTTAAAATCTTTTCTGGTTTTTCAATATTCATTCCCTCGTTTTTTGCCTTAGACAATTTATTTGTAGTTGTAGAGATACTTCTTTTCGCAATATCTTGCTGTAACTCAATCCTTTCTAGCTCACCTTCACTTTGCATAGCTAGATTTATTGCTTCCTTATAATTTTCATTTTTCTTGGCTTTTTCAGCACGTGCTATTAAATTATCAGCAAATGATGTGTTTACTCCATCTACCCTCATCTCATTAATCTTTTCTTTAAATGTAGACAATATTTTTTCAACTCTATTCCTCTCAGCTAATCGAATACTGCTCAATGCTTTTTCAGCAGTATCAATTGCTTTTTCATATTCATCATTTTTTATTGCTTCCATAGAAACTTGTAATTCTTTTCTAGCAGTTGATATATCTGCATGAATATCCATAGCTTCTTCTAACCTATTTTTTGCCTTCTTCACACTCCGGGCGGCCTTTTTACTTTGGTCTCTAATCTCTTGGATCTCATTTTGACATTCATTTATTTTCTCTACGGCGGCCTTGAATTCATTATTTTCAAAATTTTCTTTAGCTTTGCTTAGTAATACTTCTTGGGAAGATATATCTATTCCAATTTCTTTAGCAGATTCTATAATTTCTTGAGTATGATTTATCCTCGGTTCTACAGAATCTTTAATTTTATTTAATAATTCATCATTTATTTCTTGAATCATTTCTATTGCAGAACTATAATCATTTCCATCTGCTTTATTTAAAATTGTATTGACTTCATCTTGAATGTCTTCAGTATCTACAGAGATTATATCAGCTCTTTTTAATAACTTTTTATAGTTATCGTGATAAGTCTCAAATTCATTTTTCATTTTCAACTCATCTAGTTTCATCTTAGTCTTGTTTGCTAGTTCTTTGGATTCAACATAATTTCTCTGTTGAAAACTGCTTTTAGCTTCTTTGAGTAACTTTATAGCTGGTTTTAAATTTTGTAAATCATCTGATTCTCTTAATTTTCTTACAGTCTCATTTAGATCTGAGATGAGTTTTTTAGTTTCAGAACGTTCGCCTATAACTTTTTTAGCTCTTTTTTCAACATTTACAGATAAACTAATAGCCTTAGTAAAATTTTCTTGTTTTATATTTTTTTTACATTCAATTAGTTCCTCTCTCATCTTATTTATATCCACACCAGACTTTTTTGCCTTCACAACCTCGACTTTTGCATTCGTAAAGAACTCTTCTGATTTCTTTTTTAATTTAACATTTAAATCATCAAGTATTTCATCGATCTTTTGGATTGCCTCTGGATAATTTTTACCCTCTATATCCAATTTAGCGTCTTCTAATCTGGTCAGATAATCATCTATATCTATACCCTCAAAGTCTATATCTTCGACTAATTCTAAAGTTTCCTTTGCTTCATTATACTTTTGATCAGCTTCTCCTACTTGCCACTCATTTACCGTCTCTTCTGCTTCTTGAAGTTTATCATAGGATGTTTTATAATTGGATTTGTCTTTTTCTTTTAATGCCTTGTCAATTAGATTTTCTACGTTTTTTAATTCATCTTCAATGTCTTCAGAATCTATCGATTCTTTTATATTATCTGCTAATCTGGAAACAGTTTCTATTTTAAAATCGATCTCTTTTTTAATTTTCTCTAAAATTTGATTTTTACCTTTCAAAGCTATTTTACCGGCCTCAATATAATCCATGGTTTTGGTATTAGCGATAGCCTCTTCAAGCATCTCTGTATATTCACCGCTATCTAAACCCATCCTTTCTAAAGTCAATATATTTACCTCAAATTCTTCGACAAATTCCATAATTTTTTCATAAGCTTTTTCATCTATATCACTTTCAATTTCTTCTAATATTTCTCTAGATTTAGAATATTCTTTTTGTTCAAGATATTCTTCAGCTTTTTCAATTCTATCATCAACAAAAGATAAATCTAGTTCGAATTCATTCAAACCTTCCGTTATTTCTTTAATTTTTTCTAATTCATTTTCTGTTTTTTCATGTTCCTTTACCATATCCCGAACTTTTTTTCTTCCTTTTTTAGCCCAGTCCAAAGCTTCTCTATGATTTCCTTCTTTCAAAGAAGTTCTTGCCTTATTCAGAATATCCATAGGTTCAGTAATATCGATCCCGATCTCCTTTGCTTTAATAAAATTCTCCCTAGACTCTGCAATTGTCTTCAAAACTTTATGAAATTTAGCTTCTTCTACCTTCTCAAAAAGTTCATCAATCAGATTAATGATATTACCAAAATTTTCTATTTCTTGTAGTTCATTTATTTTTTCATTTATGCTTTTTATCTTACTTTGAGGCGCTCCAAGTTCTCTAGCCTTTTCAATCTCATCTCTTAATTTTTTAACCATTTTGGATACTAACTCATCTTTCCTATCACTGAGCTCTCTTTCGATTTTTCCAAAAAGATTGACTATTTCAGCATACTCATTTTTTTTATTTTTTGCCTTAATTTCGCTAATTGTTTCCTCAACATCTTTAGTAGATATACCATTTTTACGCAATAATTCCTCAATCTTTTCGATTTCCTCAATCTTTCCGGTAACAATATTTTTTAATTCTCGGTTAATCTCATCTTCTAATGAATCTAAAGCTTGCTTTCCTTTTTCAATTTCAAATTCGTCCAATAAATCCTCGGCAGAAGATATACTTTGTTCAAATTTATTAATATCACCATTTAAAGTTCTTAACGTTTCTATTTTAGATTCAATTTCATATAACCAATCTTCATAAAGCTCTTCAACATCTTTTTTCACGTATGTAAAAATTTCATCAGTTTTAATAATAGACTCTTTATACTTACCCTGGTCAAAAAGTTTATTTGCTTCATTTAACATTTCCTCATAATCAGTTTCTTCTATTTCTAGATCTAAATAATCATGAAGGTCCTTGATATCCTCTATCATTTCATCTAATTTTTCAGAATAAATTTCTTGTAAACCATCTAAACATTGATTTATTTTTTTAGAGGATTCTTCAAATTTCTTATCTTCAAAATCTTCACGAGCATCCTTAATAATTCCATCAACTTCAGATATATCTATACCTAAATCTTCAGATGTGTCCAGCAACTCCTCTGCCTGTTCTAAACCCTCTTTAGCTTTTTTCTTTTTCTCGGCAGTTTTTTTTGCCTTTTTTTCAATCTCTTTTGCGAGTTGTCTTGCTTTTAGATATTTTCCAGCCAAGATATTTCATCTCCGCAATCCGAAGGTTGATTCCTCATTAATTCTATAAGCGAATTCACTTCAAAAACCTTTCTATTGTCGGGGTTTTCCAACCGGTTTATGGTGATTTATACTTTTCGGAAACAAGATATTGGAGATTGTTGATATTTAGAACTTTCTTAAATCTAGATCAAAAGTTCAAATTAAAGATTAAGAAAGACAAAAAACAATATAAATGATTACCAATAACCGAATCTATGTCCTTTGATATCGAGATAGGAAAACAAGGAGAGGGAAGCAGAATCTCAATAAGGATTGATCCTACAGAAAAAATTATCGAAAGTATCTCTGGAATCATTTCATACTGGGATATTGAAGAGGAAATTAAAATATTGTATAATGGATCTGAATTGTGCTTGGATCAAAAATGGTCAAGGACAGATATCAAAGAAGGAGATTTTGTGCTGATTGAAAGGAAAAATAAAGATATACGCCTACCCAAGCAAATCTGGGAATCTCGATTGAAAAATGAAATGGATATAATAAAGGAAAATGATGTAGAAGTTATAGAGGAACATTTTGACGATGAATCATTTTCATGTACTTTTAAAGTTATTAATACACCCGGACCAGTAAAGATCGGTTCCAATATCGCTTTATCATTCCAGCATATTTTTGAATTGAAAATCCCTAGATCATATCCATATTTCCGTCCAAAAATAAGATGGGAAACCGATATATTCCATCCTAATATAAAATTACCTAAAAAGGGAGGAGAGATTAAAATAGATTATATAGAAAACTGGAGTTTTTCTTGTAATTTAAAAAGACTGGTTGAAGAAATTAAAAATCTACTTTTAAACCCCGATATAGAAAGAGTATGGGAAAGCAGAAACTGCAAAGAAGCAGCGGATAAATACCTCTCCTTAGGATATCCTAAACCTAAGTCATAAAAATTAGAAAAATACTTATCTATCTATTATTCTTTAAACTTATTAATGACAAAAGAGAAAGTTCTAACGGTGGACAGAAGTCCGGTGAAGGTCGGGGGAAGGGCTAGAGTTAACCCTAATACAATTGAAGAACTTAATTTAGATGAGGGTGAGTTAGCCATAGTAAGCTCTAAAACTAAAGATATATTGGTAAGTGCATTCTCAGATAATTTTGTTGATGATGGGGGAATAATGTTAAGAGAACAAGATATAAACAAATTAAATATATCTAAAGGAGATAAGGTTAATTTAAGAAAACATGAAAGTATATTAACTAAACTGCTATAGACAAAATCAAAAATGTGAGATTATGAGGGTTTTAATAATCGGTGCTGGAGAGGTTGGGTATGAACTTGCGGAGTCTATCCGTAGGAAAGGTCATGATGTAATAATTGTTGATAAAAGTAGAAAGGCATGTGAAAATGCAAAAGCTTTAGATGTAAAAGTTGTAAATGGTAATGGTGCAAGACCAGAACTATTAGATTCTCTCGACATTAAATCTACTAAATACTTCTTTGCAGTAACTAATCGAAATGAAACGAACCTAGTAGCTTGTTCGATTGCAAAATCAGCTGGATGTAATACCATCGCTAGAATAAATGGTTTAGAGTATATTTCAAAACCAGTATCAAAACGTTTTTCACAGATAGGTGTTGATTATGCTGTTTCTCCTGAGCTGATCATAGCAAATAAAATCTCTAATATTATTAATGTTCCAGCAGCTATCGATAAGAACCTATTTATGGGTGGAAAGATAAATGTTTTAGAATTTAAGGTTTTAGAAAAATCTAAAATAGTTGATAAGAAAATAAAAGAGATACGATTTCCGTCCAATGTAAATTTAGGTGCCATAATTAGAGAAAACCGTGTTTTAGTCCCCCATGGTAACGATAAGCTGAAGGAAAATGACACTTTGATTGTGATCACTAGTGGAGGAAAAGCTGAGAAAAGAATGGTTAAATTAGTTGGTAAAAGAAAAAATCAAGTAAATAATGCCATGATCATCGGTGCTACTGATATTGGTATAAACGTTTCTAAAAAATTGCAAGAAAATGGAATCTCTGTCACCCTTATAGATAATTCAACAAAAAGAGCAAGAAATGCTGCCGAGATGCTGAAAAATGTAACAGTTTTAAAAGGTGATGCTAGGGATAAGAGAATATTGATAGAAGAAGGTATATTACGTATGGACGCTTTTGCCTCAGCAACATCTTCGGAAGAATTTAATGTACTTGTTTCTTTATTAGCAAAGATATACGGTGTAGAAAAGACCATCGCAACTGTTAGGGAACTAGGTTTGAAATCATTGATTGAAACAGTTGGAATCGATTTTGCTGCATCCCCTGAGCTTGACACTGCGAAAACTATGCTGAGGTTAGCTAAAGAATTAAACCCTCTACAGGCCACTCCAATACATGGAGGTGACCTATACATACTTGAGATGAATGTGAAACCAAAATCCAAAATTAAAGGGCAGTCATTAAAAGAATCTGAAATGGCTACAAAAGGAATTGTTGGAGCTATCATAAGAGAGGGTAAAACTATAATACCTCATGGAGACCAGCAGTTTAAAGATGGTGATAAAGTAATAATCTTTGTTTTGAAAGATAGATTAGACGAGGTTGAGGGGCTATTCTAATATGAGATGGAAGGTAGTTATAGGAAACCTAAGTTCGATCCTTAAATTGTTTGGCTTTGCATTCTTTATTCCTATAATTCCAGCTTTTGCTTATTTTGAAGACCCTATTATTTTTGGACTTATTCCTTTTAACGTTATAATATTCCTTTTTATGGGATCTTGGACTTTTTCTCTAGGGTTTCTTTTTGAATCAATTGGTATAGCAGAGGATTTTAGGAATGAAGAAGCTATAGTTATCGTAAGTTCAACCTGGTTGATGTTGGCATTTATTTCATCGATACCCTTCTTACTCATGGGAGTATTCCAGTCTCCGATAAATGCATTCTTTGAGGCTATGTCCGGCATGACCACAACCGGCGCAACCGTACTCAATTATCCTCTTGAACAGTATCCTAAAAGTATCATGTTATGGAGGGGGTTATTGCAATGGATGGGAGGTATGGGTGTGATCGTCCTTTCGGTAGCCATACTTACAAAACTATCAAGAGGTGGATTAAATCTTCTTGAATCTGAAGCTCCTGGACCATCCATAACAAGATTAAAACCGAAGATTAAAGAAACTGCTAAAATATTATGGTACATATATGGGCTATTGACTTTTAGTATGATTATTTTGTTATTGGGGGCCGGAGTGAGCCCATATAACGCAGTTTACCATGCATTTACAACCCTATCTACCGGTGGATTTTCTCCCCATACAAACAGTATCGCTTTCTATCCTCCAATTGTACACTGGATAATAATATTCTTCATGGTCGCCGCAGGGATGAATTTTTCATTACACTTCCAATTTTTCAAAGGTAATGTTAAAAAGGTCTTCAAAAATCCTGAGCTTCAAGCTTACTTAATAATAATTTCTATAGCTGCTTCAATTACAACCATAATGCTTATAGGAACAGGACTTGCACCTATAGATGCAATAAGAGATGGTATGTTTCAAGTGTTAGCAATTATCACGACTACGGGATATGCTACTGCAAATTTCAACAACTGGCCAGAATTCGGTAGGATGCTTTTATTGGTATTGATGTTTGTAGGAGGTTCAGCGGGTTCTACAAGCGGTGGAATCAAGATCGTTAGGATAACTCTGATTTTTAAGATGATAGGTAGAAAATTTA
>CAYNQI010000004.1:23591-52917 GCA_964399335.1 uncultured Thermoplasmata archaeon | reverse complement strand
TATCATTACCAGGTAACAACACCTACTTCGAAACAGAGATCTCTTTGAACCACACGGAGAGTTGGAACATGACCGTAGAATTCTCAGTAGAGATGCCAGAGATATACAGGATGAAATTTTTCCTTTTAAGGGATGGAGAAGTCTACAGAGATCTGCATTACACCTTGTTAGTGAGGGATGAGTAGTGGCGAAAATAGAGATGACGCTTAGAGGAAGGTTATTACTTTTAGTTCCGATATATCTTATAGTAGCTGGATTTTTACTCCAGAACCCATACTTACCCGTTGTATCAGCTGCATTATTTTCTATTTTTCTATATTCTAGATACTACTTTGGCGGTTCTGGCACAAATATTCAGATCACTAATAAGATCTCTAAAGGTGAGAAATATGTCGACGAAAAGTTCTACTTAACTCAGGAAATATTCTCTAAACAACCTTTATTTTTCGATATAGAATTTGGTGATGCAGATGAAATAGAAGTTAAATCAGATATTAACTTCAGCGGTACGATATCCTCATATACTGAGATCAAGCATAAATTGGTTCCTAAAGAAAGGGGGTATAAACAGATAGGAACTTTAAAAGGTCACATATTTGACCCGATGAAACTGTATAAACAGGGATTCTACAAAGAGGGCGACCAAGAGATAACAGCCCATAGTTCTAAAGAGGCTATAAAAAGAGCTCAACGTTATTCTAAAAGGGTTAAAAGTGATTTAAATGTTAAAGATTTTAGTAAATACATAACTAGAACAGCTGAATTAGATACTATACGTGACTATCAACCCGGAGATAGGATGAGGGATATACATTGGAAATCCATGTCTAAATTCCAAAGTTTGATGACCAAAACCTATGAAAAGATCACTCCGGTTGACTGTCAGATAATGATCGACTGTAGTCCTTCGATGAGAAGAGGTAAGAAAGATGGAAAAAGTAAACTCGAACACTCTATCTTCCTAGCTATAGAGTTTTTAAAGAATTTTGAACTCTCAGGGCATGACTTTGGGCTAACGGTTTTTGATCATAAAAAAACAATTTATCATCATCCTCCTGATCATAAAAGGGAGACATTCCAGAGTATCTATAAAGACCTTTCAGATCTCCCAGGAAAGATCGAAACAAAGGGGTATAAAAGGACCAGATATGATATTGAAAAACAAAGTGAAGTCGATGATGAACAAGAGTTTACAAAAATAGTGGGGGAATTTTTCTCAGGTACTAAAAAGAGTGAGTTGTCAGGGATATTATCAGCGGTCCAGAGGATAAAAACTAGTTCAGAAAATTCCCTTGTGATAATAATTTCAGATCTTGAAACATCTACGAGGAGTTTTATAAAGGCTATCGAAAGTTTGAAACAGAGGGATACTGAGATCTGGGTTCTCATCCCTTTCTCACCCTGGTACCTTATTGATGAAATCGATGACGAAGTACTGGAGAAAACATATACCGATTTTGAGGGTATGGAACGTGTTATCCATCAACTAAAGCGATTAGAGGTATCTACATTTTTATTACATCCATCAACAGAGGGTATAGAGATATTGACCAAAAAAGGAGGGAAAAGACTGTGAAAAAAGAGTTAACCCACCTCATAGGAGGATTGCTTATGTTATCTTCGTATTATCATTCCTCTAGGGGGTTTCTGCCCTTATTGACGATCATACCCATCTTGATGGTATCATTTGCCACTGAAAAGGAAAAAAATCAACTAGAATACATTGGATTGGTTGGAACCACTTTACTATCAGGATTCTTCATAACTCATACAACTCTAGGAAACACTATTTCCCTCTCATTGTTCATACTATTTTTCGTTTTACCATTGACAATCTATTGGATATTAGTTCTATCTTCAGAACTTTATTTTGATTTGAAAGCGGCATCAATAGCCATAAGCTATTTCGGTGTTACAATAATATCTTTTTACGCACTGATCAATTATCTTAATATCAGTGAATTCATATTTGCCGAAGGAAATACAGGTCCTATGGCACTTTCGTTTTCAGCCATGGTTATAGTCGTTTTATTACCCTTCTATATCTCGATCAATCGTTGAATTTTCCTTTAGGTGCTTCAACTTTCTCTTCTAATATTTCATCCATAACTTCCAGTACTTCAATACCTTCTAACTCAGCATCGATGGATAATATCAATCTATGATTAAGAACTTTATGAGCTATAGATTTGATATCGTCAGGAACAACGTAATCCCTCCCATGGATCAATGCCTTTGCCTTTGAGGCATTAAGAAGTTGTTCACCGGCCCTAGGACTAGCCCCTAAGACGATTTCATCTACGCTTCTAGTTTCTATAACGATATCTCGGATGTATTTTATTACGGGTTCGGAAACGTGTACCTGTGAATGTAACCCAACGATGTCATAACCGAATCCGTTATCGACAGCTTCAATATTATCAGCATATGATCTGTTTTTCATCGTTAGCATATCCAATTCTTTGTCTTTGGGTAGGTAAGTCATATCAGATTTGATCATGAATCTGTCCAACTGAGCTTCCGGAAGAGGATAGACTCCTTCAGTTTCGATGGGGTTTCTAGTAGCTATGACCAAAAATGGATCGGGTAATGAAAAGGTGTTACCTTCGATGGTGACCTGTTTCTCCTGCATGGCCTCTATCAGTGCAGATTGAGTCTTTGGGGGTGCCCTATTTATCTCATCAGCCATCAATATTTGAGCAAAGACAGGTCCTTTCCTAAGATCAAACTTTCCGGTCTTCTGGTTGTAATAATAATGTCCGGATATATCCGCGGGTAAAAGGTCCTGGGTGAATTGTATCCTTTCATAATCCAAACCTATAGCTTTGGTGAATGTTTTGATCAAAGTCGTTTTTGCTATACCTGGAACCCCTTCTAAAAGTAGATGTCCTTCAGTCATCAAGCATATAATAAAATCCTCGATAACGTCTTCGTACCCGATGATCACTTTCTTTATATTCTTTCTAACTTGTTCAAATTTCTCTTCGTATTGTTCTAAATCTTGCAAGATTAATCCTCCCTTGAACTGATAGATTCAGATAACCTTTCATGTATCCACTCTAACTTATGTTTATCCCAATCAGGATGGTTATTTAATACTTTTGAGAGCGTATCTTCTTTTTCCTCTTTGATAAAGATCGATAACAACCTGTTAATATTTTTAAATACTTTATCTTTAAAGCCAGGCATCATTACTGCAGCACTTGCCATTATAGCACCGGAAATTACTAGAAATGAAACATATCTAGAGGGGTAATTTTCTGTATAAATTATCCTGAATACTAAATTCATATCTCTATGGCTTTCATCTATTATAATATCGGTTCGATCCTCAGAGATGTGATCTAGTAAATTCATCAGAAATATCTCATTATCCAACCTATCGATCATAGAATTTATCAACATACTAGGATCGGAAAGTAATATCAATTCACCGTCTCCATATCGTTCTACAGAAAGCAATGGTGCTGATCCTATCTTATGAGTTTCATCTTCCCCTCTTTCCACCCAGCCCCCTTGGGTAGAATTCATCAATGGAACAGCAGTATCATCCGGTCTTAGATAAGTAGGTCGGTTAAGCATCACGAAAAATAGATCCTGTGTGAGCTCATGGTCTCTAAAATCATAGACAACTGAGAACTCAGGTGATTTTTCAAAGGATAAATCATACAATGTTTCCCCGGCAAAGCGAGATGATGTATTTAGTCCATCTAATAACTGGTTACCGGTGCCATAATCATCAGCTAACACCACTTTACCACCATCCCTAAGGAAATTGTCGACATATTCGACCTCATCAGAACTAAAATCCAAGTCTGGTCCTAAAATAACCATAGAAGTAGAGTTTGGAATAACAGAATAATCCAATATGGTTTTTTGAGTGACCTCCATATCACGGTCATTGGCCAACCTTAAATTTGGTATTAAATCCCCGGTTTCATAAGTTCTTACAGCTAGTCTGCTGCATCCATTCCAACCTGTATTATATATGCTGAAGTCTGCATTGTTAGTGACTAAGGGAGCGGATAATGAAAAAAGGAACATCAAAGCAACTACCACAGCAGCAATGATATAGATCGTTATAGTCCTCATCCTTTTTCTCATCCTATCACCTTGTTCAATCTGTTCATCCCGTTGTTGAAACTTTCTATCTCGTTCTTAGTGACCTCTTTACTAGAAAAGAAAGCTTTTTCAAAGATAGACGTGACGATATGGACTTCATCCGATCCAATTTTGTAAGATACTTTTCTTTCGATGTCACGATGTGTCGTTCCTTTATTTAAAGAGATTTCACCTTTGTTTTTCAATTTCTCGATAAATTCGTGATATATCTCAGGGATTTCATCCCTAGAAGTTGCGCCATTTTCTTTGACTGTAGGTTTTTTCAAGACTGGACGGGAAACATCTTTAGGATCTTCTGATACTTCAACACTCTCTTCTTCCTCCTCGATTGGTCTTCTCTTATAAAATATGAAATAATAAACTAGCAATATAACGAATATCGCTAACACGATGAACCAAGCAGGTTCTTCCTCAGGGGGTATCCAAGGGATCAAACCATGCTCGTCATCACCGTTATCAAAGAAACCATCATCGTTATCAAAGAAACCATCATCGTTATCATCGGGGCCAATGCCATATTCGTGCTCAACCTTTTCCTGGATTTCATCTGGGTCATCACCGATTCCGATAACTTCACCCTTCCTATAGATAAAAATAGGGTCCGATACGGAAGAGCGATATTTGATGGTACCGGAGAACATAGTTTCCAATCTATATAATCCATCACTAGGTGCTATCTTTGAAACATTCAATACATCCTGATATCCCCCGTCACTGTCTGTAGTATAATTTGTATAGTTTTCACCATCGATGTAGAGAGAAACATCGTAACCTTCTAAGCCCTCTTGGGTTGTTGCATTGTACAATTCACCACGGATAGGTAACTCTTCTATATCAGCTACCTCACCCATTATCTCAGATTCTAAAGTGAGTCCGGTAGGGATATTAACCTCAAAAGATATCGACGCACTACTTTCTCTGATAGTTTCATTGCCTTGATAATAAACGGTGATATTAGATCGACCCCAGGGGAAGTTCTCAGATGAATAAACTAAACTAAAAGAACCTGATGATTGAAGTTCAAAGCTTCTATCAAATGTAGCGTTTAAATATATTTTATCAAGAGGTACATCTGCATCTGTTCTAAACTCCCCATCAAGTGCTATACTTTCTTCAAAATAATATTCTCTATCCATCGAAAGTAAAATTTTAGAAGAGTATTTAGTGACATTGATCTCGGAACTGATGTTGGTATCATTAATAGATACACTTACATTCACCATCCCTAAACCTATATCCCAGGGTATCTTGTAATCAAAGCTGAAAAAGCCATCGTCATCAGTTTGGGTAAAAATCTGAGACGAGTTTTCGATGGAAATTTCTACATCAGCACCTTCAACAAATGAGCCCCTTTCTATGTAGGTTCCAGAAATTGTGATCTCCTTTCCTGGATGAGCCTTTTCGGGGACATCAATACTCAGGTAAGATGGTAAAGTTTCATATAACCACAAAATATCATCGATATACCCTCTATATCGATCAAGCATCTCCTTGATATCTGATAGGTGACCTAACAAAACTTCATTATCCAATTTTTCATCATCAACACTTTGGATATATGATTCAGCACTTTTTATGTGATCTCGCATATCTTTTAGGTCATATAAACCCTGATTTAAAGCATCTAATCCCTCTGTTAGATCATCTAAATCTCTTTCATCATCATGCCATTCATAATAAACCTCGATCGATCTTTCTAAATTAAAGATAAAATCGATGTGAGTTTTTGAAAATCTAGTTAAGTTCTGAGAAGATCTCCTATAGGGTTTATACAACTTCTCTAAGTATTCATAACTCGATACTTCGCCCTGGATCTCTTTTAATATACTTTCAGAATAATCAACAGTATCTAAGGCATCATGAGAATAATTCAACGCCTCTTTTAGATTTGAAGAACTGTAATTGTAGGTAACCTCCTCTTCGTTGGTTACAACTATAAGATCTACACTTAAAGTCTGGTTGGTAGAAGCCTCTATTAGAGAGTTTGTTCTATTCAATAACAAATAAAGTGCTTCTACATCCCCCTCTACCTCATCAAAATTCCAATGACTCTCTTCTGCTTCAACAATCCCGGCTGAACAAGAAACAGCTATCAGGGATATTATAAGCACAGTTACTGTTTTATTGATACCCATCTATGTTAGCATTATACCTACTCAATTAAAACTTTTGCGATACTTTTATAATCCAGCTGTTTCTTCACTAACGAGAAATGAATATCGGTGATTTGAAAAAACCAGAGTACTTATCGAAGGTGATCGGAAGTGCCTTTATTATACTGAGTGTTTACTTATTTATATCTACAGAATTTATCAACACAGCTTTCGGAGCCCTTTTCATCGGAGTAGTTACCATTACTATAATGCATTTTAGAACCGTAGAAAAATCGACTGCAGAAAGTATGCTTGAATCCTCAGTTCTACCTCTAAATGACCTACTAGAAGATCTAGATCTGAACGGTGACGGAGTTTATGTTCCTCCAGGTCAAAATCTTAGTTCTTCCAGAACCTACGTACCGGCCGGTGAGTTCAGAGGAGTCCCTAACATATACGATGAGATGACCATAATCACAGGAGGGGGAGGTAGAACAGGGATCTCTTTGATACCATTAGGCAAACCAATCCTACACCAGGCAAAAGAGCGTATGGAATCAGACCTCGATGGAGTAGGTATAGAAGGTGCCCGGGAAGGCATGGGGATATTAACACACGGTTTGTCCCTGGCTAAATCTTTCAGTTTGAGAAGGGAAGACGGGTCTATAAAATTACGTATAACTCACAACGGCTACAACAAATACTGTGAAAAACTCAGAGGAAGAAGCACTAAACTCTGCACACGAACCGGCTGCCCGATCTGCAGTGCATATATAACATGCGCTTCAGAGGGATTGGACGCCTCTTTAAGAGTGGTCAGTTTCGAAAAAGAGGATAAACATGTTAAATTCACCTTGGAGGAGGTCGAATGATGATAAATCAGAAGATCATCGTAGCACTAGGGTTGTGGACTTCTTTATGTCTTATATTAGTAGGGGGACAAAATCTCGAACTCTTCGGTATCCTACTTTTGATAGGTGTATTGATATCTAGAGAATTGACTTCGACTTATACAGACTTAAACACAGCAGATAAGATGGATACCTTCATCTACATAGGAATAATCTTTTTCGTAGCAGTGGTATCCAGAAGGATTTTAGACATCTTAGAAATTATTTAAATTATCTCTTCTAGAGAATCTAAAAGCTCATCGTTTTCCTCTCTTGTTCCAACTGTGATCCTTACGTGATCTTCAACTCTGCCTTCCTCGAAGGTCTTTATCAAGATATCTCTTTCAGATAATTTTTCATAGAGTCCATGAGGATCAACCCCGTGAGGTAGGCGACAGAAAAGGAAATTTGTTTCAGATGGTAAAACATTGAAATCCATAAGTGTAAGTTCTTCAGTCAAATAGTCTCTTTCTATAATGGTCTTCTCCAGAGCTTTCTCCATGTATCTGTAATTTTCTAAAGCTGAAACAGCTACATTATTAGATAAAACATTTACATTGTAAGATAACATATATTCTCTCAGCTGCATTATGTTTTGAGGGTTTGAAACGGCATAACCTACCCTGATACCAGCTAGACCCCAGGCTTTAGAAAAAGTTCGGGTTATTATCAAATTATCATGATCTGTTAAAAGATCTAAGCAGTCTTGAGAACTGTACTCTGCATAAGCCTCATCCACTACTAATAAAACGTCCTTTTCTAAGAGGGACTTTATGTGTTTTTTATCCATAGCTAAAGAGGTGGGGTTGTTTGGTGAACAAACTACCAACACATCTATCTCATCGATATAACCTGTACCCACAGGTAATGTAAAATCACTTTCTAACGGTATCTCCATGACTTTTCTTTCATTGCGATTGGCTAAAAAAGGATAATATCCATAACTTGGTTCGAAATATCCTACGACCCCACCTGAGTGCACTAGTGTTTTGAAAATGGTGTCTAGTATCATGTCGGAACCGTTAGCTACTAGGAACTGCTCTGGAGTTAGGTTGTGATAATCCGCTAGACCTTTACAGGTTTCCGTGGAATATTCTGTGGGATAATCATCTAATTGAACATCAAGTCGAGACCGTAATTCTTCATAATATTCATGAGCTAACAGGTGATTTTCGTTAAGATCAAGTCTGATACTCTTCTGCCTCATCGATATAGTAGAGTTAACAAATAATAAAAAAGTTGTTAAAGGGTTTTTAGCGGTATGCTTGAGGAGATTTGTCTTTATCTCGAAGGTCCTTTCTTTCGTCTATCTTCTCCTTTATATCTCTCATAGCTTCGTCGAAATGCTTCATCTTAACCTGCATACCTTCGAGTTCTTCTTTGGACATCTCTCCACCTTTGCTGATGAATTCCCGTATAGCCATCATCACACCTTCGTTGCATATAGCTGCTATATCTGCACCACTCATATCACTGGTCTGTTTTGCAAGTCTATCAAGGTCAACATCGTCTGCTAGTGGTTTATTTTTGGTGTGGACTTCGAAGATCTTCTTCCTAGTTTCTTGATCCGGTATATCGATCTTGAGCCTTCTATCGAACCTACCGGGCCTAAGTAATGCAGGGTCGATCAATTCCGGCCTGTTTGTAGCAGCTAACACCACTACATCGTGCAACGGTTCCAATCCATCAAGTTCTGTAAGTAATTGTGATATGACCCTTTCAGAAACGTTGGAATCAGCGCTGGAACCCCTTTTAGGTGCCAAGGCGTCGATCTCGTCGAAGAATATTATAGTCGGTGCCGCCTGCCTGGCCTTCCTGAAGGTTTCTCGGACAGCTTTCTCACTCTCACCGACCCACTTCGAGAAGAACTCCGGTCCTTTAACGGATATGAAATTAGCTTCACTTTCGTTAGCTACAGCCTTGGCAAGTAATGTCTTGCCTGTTCCCGGAGGACCGCTCAACAATATACCTTTAGGTACTTCTGCATCCATGTGTTTGAAAATATCCGAGAACTTCAGTGGCCATTCTACAGCCTCGACCAGACGCTGTTTGGCATCATCCAATCCACCTACGTCCTCCCAGGATACATCTGGGGTTTCTATCATCACCTCTCTCATGGTAGATGGGTCCATCTCTCTCAAGGCGGTCTTGAAGTGTTCGTCCTTGACCTCGAGACGCTCTAAAACTTCCGGAGGTATCTGTTCCAAGTCCATGTCTATATCCGGTAGGATCTCTCTGAGTGCCAGCATGGCTGCCTCCTTTGCTAGTGCTTCGATATCGGCGCCGACAAAACCGTGAGTATGTTTAGACAATTCCATCAGATCCACTTCATCAGCCAATGGCATGCCCCTAGTGTGTATATCTAAGATCTCCTTTCTACCGTCTTTATCAGGCATGCCTATCTCGATCTCTCTATCGAATCGACCTGGACGTCTTAAAGCAGGGTCCAAAGCATGAGCACGATTGGTCGCACCTATAACGATAACTTTACCTCTTGCCTCCAGACCATCCATCAAGGAAAGAAGCTGAGCTACGATCCTTCTCTCTGTTTCACCGGTTACTTCATCTCTTTTTGGTGCTATCGAATCTAATTCGTCGATAAATATTATCGCTGGCTGGTTCTCTTCGGCTTCTTCAAATATCTCTCTCAACCTACCTTCGGATTCACCATAATATTTAGACACGATCTCTGGACCGCCTATATTGTAGAAATTGGCATCGGTCTCACTGGCAACGGCCTTTGCCATCAAAGTCTTACCGGTTCCAGGCGGCCCGTGTAACAATACACCCTTAGGGGCCTCGATACCGACCTTATCGAAGAGTTCAGGATGTCTTAAAGGTAACTCGACCATCTCTCTGACTTTTTCCATCTCTTTATCTAAACCTCCGATATCTTCGTATGAAACCCTGGGGACTTGAGCTATCTCTTCCTTGCTGATGGGCTTCTCAGAGATCTTGACTTCAGTAGTTGGTTTTATCATGACCGCTTTTGCAGAAGGGGAATAAGATTTTACGACTAACTCGATCTTCTTACCCATGACGTTCAAAGTGATGGAATCTCCTTTAGATATTGGCCTGTCACGGAGGGCCTGTCTTCTTAGATAATCTTCACCTCCCATCAATCTGATAGGCTGAGTGGGAGCAAAAGTGACCTTAGTAGCAGTCCTAGCTTGAACTTTTTCGATCCCAACTTTCTCATCTATCTTGACTCCGGCATTCCTTCTTGTAGGTCCGTCGATACGGATTATACCTGTATTCCTATCGTTTTCGTCTCCTGGCCATATCTTAGCAGGGGTCTGGTTATTACCATTTATCATAACTATATCCCCGCTGTTCAGTTCCAGCATCTCCTTAACCGCTGGATCGACACGGGCTAATCCTCTTCCTACATCTGATGATTTGGCTTCAGCAACTCTTAGAACTTTATCTTGTTTTGTCATGATTATTCACTCCGTGAGTTTACAACTTCGTGTTGTTATATTCAAATGACTATTGAGGTTCTATATAAATGTTTTTGTTCATTGTGGTGGAACTCGAAAACTTTCAAGGTACATATCTCAGTAAAATTTTTACAAAAGATATGCCTCCATTTTTATATATCAAGAGCTTTTATGATTCCTTGATAATATGGCGTCACCAAATGAAAAAAGGGGAGCAGTCATAGATTCTCACCAAGTCGAAAAAAATGAAGTGGAAAGAGCAACAAAAATCGATATCCAGTGGTTGATATCGGACGGTGAAGGATCTGATAATATTTATATGAGAAAGTTCACAATCAAGCCAGGAGGTAGTATGGGTTATCATAAACACGATCAAACAGAGCATGTGCAGTACATCCTCAAAGGTAGTATAGAGTTAGTTATGGATGGTGAGAATTATAGCGTTAGTAAAGGAGATGCGGTATTCATCCCTGAAGACGTACCCCACTCTTATGTAAATACTGGAAACGATGATGCAGAATTTCTTTGTATCATCCCTTCAGGGAACATGAATACGGAGCTTTTAGAGAAGTAAATATATATCACAACCACTAATTTTAAATAAACCTTTGTTATTAGTTATTTAGATTAAATCTGGTATTATACCGGAGGGCTATATATGGCTGATGAAGAAGAGGAAGAAGAGGAAGAAGAGTTAGAAGAAGAGTTAGAAGAGGAAGAAGAGTTAGAAGAAGAGCTTGATAAGGATTTAGATGAAGAATTTGACAAGGAGGAAACAAGTCCTAGTTTTGTTGGTAAAGCGCTTTTAGGATTAGGCATACTCATAATTGTAGGTGCAGTGGGACTTAAAATTGCAGCTATAGCCACTGGAGGTATACATGATCTCTTTGGAACCGGTTTGGATGTTGCAGCTGGAATCAGAGGCAACCAAGGAGAATTATCACTATATTTCTTTTTAACTTTATTCGTGGGAATTATAATGGCCGCTATTGGAGGAGTAACCTCTAGTAGAGGCAAAGTAGTTGAAGAAGAAATTAGTGAAATAGGATTAGAAGAAGAGGAAGAAGAAGAGGAAGAAGTCGAAGAAGGAATCTGTCCAACATGTGGTGCGGTCATCCCGATCGATTCTGAAGAGTGTTCTGAGTGCGGTGAAGAATTAGCACCTCCAGATGATGAAGAAGAGGAAGTGATCGAGGTCAAAGAATGTCCTATATGTGGCGCAGAAGTTTCCAGTGATTCCAGTGAATGCCCAGAATGTGGTGAACCTCTAAGCGATGAAGAAGAAGATGAAGACCTCTTTGCCGACCTTGAAGATATCTAATCAAAAAACCCTTTTATTTTTTTCAATATTAATTTTGTTTTATTTAACACCCATCTAATTACATCTTGAATTAATTTATACACTTCCTTAATAAAAACAAAACTTTTTTTGAAATACATAAGAGACGCTATAACCAAAGTAAATAATATACCAACAGACACATCATCCATAGTTGGATATCTCTGGGCTGTTTCGCTTGCACTAAGACCTTCGCCCACAGCAACTGTCTGTTGCGCCTCTATAGTGTTAACGATTATGCTAAAGTCTGGTATTGGCAAAGGCCCGATGAAATCTTGTATATATAACGAAACTTCAACACTATAAAAAGTAGAGGTTATCGGATAAAATAGGGCAATCCCTTCCGTAAGATCCAATATAAGATGGGAGACCATAAAGAATAGGGCTATCCAAGCATAACTGAACCATTCTTTCTTATATTTGTAAATAAATATAGTCCACATTAGAGGAAGAAAAAATGCAATTAATACATTATGTAACAGAAGCCTATGGTATCCAAAAAAAACATCAAGATCCAATATAACAGCAAAAGGCAGCATAAGTAGTATTTTACGAGTATCTACTCTAAGAGCTAATAGGATAAGCATTGGTATTGTAATATGGGCAAATAAATCCATTTGTGTACCAACTATAATTACATTATATAAAAAAATTTAGCAGACCGTCTAACTAATGAACTTTTTTATAGCTCTCTCATACCTCTTAGATATGATCTTCCAATCATATTCATTAACGACATCAATGTCAATCTCTTTACAAAGTGCTTTATGCATTTCTCCAAAAAATTCTTCTTCAGAACTGTATTGAAAAACGCCCTGGTCGGGACCAAATTTCTCTTCAGCCTCAGGCATGTTTGAGCTCAATACTGGCACACCACATGCGAGATAAGTTAGAATTTTACTTCCCATGGTCATCTTATTCATAAGGAAATCTTTTCTTGGATTCAAGCCAATATCCATAGTAGATATATATGTGGCCAGGTTATTGTAGGATATTCTTCCTAAGAAAATAATAGATCCGGTAAGCCCCATCTTTTTTACTTTCTCTTTCAAATACTCTGAATAATCTGTATGGAGTCCAGGCCCAATTATTAGCAATTTTGCATTTGAATATCTTTCCTTAATCTCGGGGAACCTATCAATGATCCATTCTAGGTTCACCCACTTTTCTAAAGATCCGACATATCCGAGGACTGGATGACTGAGATTATAATTTGTTTCGATAAAACTTGGATCACTATATGATATTATGTCCATATCAACTCCGTTGGGTATTACTTTTATAGGGCGATCTGTAAAATTTTTTAGATAGTTTTTAAAAGAGAGAGTGGGTGTGATGATCCCGCAAGATTTCTTGATATTATAAAACGACAACCATTCAGCTGTTTTCCTTGCCAATGAATCAAATGGTTCTGAATAATACATGGAAGCACTTCCAGGTAGGTAATCTAAATAATCGAAGATCACAGGAGTTTCACTAAAATTCGCAAAGAATCCAGGTATTAAATTGGCAGATATCACTGCATCGTAATCTTCGATCAGAGATGATATTTTGGACCCATGATAAAATACATTTTTAATGTAATAACTGCTGATTTTTTTTTCAACTTTTTTATCCATCGAAATAAGGTTACATATTGTGTTTCTTTTTTTCCTGTCAAATAATTTAAAATGGCATACATCTACATCATTATTTTCAGCTATATTATCGAAGATGAAATTTAAACGATTAGGAACTGGATGTCCCGTCCAATCTGTAGTAGGTATCACGAGTAATTTCATCTTGTCACCTTTGACGTTAATGCCCAATATAAAATTTGTCTAGGTCACGACTTATAACAGTTTCTATACCGGTATCCTTTTCTATCATCAACCTAAAGTTTTCGATATCATCTAACACTTGTGGATAGAAGTGCGTTAATACTAATCGCTGGATCTGTTCTCCAGATATCATATCGATAAGACCATCTGGATGGGTATGTAAGCTAGTTTCCATAGGTAGGGATAGTTCGTGGATCAATAAATTTGTATCATCTAATATATTCTTTAAATTAGGATTCGGTGCAGTATCTCCTGTATAGATTATATCCCCATCATTTATTTTATATCCCTGGCTTTCCTTTATGTGTGGTGTATCAAATGCCTCAATGATAAAATCTCCAAATCTACCTCTTTTGCCGGGAACCATTGGTTTTATATCAATTTCAGTCCTTTCAAACTCACCCACACTTTTCCAAAAGTTTGGGAGCCTATCTACCAAATCAGGAGGACATACAATAGTAAACTTAGCTTCATCTGTTCTCAACCATGAGGCCTTTGTAAGACTAGGTAAGTCTTGGATATGGTCTAAATGACCATGTGTTAAAAAAATATGATCTATCTCTTCTGCATCAACACCAGCTTCTTTCAACCTCAAAGGTACTGCCATTCCACAATCGATAAGGATCTTAGTATCTGAACTTTCTAGAAGTATTCCGGATTGACCTCTACCTTCCATAGGTATTCCTCCACTGGTTCCAAGTATAGTCACTTTTGTTTCATTTGACATATTACTATGTAGATGTTAAAACGTATATAATTGACTTTTGAAGAAATGCGGATTAAAAATGTCCTAATAATTTTCCAAAAACCAGGCGATTGTTTCTTCAAGACCTTCTTCTAATTTTATTTTAGGGTTATATCCTAACTTATCTTTAGCCTTTGTGATATCAGCATAATTTCTATAGATCTCTCCGGATCTTTCTTTCCCGTATTCAGGTTCAGAAATATCGTACCCCATCTTATCCATTTTTCTGCTTATGTATTCATATAGTTCATTTACGCTCGTCTCCTCCCCAGTCGCAACCTGGAAAAGTTCATAATCTCTAGGCAGATCTTTTATCGTAGACATATGCAAGGCTTGCGATATGTCTTTGGTATGAATAAAATCTCTCGTTTGGTCTCCATCTCCATATATTACGGGTTTTTCGCCGTCGATGATCTGTTTTATGAATTTAGCGATCACACTTCCTTTATGCCAGGAATATGGTCCATAAACATTTGAAAATCTCAATGCCACTGTTTTTAATCCATAAGACTCAGCGAAAGCACTGCAGTACCCCTCACATGAAAGTTTACTAGCGCCATATGGCGACATCGGTTCGGGTACTTTTTCCTCGTGTATTGGCATATCCTGTTCGCCAAGTGGTGCAGCCGAAGAAGCAAGCGTCAATCTTTTAACTTCTTTCTTTACAGCAGCTTGAAGTAGTTTGATAGTTCCTATAATATTTATTTCAGCATCTTCTAAAGGTGAATCTATAGATGAAATCACATCAGTTTGGGCTGCTAGATGAATAACATGATCACAACCTTCTAGAGATAAGCTTATATCTTTTTCATTTCTTATATCCCCTTTGTAAAAATCAATCCTATCTTTGTCATAGTTGTCAATACAAGTTAAATATTCGAGCTTTCCAGCTGATAGATTATCTAAAACATTGATCTTCCAATCAGTGTTTAGCAACAAATAATCTATAAGATTAGTTCCAACGAATCCACAACCCCCGGTTATAAGTACATTCACCATGATTTATTCACATCTCAATTTTTCCTTCTTTTATGAGCTGTTCAAGGGTTTTATTCTCCTTTTCTTTTAATTTTTCTTCATCCTCTAGTTCTTTTTTGACTTGTAGATTTTGTTCCATGAGTTTTTTCTGTTTTTGTCGATAGTTTTTACGTCTTTTCTTTTTAAGACTGATCACTTCGCTTTTCATTTCCATGGCTCTTTCGTGATAATGATCGGCCCTTTTCTTTATGCTGATGAATTCTTCATGCATCTCATCGGCTTCGTCCATATATTTCTGCATTTCATCATATAGCTCGTCGACTTGTTCATGATATTTCTGGGATTCTTCAGAATACTCTACCACTTGTTGATGTTTTTTATCAGCCTTTTCAAAAAGTTCATCAATTTTTTCGTCAAGTCCTTCTATCTCACCTATTAGCTGTTCCTGTTCACCGAGAAGTTCTTTCTTTTCCCCTAATTCCTTTCGTTTATCCCTTATTTTATCGATGAGCTCTTTTTCATCTTCCAGGGATAAAGGTGTGGTTTCTTGTTTCAGCTCCATAGATTTAATTTCAGCTTCTAATTCTTCAACCCTTTGTGGTAGATTATTAACTATTTTATCTTTTTTTTCCCTTTTAAATTGTACTAGTTCCTTGGCTTTTTTCTGATACTCATTTCTTTTTTTCTTGTGTTCTTTTGCTTTTTTGACGAGTTTGTCCCTCATGGCTTTGTTTTTCTGCAGTTCCTCTTGTACCTCCTTTCGTTCTTCGTGGATATTATCTCTTTCATTACGGTAAAATTTTGCTTCCTCATTTAATTCATTTCTTTTTTGAACTAAACGATTGTATTTTTCTTCGGCATTTCTAATATCTTTAGTTTCTACCTCTTCCTCGTCGTCATGTTGTGTTTCATCTACCATCTATTCTCAACTCACCTAGTTTGAATGTCATAATAAGGTTTTCGAATGTTTTTCTTAATCTTTTGTATATTCTTCTCCAATAAATTCATAACCTTTTTTGACTGCATCAACGTTCATCTTTTTATATTTCTTGGGGAAATCTGATTCTATGGTTTTTATCAAAGAATCCAAGTCAATCTCCTTTGAAATTCTAGCTAACGCCCCTAGAAGAACGATGTTAGCTGCTTTTGAACTTCCAAGGTCTTCAGCTATTCTACCGGCTGGTACTTTGTAAATTTTACCTATCTCCTTATCAATTTCATGGACCCTAGTGGAGTCAACAATCAAGTTTTCACATCCCTGGACTTTTTCCCTCCAGGCATCTAATGTCTTTTGATAGAGTAGGACCAAATAATTAGGTACTTCGATGATCAATTCGTTTACATCTATTTTATCGGCAATAATATCAGAATAAGCAATCCCGCTACGAACCGCTGCAGAATAAGATCTTTTTTGAACAACTTCATATCCCTGCTCTAGGGCAAGTGATTTGCCTAGTATAGTTCCTGCTAATACGGTACCTTGACCTGCCCATCCACCTATCCTTATGCTTATCATAGAGGTTCACCCCCTTTTTCTAAAATTTGTTTATATATCTCTTCTGTAAGTTCAGGTCTTTCTGTGTATTGCAGCTCTCCCACATAGATTCCTTCACCTTCTTTATCTCTTGTTGTATTATCTTTATACCATTCTAGCATTTCTACTCCAGACAACCCTTCTTTTTTCCCTGTCCTAGTTGGACACTGACTTAGAACTTCTATGAAGGAAAGACCTCTTGTATCTATTGCCTTCTCAATTTCTTTAATTAGATCATCCATATGGTAAGTTGTCCATCTAGAAACATGACTAGCTCCAGCATGCTTAACTACATTACAGATATCGATGCCCTGTGATGGATTTCCATAAGGCGTTGTTAACGTTTTTTCACCGTGTTCGGTTGTAGGTGCAACCTGTCCACCAGTCATAGCGTAAAGTCCATTATTGACCATCAAAACATTTAAGTCTATATTATTCCGGGCTGCGTGAAGAAGATGGTTACCTCCTATACCTGCACAATCACCATCGCCCGAAACCACCATCACTTCGAGATCTTTGTTGCCCACTTTCAAACCTGTAGCATGAGGGATTGCCCTTCCGTGAGTAGTATGCAATGTATCTACTTTCCAGTATGGAGAAGGTATCCAAGCAGCACATCCAATTCCACTAACTGCAACCACTTTTTTCTTATCTATATTCCTTTTTTTAACTGCTCTAGACATAGCATTCAAAACCATCCCGTCACCACAACCGGGGCAAAATGCTGAAGGATAATTTCTAATATAATTTTCTCTAATATCTTTAGCATGGATCATTCAATCACATCCATTATTTTATCATAAACTTGATTTATACTAGGTAGCGAATTCAATCTATCATATATATGCAGATTGTCTACACCGACACATCTTTCAACTTCCATCCTATAACCTCTCAAAGAAAGCTCAACTAATAATACATTTGAATTTTTCCCGATCTCCTTCATCCTTTTTTCAGGACTTGGCCACATCACTCTAGGTCTAAAGAAACCGACTTTGTGACCCTTCTCCCTGGCTTTCTTAACCGCTCCTTTAACGGGTCTTGACATCGAACCATAGGAAACGACGACTAAATCAGAGTCCTGACAATTTATTTCTTCCCAATCTTCAATTTCATCTCTATTGTCGTTTATCTTGTCACTCAAACGTCTGACCAAATTATCTTGAGCTTTATAATTAGCTGTATCTCTAGTTCCATCGCCTAAATGTGTAGAACCAGTAACCATCAGTTCATAACCCTCTCCAAATGACGGCATAGGAGGTACATGATCCTTTTCATCTGTATCAAAAAATTCAGTATCACCTTCTTTTGGTTTTCTTCTTTCAACTATATCGATGTCCTTAGGTATAGTGAATTTTTCTCTCATATGCCCTACGCCGGCATCAGCTAAAATCACAACGGGCGTTCGGTACCTTTCAGCAAGATTGAATGCCCTAATTGTAAAATCAAACATTTCCTGGACCGAGTTTGGACTTAAAGCGATGATTTCATAATCTCCATGACTACCAAATCTGGCCTGCATCACGTCACCTGTACCCGGTTTCGTAGCTTGTCCTGTGGAAGGTCCAGCTCTTTGTACGTTAACAATAACACACGGAGTTTCTGTCATAACCGCGTAACCTAAGTTCTCCTGCATCAAGGAAAATCCAGGTCCACTCGTTGCAGTCATACTTTTCAACCCGCTCCATGACCCACCGGTTATCACGGCCATACTTGCGATTTCGTCTTCCATTTGGATGAACCTTCCTCCTGTTTTTGGCAGCTCTTTAGCTAAGTGATTCATAACTTCTGATGCCGGTGTGATGGGGTATCCTGCATATAATCCTAATCCAGCTTTCATCGCACCTTCAGCACATGCTTCGTTACCTTCCATAAAATAAGTTCCAGGTCCTTTCATCTCTTTCCCTCCTCCGTCTCAACAAAAATCGCAAAATCTGGACAAAACAGTTCACATCTTAGACATTCAATACATTCATCGATATCTACCACTTTTGCATAATAATTACCGTATTGGTTTAGTTCATCAGATTCTCCAAGGACATCTTTTGGGCAAAAATGGATACAGATACCACACCCAGTACACAAATCTCTATCTATTTTAATACTTTTCGCCATGATACCTACTTGAGGCGAAATATCACTATAATATAAAGGTTTTGAAAGTCTAATCAATCTATGGGTGGCCAATCTCTTTTGTTTTCTAATTTTTTTACTTTTCGATTGCTTGTATCTATCTTAGTTTCACTCTTATTACCGCATCTTTTACATTCAAGCTTACCTTCATCAGTGTAGATAGCTTTATTGTTTCCGCATTGAGAACACACGTAGATAGACCCCAGTCCTGGTACCACTATAGAGCTCTTCTTCCTTTCCGTTTTTGAAACCTTAGATCTATCTGTTTTCTTCTTCTTACTTAGCCATATTATACCACGTTTACCATAATAGTATGCATAATAGGCTCCAGCGACCATCCATAATAGTATTAGAAGCCCCAAATAGATATCGATATTCGGGACATCAAAGATCCTCATAGGTATTGATAGAAAATCCCAGATAAAATGAAGTAAAATGGCTGAATGAAGTCCGTCTTTAGCATAAAGATATCCAAATGCAAGTCCTGCTACGAAGGTTGGAGGAAGTTTATAATAGTCCCATCCTCCAAGATGAGCTACGGCGAAAACTGTAGACGATAATAAAATTGGAATTATAACGAATCGCTCTTTTAGACCGAACCCACCATAAAGATATTTCCAATCCAATTTGTTTTTCTTTTTATAAATGTAAAAAAACATAGGTATACCCATGAAAACGGTTCTGACCATTAATTCTTCCCATACCGCAGCTCTAGTCATCATATATATTATCTGCCAAAGGGGGAATTGTTCAATACCTGGGACCTCAGGTGAGACCCCTAATCCTTCCAAGAAAATATAATACGCGTAGCTAAAAAACAAAAGGGCCATGAAAATATAGGCTAGTCTAGGTATAGGGCTATCGATTTTTTCGCTTTTCTCGCCTTTCGAAACCACTGTTTTTTTAATGTAACCTAAAAAATCCTCAATACCGAAATAGAATATTATAATATATGAAAGTAGAACAAAAAATGTAAGGATAAAGAAATATAAAACGAATGCAGTTCCAGTAATTTCAGTGATGCCGACTGGTATCAATAAAACTACATATATAATGGTATCTGCTTCCGTCATATATTGGGGAACCCATTCAAGGCTCCATATTAGTATAGATGTGTTCAATATTAGGTATCCTAAAAATAAAAACAATGCAAATACTGAGAAAATGTTTATAACCTTTCTTAAACCATCTTTGTAACCCTTAGAGTTATTCCCTAATTTAGATTCAAATTTATATCCGCAAGTGGGGCAGAACTCCCCTTCAGTTTCCCTACCGCAGTGTGGACATTTCATTGAGAATCAATTTGCAGCCATCTATTAAATATTTTACCCAAAAATAAAAAATTGATAGAAGGGGTTTTAGTCCTTCCTTTTTACTTTTGAGGGTACAATTTTTTCTAATCTTCCTTCTTCTACCATTTCAGTCAATGTGTCTCTCAATTTAAACTTTTGTACTTTTCCTCTTCCAGAAACTGGTAAATCCATTCCTACTACTACGTATCTTGGGACTTTTGCACTTGCTACTCTTCCGTATAAAGAATCTACAACATCTTGTGGTGTCAAGTCTGAATCTTTAGTCGGTACTACTGCAGCAGCTACAACTTCACCTAATTCTTCATCGGGTACACCTACTACTGCGACTTCTTTGATCTCTGGATGTTCGATAAGATATTCCTCGATTTCACGTGGATAAACGTTCAATCCACCAACGATGACCATGTCCTTCTTCCTTCCTACTATCTTTACGTAACCTCGTTCGTCCATCTCAGCTAAGTCACCACTGTGTAACCATCCATCTTCGATAGTCTCTTCAGTCGCCTCTGGTTTGTTATAATATCCCTCCATCACATTGTAACCTTTAACTACTAATTCTCCGGTTTCACCTGGTTCTACTTCTTGCCCTGAATCATCTACTATCTTAATTTCTTGATCTGGCATGACTCTTCCAACTGTTTCAACTCGATCTTCGATAGAGTCATCAAATCGAGTCATCGTTACGCCCGGTGAAGCTTCAGTTAACCCATATGTGATAGATACGTTACAACCTAAATCATTGATGACCGATCTCATAGTCTCGACTGGACAACTAGAACCAGCCATAATACCTGTTCTTAGACTATCTGTATTATAATTTTCTTCTTTTGCAACTTCAAGTTCTCGTATGAACATTGTTGGTACACCATGGATCATAGTCGCTTCTTCCTCTTCAACCAAATCCAATGCTTTATATGGATCGAAATCCACTAAAGGTATCATCGTACCTCCGAATACTACCATCAAGGTGATGCTCATAACGTTTCCAAAACAGTGACTGAATGGAACGGGAATTACTAGTTTATCATCTTCAGAAGTGTGCAATATCTCTCCTTGATCATGGGCATTTTTAACGATCTGGTAGTGAGTGAGTTGTACACCTTTAGGTTTGCCAGTTGTTCCAGACGTGTATAAAATGAAAGTTATGTCGTCGTAATCTGTGTTTTCTTTTCTTTCTAAATAATCTTCATTTTCTTCCCAACCTTTACCTTCTTCTAAAGCATCATCGAAATTTACAGTAGGTATCTTGCCACTTTCCCCCTCCAACAATATTATTTGGTCTAATTTAGGAAGGTCAGGCTTTACTTCTTCTAGTATATCTAAGAAATTGTACTTACCGTGTGTATCTGTAGTAATCACAGCTCTAGTATCCGAATCATCGAACATGTACTGTATCTCACCACTCTTGTACCAAGGATCCGTTGGTACTACCACAGCACCGATTTTAGGGACTGCAAACCATGCTATTACCCACTCTGGTAGATTGGGAAGCCATATCGATACTTTATCTCCTCTACCTATTCCCTTTTTCAAGAGAAAATGGGCTAATTTTTCAGCTTTTTCGTTCAATTCTTTATAGGTAATCCTCTGATCATCAAATATGATCGCTTCTTTATCGGGATATTCCTTTGCTTTTTCCTCCAATAGTTTACCAATAGTGATTTTTGTTTTTTCCATATTATTGACCCCGTTGATATTCGAACGTCAATTTGTGAAATCAGTTATAAGCCTTACGATTAGTGTATATATAATTCAATCCTCATTTGTCGCTGGATTTTCTACCTACAACGATATATCCAGTATGGCCTAGCATATCAAAAGAAGGTCGAACTCCTCTGTCTTGAACAACCATCTCACGTTCAAAGCTTTCGAAAGATTTTATATCTATATAGTTCTGTTTCCTCAATTCTTTAACAGTTTTCTCCATTTGATTTACCGATGGTATATAACCTGCAAAAAATTTTCCATTTTTTAATACCTTATTAGCCATAGAGACAGTTTTCCATGGTTCTGGTATGTCAACAATAAATGCATCTACATCTCTTTCTTCTACATCTTTAGTTACATCGCCTTTTACTATTTCACATCTATCGTCTAAACCTAACTTTTCAATATTAGTTTTAGCTGTCTGAATGTGATCATCTCGCAGTTCGTAAGTTGTAACCTCTCCATCCCTACCCACGCACTTACCAAGTAGTGCAGTAAGCATCCCGGATCCTGCGCCTCCTTCGACGACTTTACTACCGCAGAATATGTCACAATATAAGGTTATCTGGATACCGATCCTAGGTAAAATAATTTGTGCATCTCTTTTAAAAAAATGTTCTCCATCTTTGATAGCTGGTTGTAATAACCTATATTCATCTCGTCCTAACTGTATGTTGCACCCATATTCTTTATCTATCATCCTTGTTGTATCTATAATACCGATCCCAGATATTTTTTTGGTTCTCCCATCCACATAAATCAAAGTCATCCAGTTTTTCTTCCAAAGTATTACGTTATCTCCTTTCTTTATCATGGTTTTCAACTTATGTGGGATATTATAGTCTTCCCTCTAGTTTCTTTAGCTGGTCAATAACTGATTCATATTGATCCATAAGGTCCATCAGGTCATCGGAATCATTTAAAGTAAAGAATTCATCCTCGATCAATTCCTCTAATCTCTGTTTTACATGTTCTTTATCCTCTCGGTCTGTTCTTTCTTCCCATTCCTGTAATTTTTTATCTAATATCTTATCTCTCTCTTTTTGAGAAAGTTCCACTAACTCATCTAGATCTTGAAAGCCAAGCTCTTTCACCTCATTTTCCATCTTAAATGATTGTGACCGTGGGAGTTGTTCACCATTTAATGTATAATTTCCCTCTTCTTTTTCGAGGTTGATCTTTCTATAGGACCTTATCTTTTCTCTTGGGTCATCACAAACCGTTTTTCCGTAATCTCTCTTCAATCGTTTGACTATACTTTCTTCGAGGTTCTCTTTAGCATTAAGTTTCAGATATCGTTCGATCGTTTCTAATCTTTCTTTAATATCGTTCAATTCGTCTTCTACTTTCATTGTTTCATCAAACGATATGTTACTATGCTTTTATAGTTTTTTAAAGACCCGAAAATCGAAAATGGTTTATTATATGATATTGATTTAACATTAGATGCCTATACCTAAAATAGTTGAAGAGTTCAGAAGTTATTTTTACGATATAGTAAAGCAGATACCTGAAGGTAAAGTTACAACGTACGGAGTTTTAGCAGAAGCTTTAGGGGATAAGATAGCTTCTCGTGCAGTAGGTAAGATGTTGAACGAAAATCCAACACCTATCATAGTACCTTGTCACAGGGTTGTAATGTCCACAGGTAAAATCGGTGGATTTGGAATGGGTGTAGAAAAGAAAAAAGAATTGTTAGATGGTGAAGGAATAATTGTAAAAAGAGGTCGAATTAAAAATTTTGATAAAGTATTGTTTACTGATTTCAAAGCAAGACCAGTATTGGAAGAGCTCAGAGGTGAACAAGATAAAGCTAAAGAAAAGATCGAAATCGTTGACCAAGTAGAAAACCCAGAGATAATAGGTGGTGTAGATGTTTCGTACGGTGAAAAAAAGGCTTATGGTTCTCTTTCTATTTGGAATGAAAATGATGAGATCGATAATGTTGTTGTGAAAATGGAGATTTCTTTTCCATATATACCCACCTATTTGGCATATAGAGAACTACCTGTACTAAAAAAGTTGATCAAAACCTCAGATATATCGCCAGATGCGGTACTAGTGGATGGTAATGGTGTACTTCACCCAAGAGGGATTGGCTTGGCTTCCCATCTTGGTGTTGAAATGGACATACCAACGATAGGTGTAGCAAAAAGTCAATTGACCGGTGAAATTAATGGTGATGTTTCTCATGAAGAACCAGTTAAAAAAATTACTAATAATGGAAAAATAATAGGCTATGCTTATCTAAGTAGTTCTAGAGCAAAGAATCCAATATATATTTCGCCAGGTAATGAGATTTCATTTAATACTTCTTTGGATGTTGTAAAAAATTATTGCGATTACAAGATCCCAAATCCTATTCGAAATGCACACATTATAGCTAACAAAAGGAGGAAGAAGAATGAATGAAACACCACTATTTTATCATGAAGCTTATGACAACTATTTTTTCGGGGATTTTCATCCTTTCAATCCAGATCGTTTTCCAAAATTTATATCGTTGATTAAAGAGAATAAGCCTATGAAAAATGCTCTTAACATTATGGAGTCTCCAAGAGCAGAGAATAAAGAACTCTGTTTGGTACATCCTATTTCATACATAGATAAAGTTGAAAAGTTGGCCAAAGAAGGTGGAAGAGTCTCTCCAGATACACCTGTAACAAAGTATGCCCCTGAAGCTGCTAGAAGGATAGTTGGTGGAACATTACAGGCTGCAAAACTGAGTAAAAGGTATAAAACACTAATCAATTTCGGTGGCCTTCATCACGCTGGAAGGGAAAAAGGTGAAGGGTTTTGTTTATTCAATGATGTAGCTGTAGCTGCGCAGTACCTTGTTAATAAAGGTAAAAAAGTATGTGTGTTAGATACGGATGCCCATCAGGGAAATGGAACTATGGATATATTTTATGGAACTCAAGATGTACTATTCATCTCTATACATCAAGACCCAAAGACCCTTTATCCGGGTAGGGGTAATATAGAAGAAATAGGGAACGATTCTGGAGAAGGTTTTACAATAAATATCCCATTACCTAGGGATTCCAACATAGCAGAATATCATTATAGTTTCCAAGAAGTTATATTTCCAATAATAAAAGAGTATAATCCGGATATAATCATCAGAAATGGGGGCTCAGACCCACATCATTCAGATTCTCTTACTGATTTAGCCTTAGATATGAGGGGATTGGAGTATCTAGGCAGAAGTACGGCAGATATCGCTCGTGAAGTTAATGCACCCCACATAGATCTTATGTTATCTGGTTATGGTAGAAGGGTTTTAGAAGGATGGATCTCTATTTTGAAAGGAGTATTAGATCTTGACATAGATACACCTTCTGATCAGAAAATAGGTGAACCTGGGCAGGAACCTAAAAATACTCTTGTCACAACCATAAGTGATCTAAAAGGGATATTACAACCTTGGTGGAATTTATGAGCATATCGGTATACCGTTAGGTTTATATAACAGACCCCTGTAATGGGTTGTTGTATTCAGCCTTTGACCAGACGTGATGGGCAATCCTATAGGGATCCCACACAAAGCACGTCACGGTCAATGGACATGAGCAGGAAGGTCAATTTATCCTTCTAGCTTGAACGTACATCATTTGTACGTTTCGCAACTCATATTAGATTGAGGTGTACCTATGGTAGACACACATCATCCACGTAGAGGTTCTATGGGGTATTCCCCCAGAAAAAGAGCACCCAGTATGATCCCCAAGGTTCGTTCTTGGCCGGAAACAGATGGAACTACAAAAGTGCAGGGCTTTCCCGGTTATAAAGCAGGGATGACACATGCATTTGTAGTTGATTACAGACCTACAAGCACAACTTCTGGTCAGGAAGTTAGAGTGCCTGTAACTGTAATTGAAGTTCCACCAATTACTGTTTGTGGCGTAAGATTTTATAGAGAAACCCATGAGGGTTTAAAAACCATGGGAGAGGTTTGGGCAAAGAAAGTAGATAAATCACTGAAAAAGAACTTACCTATACCCAATAGTTATGATACTGAAAGGATGTGGGAAAATATTGATGAAGATTTTGTTGACGAAGTTAGAATCATCGCCCACACACATCCCGAAATGGTCTCAGGCCTCCCTAAAAAGAAACCGGAGATCATGGAATTGCGAATCGGTGGGGGGACTATCCAGGAAAGAATAGATAAGGGTAGGGAAATACTAGGTAAAGACTTAGAATTTTCTAAATTTGGTAAAGCAGGAGATATGGTGGATGTATCAGCTATAACTAAAGGTAAAGGTTTCCAAGGTCATATCAAAAGATGGGGTGTGAAGCTATTATCCCATAAAAACAGTAAATCTAAACGTAATATAGGGACTACAGGTGTTTTCATACCAGGATATATCAGACCTACTGTACCGCAAGCGGGACAGATGGGGTATCATCAAAGAACAGAATTAAATAAAAGGGTATTGAAAACGGGTGAAGATGGATCTGAGATAACTCCTAGTGGTGGATTTTTAAAGTATGGTGAAGTTGGCAATTCTTATGTATTGTTGCATGGTACCGTACCTGGCCCGGCTAAGAGATTGGTTCTTATGAGAGGACAGATCCGTAAAACTGGTGTAGAAGTTGAAGAACCGAACTTAACTTACATTTCTACAGAAAGTAAGCAGGGGGTCTAATTAGATGAAGACGAAGATATATGGAAAGGACGGGGAGGAAAAAAACAAGTTTAACCTTCCAACAATATTCGATGAGGAAATCAGACCGGATATTATTAAAAGGACAGTCGAAGCAGAGCAGGCAAATAGGATGCAGCCTTATGGTCCTTCCAAAAAAGCAGGTATGAGACATGCGACGGAATCCGTAGGTAAAGGGCAGGGTATTTCTCGAGTACAGAGATACACACAACATGGTAACAGAGCTGCAGAATCACCTCCAAATGTAGGCGGTAGAAGAGCACACCCTCCTAAACCAGAAAAAGACAGGAGTAAGAAAGTAAACAAAAAAGAAAGAGCTAAAGCTAGAAGATCAGCTTTGGCTGCGACATCAGACAAGAATTTAGTGGTTGGTAGAGGGCATCGATTCGATGGCGAAAATTTAGATTTGCCTATAATTGTTAAAAAAGATATTGAGGATGTTGAAAAAACAAATGAGGCTATCGAATTTTTAAAGAAAATAGGCGTGTACTCTGATATAAAAAGGGCAAAAGATGGAAAGAAGATCAGACCGGGGAAAGGTAAACGTAGAGGTAGGAAATATAAAAGACCTAATAGTTTATTGGTTGTTTTTTCTAAAGGTAGTAAAGGTCTAGATGCATTTTCAAATCTACCAGGTGTCACTGTCAGGAGTCCAGAAAAAATTACAGTAGAGGATTTAGCTCCTGGTGGAGAGATGGGCAGATTATCTATATTTAGTGAAAGCGCAATTGAACAGATGGAGGATTGGTAAAAATGGTTGAATTTGATTCCCCTCATAAAGTCGTTCTTTATCCATACGTAACTGAAAAGACAATGGTTAAGATGGAAGAAGAAAATAAACTTGAATTTATTGTTTCACTAAAATCTAATAAAAAACAGATAAAAGAAGCGATTAAAGAACTTTTTGAAGCTGAGGTAGATAAAGTGAATACTCGTATCGACCAACATGGGAAAAGAGCCACTGTTAAGTTTACTGATGAATATTCAGCTGAAGAGATCGGTATGAGGATAGGTGTATTCTGAGGTGTTTTAAATGGGAAAAAGGATAATACCACAAAGAAGAGGAAAAGGCTCACCGACTTATCGTTCACCTAGTCATAGGCATTTAGCTAAACCTGGTTATCCGAAGAAGGAGGAAACAAAGGGAGAGGTTATTGATTTACATCATGCTCCGGGTCGAACTGCACCACTTGCAGAGGTAGTATTTGATAACGGTGAAACCACGTTCATGCTCGCTAATCATGGATTAAGAGTTGGTAGAACCATAGAAATAGGGTCTGATGCAGAAATTAAAAAAGGAAACGTTCTACCTCTTAGTAAAATTCCGGTCGGTATGTTTGTTTATAATGTTGAATTAGAACCTCTAGATGGAGGAAAACTAGTTAAGGCTGCAGGTGAAAATGCTGTTATAATTTCACAAGATAGAAAATATACAACATTACGTTTACCTTCTGGTTCTTTTAAGAGTGTAGATAGAAGATGCAGAGCTACAGTCGGTATCACTGCGGGTGGCGGTCATAAGGAGAAACCATTTGCTAAAGCAGGTAAGAGATTCAATGCCTATAAGAGTAAAGCTAAAAGGCCTCGAAAGGTTCGTGGAATTGCTATGAATTCAGTTAATCATCCACATGGTGGCGGAGATCACCAGCATGTTGGTGTTGGCTCTACAGTTTCAGCAAATGCACCACCAGGTAGAAAAGTTGGTAGACTTTCTTCTAAGAAGAAGAAAAAGAAGAAAAAGAAAGATGTTAAGGAAAGGAGGAAGTAATTATGGCTAGAAAAAAATTGTCAGCTAGGAAGAAAAAAGAGTTTACTTATCGAGGTCATACTCTTGATGAACTTAGATCGATGTCACTTTCGGAGTTGAAAGAAGTACTTCCAGCAAGAGCAAGAAGGTCCTTAGAAAGAGGATTAAATGAAGAGCAAAAAAGATTTTTAGATCATATTCAAAACAAGGATAAAGAGGTTTACCGGACTCATAGGAGAGAGATGATCATAATGCCTCAATTCGTAGGAAAGAGAATTGCTGTTTATAATGGACAAGAATTTAAAGAGGTAAAAATCGAACCTGAAATGATCGGACATTATCTCGGAGAGTTCTCCATGACAAGAGGAAAAGTTGAACATTCTGGTCCGGGTGTTGGTGCCACACGATCCTCGAAATACATACCGTTGAAATGAGGTGTTTAAAAAATGGGATATACTATGGATCCGGACTCAGAAACAACCGCTAAAGCCTATGGAAAAAATATACAGATATCTCCAAAAACGTCTGTGGAGATATGTGGGTTTGTCAGAGGTAAAGATGTAGATATGGCGATAGATATGTTAGATGAAGTGATAGAAGGTAAAAGAGCGGTCCCTTACAGAAAACATAATAAACAAATAGCTCATCAAAAAGGTGTTGGGCCTGGAGGATATCCTAAAAAAGCCGCAACTAAGATAAGGGATCTTCTAGAAGAAGCTAAATCTAATGCTGAAAGCAAGGGTTTAGATTCGGACGGCATGAAGATTTTAACAATATCAGCTTCTCAAGGGGAAG
>CAYNQI010000004.1:0-23491 GCA_964399335.1 uncultured Thermoplasmata archaeon | reverse complement strand
GGTTTAGATTCGGACGGCATGAAGATTTTAACAATATCAGCTTCTCAAGGGGAAGTCATCCAAGGTTTCCAACCTAGGGCTTTTGGAAGGACTTCACCCTCAAATAGAAAGACTACAAATATAGAAGTTATATTGGAAGAGAGGGGTGTTTGATCTTGGCAAGAGAGAAGAAATTCATCCAGGAAAAAATGGATAGAGTCTTACTTAAAGAATTCTTAAAGAAAAGGACCGAAAGGGCTGGCTTTGGTGGATGTGATGTTTCAAGAACTCCTATGGGTACTAGGATAACACTCCATATAGAAAGACCCTCACTTGTTATAGGTAGAAAAGGTAGAACTATCAGAAAACTTACACAGGATGTTAAAGATAAATTCAAGTTTGATAACCCTCAGATAGAAGTTCAAGAAGTATCGGTTCCAGAGTTAAATCCACAGATCATGGCTGAAAAATTAGCCCAATCTTTAGAGAGGGGATGGCATTTTAGAAGAGCCGGCCATTCAACTGTTAGAAGGATTATGGATTCAGGAGCTAGAGGTTGTCAGATAATTCTTTCAGGAAAAATTACGGGTCCGAGACATAGAGTAGAAAAATTCAAAGACGGTCATATTAAGTATTGTGGGGAAGAAAAAAACAAATGGATGCGTGAAGGGTATTCCGGAGCTAAAGTTAAGTTAGGTATGATAGGGGTAACCGTTCAGATCATGGATCCAAAAGCAAAATTGCCTGATGAAATTGAAATTGTACCTCCTGCTAAGGAAGAGTCTGAAGAGGTTACTAATGAAGAATCTGAGAGTACTGCTGAGGAAGCTCCCTCTAAAGAAGCTAGTGAAAGCGAAGAGGAGTCAGAAGAAGGATCTAAAGGTCTTCAAGATGAAGTAGATGAAATGGAGATAGAAGAGGGATCTAAAAAGAAAGAACAATCAGAAAATGAAGAGTCGGAGGGAGATTAATTATGCCTCTATTAAAAACCTCGGATATTAGGGAAATGGAACGTTCCGAGATGGAAGATAAATTGGAAGAATTAAGAGATGAACTCCTTCATGAGAAGGGACAGGCAGCGATGGGTGGTGCACCAGAGAGTCCCGGAAGGATAAGAGCTATAAAAAGTAATATTGCTAGGATACTGACAGTTATGAATGAAAATAATAAATTAAAAGGAGGAGATTGATGCCGGAAAAAGTTTGTCCTACATGCGGACTACCTGAAGAAATCTGCATATGCGAAGATATAGCTAGAGAACAACAGGAGATTAGGTTGTATTTAGATACCCGAAGATATGGTAAAAAAGTAACCATAGTCGACGGTATTGATGAAAGCGATATCGATATCGAAGAATTAGCTAGTGAATTGAAATCTAAATGTGCTGCTGGAGGCACAACAAAAAAAGGTCATATCGAACTTCAGGGCAATCATATCGATAAAGTGAAAGAATATCTAGAAGGTAAAGGATTTCCAGTGGAGACAGGATAATATGGATAACTGTTACAAAAATAAATACAAACAAGAACTAATCGGTTCTGCTATCGAAGTTATTGATGCTAAACATGAGGGTTATAAAAACATTCATGGTAGCGTGGTAGATGAAACAAAGAACACAATTAGGATAAAGACACTAGGGAACGATCTGAAGGTGGTTCCAAAAATAGGCACAACTTTCAAATTAAAAATTTGCGATCAAGATGAGATGTTTAAAGGCGGTATGTTAAATCACCGCCCAGAAGAAAGGATCAAAAAATCAGGTTGATGATAATAATGTCGGAAGAAGAAGTACGAGATATCGGTGTGGATGTTCAACCACCTAAGAAAATCTGCAGGGATAAAAATTGTCCATTTCACGGAAAGTTATCTGTTAGAGGTAAAGTAATTAGAGGAACCATTAAAAATACTAAGATGGATGGGTCGGTCGTTGTTAAAAAAGATTATTTGCATTATATACCTAAATTTGAAAGGTATGAAAAAAGAAGCGGTAACTACCCGGCCCACTTACCTGAATGTATTGATGTTGAAGCAGGGGATGAAGTAAGGATTATGGAATGTAGACCTCTGAGTAAAAGTGTTTCATTCGTTGTTATAGAAGGAGGTTTGAGTAAATGAAAGGAATTGCTGGTAGGCAAACCAAGGGTTTACCAGTTGGAAGCAAACTCAGATGTATAGATAACACTGGAGCTAAAGAGGTTAGAACCGTTTCAGTGATAAACTACCATGGGGTACATAGGAGATATCCTAAAGCTGGTGTCGGTGATTTAATAGTTGTTTCTGTAACTAAAGGTACTCCTGAAGTGAAGAGAGAATTGAGTAGGGCTGTAATTGTTAGACAAAAACGTCCATTCCGTAGGTCTGATGGAACAACGGTTGAATTTGAGGATAACGCTGTAGTTTTAACCCATGAGAATGGTGATACTAAAGGCTCTGAAATAAAAGGTCCAGTAGCTAGAGAAGCTGCTGAAAGATGGCCTAGGGTAGGGGCAACTGCATCGATGATAATATAGGTGATATGATGAGTGAAAAACCAAGAAAACAAAGAAAAAGAAGAGAAAACGCACCACATCATACTAAACGTAAGATTATGTCCTCTACTTTATCATCAGATTTGAAGGAGAAGTACGGGATAAAAAGTTTACCTGTTAGGCAAGGTGACGAGGTGGAGATAATGAGGGGATCTTTCAAAGGACTAGTCAACAAAATTGCAGAAGTTGATAGAAGAAACGAAAAAGTATATATTGAAAATGTTACTGTCCAGAAAGCTGACGAATCTAAAGAACCTTATGGCGTACATCCGTCTAATATAAGGATTATAGAATTGAATCTATCTGATCCTTGGAGAAAGGAAAAAATCCAATCAATTAAAGAAGAGGGTGCATAGACATGAAAAAACATTCTAAAAGATATCAGGCGTCAACCGAAAGATGGGGTATACCTACAAAGAGATATTTCTGGGCCCCTAAAACAAAAGCTGGAGCTCATCCTGAACATAGGAGCGCCCCTCTAGTTGTACTTGTAAGGGACATACTAAAATATGCAGATAGTTCAAGAGAAGCAAATATGATAATTTCTGAAAGCAAAATACTTCTAGACGGAAATGCCGTAAAAGATAAAAACATACCCGTTGGTCTTATGGATGTTATATCTTTACCTGAGTTGGATGAACATTATAGGATGTTATTTGACCAACATGGTAAGATACGTCTCTCTCCAATTGAAAAAGGAGGCGAAGGTTGGAAACTTTCAAAGATTGAGAAAAAGACCAATATTAAGGGTAATAAATGTCAGTTAAATTTACACGATGGTAGAAATATTATAGTTGATGACCCTGATAGGTATAATACCAAGGACGTATTAAAGATAAATATACCAGAACAAAAGATAATAGATGTTTTTGAATTCACTGAGGGAAACATGGCTTTAATTACTGGTGGAAAACATATCGGTGAAATCGGTGTTATCAGTGATCATGAAATACTAAGAGGTTCTCAACCTAATTTGGTTAAATTTGAAGATGGTATCACAACTATTGAAGAGTATGTATTTGTGGTTGGAAACGATAAACCAGAGATTAAGATTCCAGAGGTTGGTATATTATGAATCAAGATAATCCCATGCGTAAACCTCGAATTGTCAAATGCGTTGTCAATATAGGTGTCGGTAGCGGTGGTGAAGAACAAAGGAAAGCTAGAAAAGTAATCAAGATGCTTACAGGGCAGGAACCAGTTGATACTTTTTCTAAAACCACAAACGCTGATCTAGGGATTAGAGAAGGTCAGGTCATCGGTTGTAAAGTTACGCTTAGGGATAAGAAAGCTTATGATTTCTTAAAAAAGGCCTTCTGGGTAACTAGCGATAGAATCCTTGAGGATAATTTTGATGAATACGGAAACTTTTCTTTTGGTATCGGTGATTACACAGATTTTGAAAATATGAAATATGATCCAAATATCGGAATCTTTGGTTTGGATATATCTGTAGAACTAGCTCGAAAAGGTGAACGAATCAAAAGAAGAAAAAAGAAAACTAAAACAATACCAGAACATCAAAAATTAACCAAAGAAGAGGCCATCGAATACGTCGAAAAAGCCTTTAGCGTGGAGGCGATAGAATGAAACCAGATAAACAATTTGGGCGAAAAGAAGGGTGCAAACGCTGCGGCAGAAAAAGAGGAATCATACGAAGATATGGGTTACATGTTTGTCGCCAGTGTTTTAGAGAAATAGCTGAAGATTTAGGATTTGAAAAATATTCATGAGGTGTAAAATATGAAACATGATCCACTCAATGATGCTTTATCAAAGATAAATAATGCCGAAGACAGTGGTAAGATAGATTGTAATATAGACCCTGCTTCTAAACTAATTGGAAGAGTATTAAAAGTCATGCAAGAGAATAATTATTTAGATAAATTTGAATACATAGAAAATGGAAGAGGTGGGGAATACCTAGTTAAATTGAAAGGTAATATTAACAAGTGTAAAGTGGTAAAGCCAAGATGGTCTTTAAAATCAGAACAAATAGAAGAATACGAGTCGAGATACCTACCGGCACAAGGTTTTGGAGTTTTAATACTCACTACCAATAAAGGTGTACTTTCTCATGAAGAAGCCAAAGAGAAAGGTGTTGGAGGGAAATTATTAGCATACGTTTATTGAGGTTAGTATTATGCCAATAGCAGCAAAATTAGAAAAAGTCGTAAAAATCCCTGACGATGTGAATTTCAATAGAACCGGAGATGAAATCGAGATCTCTGGTCCAAATGGAACTATCAGTAGAAGATTCCCGGATAAAAGAATAGATATAGACCTAATAGAAAATGAAATCTCATTATCTGTTAAAGACCCCTCTAAAAGAGAGAAGGCTTTGTTAGGAACTTACAATTCTCATCTACAAAATATGGTAGATGGTGTTCAAAAAGATTTTGAGTACAAGTTAAAAATTGTTTACTCTCACTTTCCTGTAAAGGTCCGATCTGAAGGGGATGAAGTAGTTATAGAGAATTTTGTCGGGGAGAAGAAACCCAGAAGAGCTCCAATACTCGGTGAAACAAAAGTTGATATACAAGGTGATGAAGTCTTCGTAAAAGGACTTAATAAAGAAGATGTAGCTCAGACAGCAGCAAATATAGAATCAGCAACCAGGATTAAAAATACTGATAATAGGGTATTTCAGGATGGTATTTATATAATTGAAAAGGCCGGAAGGCAGATTAAGTAGGTGAGTGATGATGTCAGAAAACGATAATGAAGATTACGAAGTAAAAAAGAAACCTGAACTAGACGATGAAACAGTAGACTTACTGAAAAAAAGAAAGAAAATTAAAGGGAGAAGACCAAAATTCTCTAGACAGGAATGGTTTCGTTACAAAAAGATTGACAAAAATACCTGGAGAAAACCTAAGGGTTTACATTCGAAGATGAGGCAGAACTTGAAATACAGGCCAAATGTGGCTAATATAGGATATAGATCCCCTAAAAAAGTTCGAGATCTTCATCCTTCAGGATTTGAGGATGTTTTGGTTCATAACATTGATGAATTGGACGGCTTGGATCCGGATACACAGGCTATTAGAATTGCCCACGGCGTTGGGATGAAAAAGAGAATTGACATAGAAAATAAAGCTGATGAGATGGATTTAAGAGTATTAAATAGAACTTAGGTGTTATTATGGATGTAAAATATCAAAAAAGACTCGCCGCCAACATATTAAAATGCGGTAAAGATAGGGTTTGGATAGATGACACTATGTTAGATGAGGTCGTTGAAGCTATCACCCGTGAGGAAGTTAAAAATCTTATTGATAATGATGTTATAAAGAAGAAACCTGTTAAAGGCAATTCTAAAGGCAGGCACAGATATAAAAAGAACCAGAAAAGGAAGGGTCGTAGGGGTGGATATGGTAAAAGAAAAGGAAAGAAAACCGCTAGGAATCCACCTAAACAAGACTGGAAGAAAAGAATAAGATCAATAAGGAGAGAACTAAGATATCTCAGAGATAATGATTACATAGATTCTACAATTTATCGAAAGTTCTACAACAAAGCTAAAGGTGGTACTTTTGAAAATAAATCGGACATGGTATTACATCTTAAAATGGAAGGATATTTAGAAGAGGATTATGAACATTTGGAGGAGAATAACGATGGCTGAAGGACCAACATACAGGATGCCTTTAAAGAGGAGACGCGAAGGTAAAACAGATTATAGACAAAGATTAAGATTATTGAAATCAGGTAAAACAAGAGCTGTAGTTAGGGTTACTAACAATAAAATAATAGTCCAGTTTACAGATTATCATGAAGATGGGGATAAAGTCAAAATAAACATAGACAGTAACCATTTAGAAGAATATGGCTGGGATGGCCATGGATCAAATTTACCTTGTTCATACCTTGTTGGTTATCTAGCTGGTAAAAAAGCTCAAAAAGAAGGTATAGAAGAAGCTGTATTAGACATTGGTTTGAATGTTCCCAAAAAAGGTGGGAAAATATTTTCAGCATTAAACGGTATTGTCGATTCAGGAGTTTATATTCCTCACGATCCTGAAATACTTCCTACAGAACCTCGTAAAAAAGGTGAACATATAAACGAAGAAATCGTAGGTAACTTTAACCAAGTTAAAGAAAAATTGGAGGCTTTATAATGGCGAATTGGAATCCCAAAACTAGATTAGGTAGGATGGTTGAACGAGGGGAGATTACAACGATGGCTGAAGCCCTAGATACTAGACTCCCTATAAGAGAATCTGAGATAGTCGATGCACTCCTACCAAATTTGGACGATGATGTTCTTGATGTCAATATGGTACAAAGAATGTCTGATTCAGGTAGAAGAGTCAGATTTACAGTTGCTTCCGTCGTAGGAAATCGAGATGGATATGTTGGTTTAGGGACTGCAAAAGGAAAGGAAGTAGGTCCAACCATTAGAAAAAGTATCGATAATGCAAAACTAAATATTGTAAGAATAAGAAGAGGAGATGGATCATGGCAATGTGGTTGTGGTCAACCCCATACTATACCTTTTAGAGTGACTGGAAAGTCAGGATCTGTTTGGATAGAACTGTTCCCAGCTCCTAGTGGAATCGGTCTTGCTGTTGGTGATACCGCAAAATCAATCCTTTCTAGAGCAGGTATACAGGATGTTTGGGGTTTCTCTAAAGGTCATACAAAAACAACTGTAAACTATGCTAAGGCTGTGTTCGATGCTATGGAAAAAACAACTGAAATGAGAGTTACTGAATCCCAGTCTAATGAATTAGGTATAATCGAAGGAATACAGGGAAATATCGGTAAAAAGAGTGGTGATGAGTAATGGTTTTTGCTGTTATCCGTATAAGAAGTCCAAGGAACAAGTCCCAGAGGATGGAGAATGCGCTTAAATCTATGAGAATGAACAAAGTTAATCACTGTACCTTAATACCTCAGGATGAAATCCATAAAGGAGGACTTAAAAAAATAAAAGATATCGTGACTTGGGGTGAAATAGATAAGGATACTCTTGTGTCCCTTCTTAAACACAATTCCAATATCAACGGTACTCTCACCGATGAGTATATGTCTAAAAGCACTGAATACGATAGTATCGAAGAGTTTTCGGAAAAATTGTTAAATGGTGAGGCTGAAATCACAGAGGTACCTGATTTAAAAAATATGTTTGCTTTACACCCCCCTAGAGGTGGGTTCAAAAGTGTTAAAAAACCCTATAAGACAGGTGGATCGCTTGGATACAGAGGCAAAAGTATAAATAAAATCCTCGAAAAAATGTTAAATGATGAAGGTAAAAAGTAGAGAGTGATATCATGGGTAAAAAAAAGACTAAAAAGAACAGAGGTTCACGCACTCACGGTCGAGGTATCAAAGGTGGCAGAGGAGCAGGAGAACGTGGTGGTCGAGGTAAAGCTGGCCTTCAAAAACACAAATGGAAATCCATAGTCAAAGAAGATAAAGATTATTTTGGTCCTAAAGGTTTTTCTAGACCACAAAGTTTGGTTGAAAAGAAAGAACCAATAAACATATATCAAGTTGAACAGAAATTAGATGATTTTATTGAAATGGGATACGCTTCGAAGAAAGGATCAGGTTATGAAGTTGATCTTGGCAAAGCAGGATATGATAAGTTGTTGAGCCAAGGAAAAGCGCGATTCCAGTTGAATATTAAAATACCCTCTACCAGTGAAAAAGCGGTTAGGAAAATCGAAGAGGCTGGTGGAGGCGTTATTACAGAGGAAGATTAGGAGCGAATAGAAGATGGCCGAGGATGAAGAAAAGAGCAGGTTATACAAGCTCAAGCCACTAGTGGACAGGATGCCTGCGGTGAAACAACCAGAAGGGCACGTTCATTTTCGGAGGAAGATTATCTGGACTATTTTGATACTTGTTATATATTTCGCTATGACGAATATATTGATATATGGTCTAGATCCAGCACAAACGATGGACTTGTTTGAACAATTTAGAGCGATCTTTGCTGGAGAATCCGGTTCTATTGTCCACCTCGGCATCATGCCTATCGTTAATGCATCTATTATCATGCAGCTCTTTCAAGGAGCGGATATAATAAATCTGGATATGAATGATCCAGATGATAAAGCGGTTTATCAGAATACACAAAAATTCCTTGTAATTGTTATGATCCTAGTATCAGCTATACCTCAGGTTTATGGATTTTTGGTACCAGGACAAAGTTTCATTAATACACTCGATGGTATAGTTGCTGGTCAGGGTTTAATGTTAGCAAGAATGATACTAGTTATACAACTTTCAGTTGGTTGTTACCTTCTTTTCCTTATGGATGAGGTGGTATCAAAATGGGGTATAGGCAGCGGGATAAGTTTATTCATCGTTGCTGGGGTTTCACAAGGTCTGTTCACTGGTATATTTAACTGGGCACCTGACCCAGCTGGACGAACGGAAGCTCCAGTTGGTGCCATTCCAAGGGCAATTTACACTTTCCAACATTCTTCTGCTCAAGAACTAGTAGGCGGCACTTTTGAATCACTGTTACTGCAACCACCTAATGCTTTGATAACTCTACCTACTACGATTCTCATATTTTTGATGGTAGCTTATGTACAGTCTTCAAGGGTAGAGTTACCGTTAGCACATGGTAGAGCAAGAGGAGCTCGAGGACGTTATCCACTTAAACTGATCTACGCATCTGTGATTCCAATTATCCTTGCCCATGCGCTCTTGGCAAATATCAATCTTTTTTCAATGTTATTTTACACCAATCCGACCTTTCAGAATTTTCCATTACTTGGAGGCCAAGCTTGGTTAGGAGTTTATCAACCCGGTACAACCGAGCCGATATCAGGTCTAGTTTGGTATATTTCTGACGTACGAGGTCTCAGCGAGTGGCTTATTCCATTATTATCTAGTGATTATTTAGCTATGATGTCTCCAGAAGGAGTAGGCTGGACTTATAGTCGCTTGCAGATAGTAGCTAGAGTAATAGGTAATTTCTTGTTTTTGACAGTGTTCTGTATATTATTCTCAATATTCTGGGTAAGAACCACTAATATGGATGCCGAATCAGTTGCGGAACAGATCCAGGATAGTGGTATGCAGATACCCGGTTTTAGAAGAGATCCAAGGGTTTTGCAGAAGGTGTTAAAAAGATATATACCTGCTATCACGATTTTCAGTGGGTTCTTTATAGGTACACTAGCCGCTGGTGCGAATCTACTTGGAACAGTCGGGGATGCTGGAGGTGTCAGTCTTTTCCTAGCTATCAGCATTTTGACAGAGTTATACGAACAGATGGGTAAAGAACAGATGATGGAGATGCATCCAGTATTAAGAGATTTCTTCGGCAATCAATAATAAGTTGCCGTTTACAAAGATAGGTGTTTAAATGACCGATAAAGGCGAAAAAGGTACAGCCGAGGAAAATATAGGAGAAGATGAAGAACCTAAACAACTGTTTAGTTTAAGGAGATTCATCTACATATTTTTAGGGATATTGACCTTAATGGTGATGTTCGATGAAAGTATGAGAACATCTATTGGTCTTGCACTTGGGACTGTATTAGAGCCTTTAGTTGGTTTTAATGGTAATTATCCAGTTCTAACTCTTGTGTTAACTGGTACTATGATGATAACTTTTTCTACCCTTGCAAGAGATATATTCATCGATTGGGTGGATATGGCAGAAACACAGCACAAAACATCTGCTTTCCAAAAGGAATTGATGGAGGCTAAAAAAGCCAATAAAACCACGAAAGTCAAGAGGATGGAAAAACTCCAACCTGAAGTTTCTAAACTTCAAATGAAGACTTTCAAACCACAAATCAAGTCTATGGCTGTAACTATGATCGTTATAATATCGATATTTGGATGGTTATGGACTTTCCTTGAAGGATTGCCCAACGATACTTTTTCAGTTCCGTGGGCGTTTAATGCAAGTTTCTTAAAGAATTATGATCTATGTTTAATGCCCTTTCCACAGTGGATAGGGGTTTACATGCTGTTGTCAATCCCTCTTGGACAGGTATTAAGAGTTACTCTTCAGATATTTACCTTTAAAAAGAGATTAAAAAAAGAAGATGATTTGAGTGAGGTCGAATGAAAGATTTTGGTAATATATTAATCACAGTAAGTGGGTTACCGGGAAGTGGCACAAGTACAGCAGCTAAACTTCTTAGTGATAAGACTGGAATGGAGTTGATATCCACTGGTGAAATCTTTCGAGAATTAGCTAAAGAAGAAGGATACAGTTTAGAAGAATTTGGGGATGTTGCTGAGAATAATAAAAACATCGATATAGAACTCGACGAAAGAATAGTTAGGAAAGCAAAGCCAGGTCGTATATTGGAAGGTAGATTAACGGGTCATATGCTCTTTAGATCTGATAAAGATGCTTATAAAGTTTGGATAGAAGCAGACTTTAAGACTCGCATTAAAAGGATAGCAGATAGGGAAGATAAAGATCTAAAGGAGACAAAAAAACTGGTTAAACAAAGGGAGAAGAGCGAAAAAAAAAGATATCGAGATTATTATGATATCGATTTACTTGATACGGATTTATATGATATTGTTATCGATTCAAGTAAAAACACTCCTGAGGAGATCGTATCCAAAATTATCGATGGGGTTCTAAATGGATCATATTAAAGAGAAGGTTAATACCATATCTGAGTGGGGGAAGTATCCAGAGCAGAGAAGTATAGAGGAAGCTTTGAAAAGATCTTTGATAATAATAGATAAACCAGCTGGACCGACAAGTCATCAGGTTTCTTCATGGGTTCAAGATTTATTTGATTGTAAAGCAGGACATAGTGGAACTTTGGATCCTCAAGTAACCGGTGTATTACCCATGGGTTTGGGATACTCTGTAAGAGTTATCGACCTTCTACATAATGTTCCCAAAGAGTATGTAGCTGCATTACATTTCCATGGAAATGTAAGTTTTAGTAGTGTTGAAGAGATCTTAGAAGAATTCAAAGGTGAAATTTATCAGATGCCTCCTTTAAGATCAGGCGTTAAAAGAGAGAGAAGGATCAGGACTATACATGAAATAGAAATTTTAGATCATACCGATAGGAACTATTTGTTCTTAGTTAGATGTGAATCTGGTACCTATATTCGAACTTTATGTAAGGATATTGGAAAGGCTCTAGGAACTGGAGGTCATATGATGGACCTTCGCAGGATAAAATCTGGTGTTTTTACAGAAGAGGAAAGTTTTATTTTACAGGATATTAAAGATGCACAGGATTCCTATAAGGAAGGCGCTAGTATTGATTTAGAACAAATACTCGTTCCTTATGAAAGGGCTTTAGATGTATTTCCCAAAATTAAGATCAAAGACACAGCAGCTGGCTCCATCTTGAATGGTGCGGATCTGGCGGTTCCTGGTATCTTGGAGATGGACGATTTCGAAAGGGGGGATACAGTATCACTGATTTCTACTAAAAATGAAGGTATCGCTATAGGTGAATCTGTTTATAATGCAGAGGAAATAATGAATATGGAAGAAGGTCTTGTAGTTAAAACCGATAGAGTTTTCCATCCTGTCGGAGAATATCCTAAAAAATGGAAATAGATTATATATCACCTTGTTTTCACCTATAAACAGCTGATACACCTGCCGAGATAGCTCAGTCTGGTAAGGCGCGAGATTGGAGATCTCGTGGTGCTTTGCACCTCGGGGGTTCGAATCCCTCTCTCGGCGCTTTTAAGTTTATAAAGATTATCAATATTTAACGTTTAGTATAAATTACTGGATTTATAATTATCTATGGATGAAAGATATTTATAGTATTATTCATACGGGGGGTTGTTTATGGAGAATATGAAAATATGATAAGGAAAGGCAAAAAGAGATATAGAAATAAATATAGGGGTAAAAAATCTGATGGTACAAGGTATAAAACAGGTATTTATTTTATTTTTATATCATTGGCGGGAGTGATCTTGGGGTTTGTTTTACCTTGGGCTAAAGTACTCGGTGACGAGTTACTATCGGCCCTTTTAGATTTAGCACTTGGAGATTTATTTGTCGGCAGTGATTTTTTTGTAATGCTATTTGTGATTTTATTTTCTGGTGCGATTTTGATAATACTAAATTTTCTAGAAGATGTAGAATTGATATCGGCACTTAAATCTAGTTGGGCAAAATTGGTGCTAGCCAATATTTTGGTTGTTTTATCTATTTATTTCATATTCATATCACTTTATTATTTAGGGGTCATGATATCCTTCAATAGATTTACAATAATGTCAGAAGATATTGATGGTATATTATTCACACCTGCTCCACTAGCCTTTGCAGCAATTGGTGTATTCATGCTGAATATTAGTATGGGCGCAATAAAAAAAGAATCATCAGCTTTAAAGTTCAAAACAAAAATGGAAAATGATGAGAAGGTTAATAACCATCAGGAAAAGGGTGAAATGGATAAGGTTAAAAGACCTGTAAAAAAGCCAATTAAAAAGGGAGTGGATTAAGATATGAAAATCACTAAGAAATTGATCGATTATATGCTCATGTCCATGTTTTATATAGCTTTGATCGGGCTTATTTTGACACCAGTCTTTCCTTGGATTACTGAAGATATAGTAACTGAAGAGGGTAGGATTTGGATTTCTAAGATGGAGATGTCTGAAATTGATGACGAAAATATTTCGAGTATTAATAGTAATATAAACTACACTAGTGGTGCTTTTAGCTTTAGTATATTATTTGCCTTGATAGGGAGAGTAGGAGTTCTCGCTAGAAAAATTAAGAAAAAGCTTTTGGCCAATTATTTGATAATGTCTTCAATCCCATTATTATTATCCTCCGCTGTAACATTGATCTTCAGTATCCGAGTATTGTTTATGATAAATAGTTTAGGAGAAACCTATAGTTTGGGATACAATTACGTTCACATAGCCTTATCCATACCCTTGTTCTTCATCTCTTTATTGTTTGCTTTTATCACAGTACCGAGAGCTAGGAAAGGAATAGTATATGAAAAACGAAAAAGGCTTTCTAAAAGACATAATGTAAAATCTATTGAAGATCAATCTAATAAGGAGATCTTCAAAAGAAATGAGAATCAAAACTTTGAGAATGAGGATGAACCTGTAAAAGTAGCTAGAAACTATGAATGTAGTAGATGTAAGCAGCCTGTGAATAAAGAATCTTTGTTATGTAGAAATTGTGGTAATAATTTGTCTGTAAGATGTACAAAATGCGGTAAAATCTTTCCAGATAACAGAGAGGAATGCCCTGATTGCGGTATGTCTTTATATAACAGATAATCACCTGAATAAAATCCTTATATAACATACTTCCCTTTATAATTGACATGAAAAGTTACTCTGGTCCTTTCTTAAAGAAAGAAGGTTTTGTTCAAGCTCAAATTTATATTCAGGACAGTAAAGTCGTAGAATTTGAAGAGGGTGGAGATAAGGGTGAAGGTGCTATAATTGTGCCAACGTTTGTTAATGCTCATACACATAGTGGCGACTCATTTATCAAAACTGCTCCAGAAGGATCCATAGAAGAAGTTGTAGGACCCGGAGGTTTGAAACATAGGGCACTTGAAAATGCAGATCATGATACTATCATTGAGGGTATGTGTAGATTTTTTAATGAAATGATAATAGATGGTGTGCGAAATGCTATCGAATTCAGAGAAGGAGGATTAGAGGGTGTAAGAATCATAAAAAAGGCGATCAAAGCTCTTGATAAAAGATTCAAATTACAAATTTTTGGACGACCGTCTAATAGGAAATATGATGAAAATGAATTAAAACAGTTATTATCATATTCTGATGGTATCGGTCTAAGCGCTTACAGGGATTGGGATAAGGATCAATTCAATCAAATTGCGGAGGAGGCAAATAGATTGGGAGTGCCTTTTGCTCTACATTGTTCTGAGGACGTTAGAGAACCTTTGGAAGATATTTGTGAATTTGATATCCATCATCTGATCCATATGATAGAAGCCACTCAAGCTGACCTTCAAATATGTGTAGATGAAAACATCCCTATAGTGGTCTGTCCTAGAAGTAATATATATTTTGGTAAAATACCAGATATACCGTGGATGTTAAAAAATAATGTCACTTTATCCTTGGGTACAGATAATGCAATGTTAGCTGGACCAGATATGTTTAAAGAGATGGATCTTGCCTATAGGTTGAGCCGGTTAAATGGAGGTGTTAAAGCAGAAGATATTTTAATGATGGCTACTTGGAATCCAAGGGAAAGTTTATATCCCTCTTCCAATGTTGCAAATTTTGATATTAAAGAGGACACCTATATGGTGCTGGAGAAAAAAGATTGTGAACCTAATTATGGAGTTGTAACAAAAATGTCCCCAAAGGATATTAAAGATATAATTGTGTGGTAAGATGGAAAGCTATAAAAAAATATTGATACCGACCGACGGTTCAGAAGCAAATTCCGTGGCTGTTGAGAAAGGACTATCTTTAGCTAGATTAATTGGTGCAAAAGCAAAAATTCTATTTGTAGTAGATACATCTACCTTCATAGATCTACCACCAGACGATCTAGTCACCAATATTACAAGTCACATGAAAAATAAAGGTGAAGAAGTACTAGATAAAATTGAAGAAAAGTCTGATGAGTTCGGGGTTGATATCGAAAGAAGTGTAAAAGAAGGCCATCCTGTAGGGATAATAATTGAAGAATCTGAAGATTCTGATATAATTGTAATAGGTACTCATGGACGTTCAGGATTTTCAAGGTTGCTATTAGGAAGTACTGCTGAAAAAGTGATTAGGCATGCAGAATGTCCCGTTATGGTAATAAAGATAAAGGAGGATGAATGAAATGGAGAAAGTTAAAGATTTAATGACAAAAGATCCTGTAGTAGCAGAGCTACCAGGTAATAGGAGAGATGTGATGAAGATAATGGTTGAAAATAAATTAACCGGTGTCCCTGTAGTAAAAGATGATATCTTAAAAGGATTTCTAAGCAGGCATGATATTTTTGACCATCCTGATGAGGAACAGCTTGCTATGCTATATAAAAGGGACCATCCAAAGATATCTGCTGAAGATACTCTACAAAAGGCTGCCAACATGTTTGTGAAGGAATCAGTACATTATTTACCCGTTATAGAAAATGGTGATAAATGTGTAGGCATAATCACTACTGCTGATATGCTGCAATATGTTGAAGAGCTTGGTATTGATGCACCAGTAGGCGATACTGCTAGTAGCCCTTGTGTTCCTATGTACGAGGGAACTCCTATCAAAATAGCCCTTCAAACAATGAAGTTAACAGGGATATATGCATTTCCTGTTGTGAATAAAGATACAACTCTTGTTGGCATAATCACAGATAGAGATCTGTTTAATCTTTCTGAGATCAATGGTGAATTGATGATATCAGAACTTGGTTTAGAGCAGGATGAGAATACCTGGTCTTGGCAGGGTTTAAAGAACATAATGAAACTATATTATGAAGAATCCAAGTTCGAATTGCCTGACATTCCGGTTAAAGAAGCTATGATAGAGGAACCTATATCAGTTTTCTACGGTACAGAGATCCACGAAGCTGCCCGAATAATGAGAAGAAACGATTACGGCCAGTTACCGGTGGTAGATGAAACAGATACATTACAAACAATGGTTTATGAACTTGATCTACTAGCAGCTATAATATGAGGTTTTTTCGATGGTTAAGAAAGATGATTTAGAGTCAGCTTGCAAGAGAAGAGGTTTTATTTGGCAGAGTGCTGAGATATACGGTGGTGAATCTGGTTTTTATGATTATGGGCATTTGGGGACCAGATTAAAAGAGAATTGGAAAAAGGCCTGGAAAGATTTCTTTTTGGGCTTAGACGAGAACTATCATCTTTTAGATACTACAAACATACTACCTTATAAAGCCCTTGAAGCCTCTGGTCATGTAGATCATTTTTCTGATGTTTTAATCAAATGTGAAAGATGTGGTTACTCTTTTAGGGGGGATCACATAATAGAAGAAGAGACCGGTGAAAATGCTGAATGGATGGGATTAGAAAAGATAAAAAATAAGATAGAAGACCTAGACATATCCTGTTCTAACTGTGGGGGACATTTTTCAGAACCTGAAGATTTTAACATGATGTTCGAAATCGATATAGGCCCTACAGGCGATACTAAAGGCTTCCTAAGACCAGAGACTGCACAAGGCATCTATTTAAATTTTAATAGAGAATACAGAGCTTTACGAAAGAGGATGCCTATGGGATTGGGTATTATAGGACGAGCATACAGGAATGAAATATCTCCTAGACAGGGTATCTTCCGTCAAAGAGAATTTGAACAGGCCGAGCTTCAAATATTTTTTGTACCCAGTATCCATAATGAGGTTTTTAAGAAAAAGTATGACGATGAAGCTGAGATCGAATTAAGGGTTAAAAGATCTGATTGGGATGAAGCTAAACAAATAGACGTAAGTGAATTAGATGATCTACCCGAATTCTTTGTTTATCATCTTATGAAGGTTTATCAGTTTTATACCGATGTTATGGAAATAGATGTTAAAGATCTTCGATTAAGAGAACTTTCTAAAGATGAGAAAGCGTTTTACAATGAAATTCATTTCGACTTAGAGATATGTTTTGATACTTTAGGTGGATGGAAAGAAATTGATGGTGTACATTATCGAAGTGATTATGACCTAAAGAAACATCAAGAAAGATCCGGCCAAAAGATGTCGATACCTACAGATAATGGTAGAAAAATACCACATGTTATTGAACTAAGCTTTGGTGTTGATAGGAATATCTGGGCTTTGTTGGATAAAGGGTATAATGACGTTGATAGAACTTGGTTAAGACTTCCATCAAAAATTGCACCATATACTGGGGCTGTTTTTCCGCTTGTTAGAAAGGATGGTTTGCCCGAAAAGGCTAGAGATATCTTTGAAGATCTGAATGAAGATTTTGAAATGTTCTGGGATAAAAGCGGATCTATCGGTAAAAGATATGCTAGACAGGATGAGATAGGTACTCCCTACTGTATGACAGTAGATTATGATACCATAAAAGAGAACACAATAACCATAAGAGAAATACGTTCAAGTGAACAAGTCCGAGTTAATGTAGATGATTTGAAAAAAGTCCTAGAAAATTTGTTAAAAGGTAAGAAAAACTTCGAGGATTATATGGATTAGGACGAGTTTTCCTCATTTTTAATAGATTCTAGTCTACTGATTACATTCCAAATCAGTGTTCTCCCATGTAAAGGTATGTTCGGATCATCAGCCATCTCTTCCAATTTAAATATAGAAGATGCTATTCTAACGTCAAGATCATCATCAGATTCTAATAACAATTTCTCACACTCTTTTGAATTCTCCCTTATATTTCTAGGAATTGCTGTATCTTCTTCTATTCGGTCCAACATGTCGCAAATTTGCTCTAATTCTTCCTGTGTTTCCATTTTATCCACCTCAAAATTCTTTCGGTAAATTAATCTCTCATAATTAAGGTTTATGGTAGTTATAAATAAACCTTTGGGTGTATAAAAGATAAAAATGCGGAAATATGGAAGCAGATAGGAGCCCAACCTATCTGCTATCCCGCATTCAAAAGGAAATATATTCCCGTTTTCGAAGCCTTTATTCGATTACTTCGGTTATAGGTAATATCGGAGTATACCCTATTTGCTATTCATTTATCGTAATTTATGTCGCAACCAAGTTTGCGATACACTTCTTTCCAACTATAGTGAGCGTCTTCTTCTATCATATGCTTCACATTTAGAAAAATAGAGTCGTTATTTATAAGGATAAACCCGAGGGGGATAAGTGAAAATAGTGAAAGTAACAATAAAAAATGTAAAAATAATTGTTTTTGTTACTGTTTTTTAGATTTGTTTATGTATTCTTGCCTCTTCTTTTTCTCTTCTTCTAATTTTTTCTCTAGTTTTTTTAGTTTTTCATTTTGTTTCTTGATCTTCTTTTTTAAACCATCTATCTTCTTATCTTGTTTAGCTGCCTTTTGTTCGAACTTTGCTTCTTTTTCAAGCTTTTTGGCCTGATCTTTTTTTCTAGAAGAAGATTTTTTTAAATCACTATCCTTACCCATTATTATCACCATTAAATACATCTAAGTAAGATATATATAAAAGATTTCCTTTGATTAATAGTTTAAATCAATTTTACTCAAAATTTAATTTGTTGATAATTATGTTGAATATTATTCTTTAAAAATAAGAAAACTAAACATAACTTTTATATAATCATATTATAATACCCATGTTGGGTGTGATATGAATGTCAAGTCCAATTAGTGATGCATTATATGATGCTGGAGTAAAGCTTGGAGGCTTTGGTGAACCATTTGCAGAGATGGAAGCACAATTCTGGGAATTCCTACCTGGTCTAATATTCTTACTTGTCTTTGTACTAGTAGGTTATGTGGTATCGAAGATAATTGCCGGTGTTTTCAGGAAATTCTTAGAAAAAGTGGGTTTCGAAAAAGCCATGAAAAAAGTAAAATTAGGAAGGCATTTCAGGAAGATGGGATTTAAAAGTGTCTCGCACTTTATCAGTATCTTCATATTCTGGTTTATCTTCCTGATATTCCTACAGCTAGGAGTCGGTGCTGCGGATATAGAAATTATATCTGACATATTATCTCCAATAATACTGTTCATACCTAGAGCACTTATTGCTGCACTTTTGATAGTCATCGGTCTATACGTTGGAACTTTAGTATCAGAGATGGTAGTAAAAGTTTTAAACAAAACTGGTTTAAAGAAATCACTCAGATCTGTGGACAAACAATTAAAAGCTACTGGTTATAGCTTGTTCAGCATTCTAGGAATTATCATAAAGGTATGGGTTGTACTTTTCTTTGTACAAGCTGCGTTGGACATCCTAGCGATCAGGGCACTTACTGATTTTGTCAATCCTATACTGGGATACTTCCCAAGAGTGGTAGTAGCTTTCTTCGTAGTCTTAGCAGGACTAGTAATCGCAGACTATGTAGTTAAATGGATACGTAATTGGCTAAACGAGGCAGAAATAGGTAAGACGTTAACTAGAGCCGACGACAAAACAATGGTCAAAGGTCTTTCAGTTTTAGGTATTGCGTTAACACTGGTAAAGGTCTGGATCCTGGTTATCTTTATACAAATTGCTCTTGATATTTTAGCTATTGAAGCACTTCATACATTGATCAATCCGATACTACTTTATTTCCCTAGATTGTTAGTTGCCATGGCGATAATAATAGTAGGGTTGATCGTCACCGATTTTGTCCTAAATCTAGTACACAAGTTACTTGAAGAGATGGAATCCGGTAAGTTCATTAAACCTGCAGAGGACATTATCAAGAAGCCTGGAGTAGTAATGAAATTCGTTGATTTCCTAGTGAAAGTTACAGTGATGCTGGTCTTTATCAATATCGCTGTCGCAGTCTTAGGCATCGAGATACTAGCTCAATTGGTTACAACCGTGATACTATGGATACCCAACCTGTTTGCAGCCGCAATCATCGTGTTACTTGGTCTTTGGGTTGCTGGTTGGCTTTATGACAAGACCATGGAAAGCTCTGAGAAACACGAAGTACCATTCCCTGCACTTGTAGCGAACGCTGTTAAATTCTTAGTGATCTACATAGTTATAACAATGGCTTTAGCACAGTTAGGTATCGAGGTACCAGTACTCTATCTAGCCTTTGGTATAACATTAGGTGCAGTGATGATAGGACTCGGAGCAGGTTTTGCTTATGGTTTAAAAGGTGTTATGTCCAACATGGGTGGTTATCTACAGGTCAAAGAGATAGTAAAACCAGGTGAAAAGATCGAAGTAGGTGAGTACTCTGGTGAAGTCAAAGAGATCACTAGGTATAATACAATAATTGTCGATGAAATGGGTAATAAAAAATCGATACCGAACACATACTTAGTAGATAATACAGTGACAACTGTATCCGAGTAATGATTTGGTTTACCGAACTCAAAAAACCTTTCAAAACCTTTTTTATTTTTCTTTTTCTAACTCATTCATGAACCAGACTTCCTGCTGATTGAAAGGTATCTTTATCTCATTTTCCTCTAAAGTCTTCTTTATTCTCCAAAGTAGTTCAATCCTTATTTGGAACCAATCCGTGGATGGACCCCATACTCTGACTTTCAGATTGACTGCACTACTTCCAAGATCTTCTACGAAAACTTGTGGGGGAGGATTTTTAAGAGCTAGGGGATGGTTCTCGATAACTTCCATGATTATATCAGTAGCTTCTTCAGCATCATCTTGATACCTTATACCAACATTATATTCAAAACGTCTAGCTATATTTTCTAAGAAGTTTGTGATATTTGAAGTGAAAACCTTCTCGTTAGGGATCCTCACGTAAACTCCTTCAAAGGTTCTAATAGATGTGGAGATCAAACGTATGTCTTCAACGATTCCAAGAGTTCCGTCAGAACCACCTATATTAACAACATCGTCAACTCTTAGAGGTCTCTCAAAAGTAAGGAAAATTCCTGAGATAAGATTCGACACAATACTCTGACTAGCGAAACCTATTACAATAGCCATGATCCCTCCCGCCACCATCAGACCTGATAGGTTGATATCAAGGATCGGTAGAACAGTGATAAATGCAGCAATAATTATGAGGTAATAAACTGTCTTAGATATCGTGTTCAGCCTGTCTTTCGAAATCCTATCCTTGAACCTTTTTTTCATACTAAGTGTTAATGCTTTACCTATAAGCACGGATACAAGGATTATAAGGAAACTAAGTATAACATCACTAACAGTAATATTCTGGAAGATGATCCGATCCCACATCAAATACCACCTTCCATTATGAACCGAGCACCTTTTAGATGCTGTACTTTTTTCTCGAAGACTTCTAGGGATCTAGTCATCCCTTCCCTCAATGGTTCAGCTAAAAATCGTGTAGCAGATTTCTCTTCTCCAACTATTTTCATTTGTCCTTTCATAGATACGGTATTATCATCATAGAACATGACCATGCCATATGCGTTAAAAACTGATTTAGTCACTTCTATCCATTCTTCAGCAGAATTGAATAGTTGTAATTCTAAAACCCCTTCATGAAGAGGATCAGGAGAGGGTTCTGATGTATGTAATTCACTATTCCAGTATTTACATATTGTACCGGTCTTAACATCTCCGTAAAGAGTGTATTTGTTTTTTACCAGAGTGAATATATCTATATCCTTGTGATGTTTTTTACCTCTAACGAACACCCCTATTTCTAATGGATACGTTAGATAGATTCTTTTTTTATTCTTCGGTTCTAATACCAATGGTTTATCCATCTCTATTAAAAGTGCAGATGTCAAGGCTTTCGGTGTATTTAGAGGTTCGATCGGATTGATTATAATGTTTTTACCTTTGCTAAATATTGTTTTATCAAGTATTTTATCTTCATATTCTCGATGATAATTTATACCTTCATCTGTCTCTTCTGTGGATACTATCAAAGGTCCTCTCTCAAATTTGAAAGGTGCTTTATGTTCACCGTACATCAAAATGGAAACGTAATTCATCTATTTTAAAGTTAGGAGTATTTTAAAATACGTTTGCCCATGAGATGTATATTTCATATCAAAAATACGAGATCTTATTTCGGGTTACAAATATTATCAAAACGATCAATATAGATAAAACACCTATAAGAACTATCCATCTATAAGAAATCGGTAAAGTAGGTGTTATCTGGTCTTCTGTATCTTCCTCTCCGATCCCATCTAAAGCGTAGAGGTACCCTTCTAGACAACCAACATAGATAGTACCCCCATGGCCTATGGAAGGAGATGAACGTATCACTCCTTCGGTATTAAATGTCCATTTCTCAGTTCCATCAGTATCAACAGCGAATAGCTTTTCATCATATGAACCGATATGTATGGTTCCTTCCTCTCCCAAGGCAGGTGAAGAATCAGCCCAAAAGTTGGTAGAGAATCTCCATTTCAAAGTACCATTTTCATGAAGAGCATAAAGATAACTATCTTTAGAACTTACATAGATAGTTCCATCATTAGATATAGCTGGAGATGAACTCACAAAATCTCCTGTTGAGTGACTCCATAATTTAGTTCCTTCTCTATCAACAGCATAGATCTTGGTGTCCTCCGATCCAAAGTATATATTCCCATCCCCATCGATTGCAGGTGAGGATAGTATACGGTCCCCCGTCGAAAATTTCCATTTTTCGGTTCCATCTGGATTTATGGCATATAAATTTCCGTCATTTGAACCGATGTAGATGATCCCTTCCTCGTCAACAGCAGGTGAGGAGTGGATTTCACCTTCAGTACTGTGATTCCAATACTCGGTTCCATCCACATTGATGGCATATAAATTTCCATCTAGAGAACCAAAGTAAATTGACCCATCAGGACCAATATTTGGTGATGAAGTAATTCTGCTGTTTGTTGTAAAATTCCATATCTCTGTTCCATCTTTCTGGATAGCGTACAATAAACCTCTTTCACATCCTATGTATATAGTTCCGTCATCGCTAATAGCTGGAGTTGATATTATCCAGTCCCCTCTGGTAGCAAAAGACCATTTTTCAGTCCCATCTGGACTGATGGCATATAAATTACCATCGCCTGAAGCCTGGTATATCGTACCGTTTTCATCTATCATCGGTGAAGCTCTTATAGGACCATCGGTTCTAAATCTCCATATCTCTTCTACGTCTGAGTGATTCGTAGATTGGGTACTTTGGCCAGTATTTCTAGAGTTTCTTCCAAATGAGGGCCAAGGAGAGTCTTCTAAACTGGAACTAGATACCCGGGTTGATAAAAAAGGTACACTGATAAATGAAATGGCTAAAAATAGAATGATAAGGATTGTGACCTGTTTATGACTTCGATAACCTATCATTTTGATATCCTTATTAAGAACATAATTGATATAATTTTCTAAACTGATCTAATAGGATCAAATATCTTTTAAAGACTCTAAATAAATTTTAATATCACTTTGGGAATTTAGGTACAAAATGGAAGTCGAAAAAAAAAGATTCCCGGATTTTCGTTTCACATCGGAGGAAGTGGCAGGTGC
>CAYNQI010000003.1:0-55350 GCA_964399335.1 uncultured Thermoplasmata archaeon | reverse complement strand
AAAACCACCGCCACCCTGTTTCTTTGCTGACATATTAAGTTCTCATTCTTCAATTGTCTATATAAATATTTTGGATTATTCTTTCACTTCGATCTCTTTGGTAGACCCACTTATCTTTAAAAGATTTTTAAGTGCACGGGCGTACTCTTTTCCATCAGCTTCTAATAAAGTTTCGATATACCCTTCCATAAATTCTCCAGATTCGACTTCGCTTTCACTGTACTTCCATCGAAGGGAATCTCCTTCACCCAAGGCCTTCATAAAACCGTATGCTAAAGATCTCGTCCTTGTATCGTCAATCTTAATATCCTCTAGTTTCTTTACTGCGCTTTCTCTGCCCTCGATCTTATATGTTTTAGCTAATTCATCGGCTAATTTTGCCTTTGGTGGAAGTTTTTTAAATTCTGGGAGGTTCGATAGTTTCTCATTTTTCTGTTTGATCTTCAACGCCTTCTTCAATATCTCTCTAGGATGAGTTTTATCTAAATCGTATTTTTCATACAACTCTTTTGATGTTTTTTTATCATGGATCAATGAATTTATCGCTTCCATTCCTTTCCTATCCCATAATTTAGAAAAAAATTCGTTTACTGTCCCATTCTCCAGTACCAATCCATCAGTTCCCTTTACTGCGGCTTGTATAGCAGGTTTTTCGTGATCTTCGTATCTCAATTCCTTTAAAAATCCAACTAAATCCTTTCCGTAACACCTATTTCCGATCGCATAGACATTTTCTTTCCTTTTCACTGAGTTGAACGAATCTTTTTCGAACAATTCGATTAATTTGTCGTCGGACATCTTTCCGCTGAAATAATCATCCTTCAGATCTGAATCGACATTAATATCTCCGCCAAATCTACAATTTTTACAATCAGTTCTACAATCCATCTTGTACTCAGCTTTTATTTTGAAGGATTTAGAATTATCTTTGGAGATCATACCATTAACAAGTTCCATGAATAGATTAGAATCGCTTTTTGCACATCTAGAATCGATGATAAAACGTTTATCCGCAGATTCCCATTTAAGTTCAAAGTATGTGTTATCTCTATCTTTAGAAAATCTGTTACAGTAATAAACATTTTTTTCATATTTAAATCCGTAAGAACTGTTAGTGATACTTTCCTTTACGAATTTTTCAGGAGGATCATCCTTTTTACCAGTACAAACGACCCTATCTCCAACTGAATATAGGTAATATCCTTTCTTTGCTTCCTTAGTATATGCTATCAATCTAAGATTTGGATCGTCAAAATGCTGTAAACCGATCAGCCTCTTACTTTTAGCCGAACCTCTTTTCGCGTAAGAAACTTCTCCCTTAGGAGTTCTAGCCGTTCCCAATCGTGGAGCTTTGCCGGCGATGGCTAAAAGCAAAGTTCCAGCCAAGGCTTTGGATAAATCTGGACCACTTTTAGAGTACTTCTTCAAAGCTTCCTCATCATCCTTGTATTTCTCGATCTTTTTAACTTTCCTTTTAACCCTTCCAAATTTACATAAAAAGCAGCTGCCTTTACATTCCGGAACGACCTTCATGGGATCTTTCTGAAGCTCTTTTGCGTTCTGAACCAACTTCTTCTGTTCAGTCTTACTAGCTCGCTTAGGACCTCGGTAACGTCTTATCATGACTAAGTGACCTCAAACTTTTAAACAGGATTTTTAGTATCAATCCTCTATATATAAACCGATTGGTTTCTTCGCGTACTTTTTAGCCTTCTTACTACGTACGATCTCCTCAGCCAATGATAATTTATTCTTATAAGAACTTGGGTTTTTGATACCGGCTTCTTTCGCGATCTTGTTAAGTTCATCTCGGGTATTTTCATCCACTAACTCTTCAGGTTCTTTCAATCCAGACACCGTTTATAAAAATGGTTTCCTATTATTTTATTTTTTGGCCTGTTTTTAAAAATAGTGGAAAGAATTATAACAATGAAAGTAATCGTATATAGCGGTAGAATGGAGAAAATTTGGACAGAGAAATACAGGCCTGAAACTCTAGATGATGTGTATGGTCAAGAATCAACAATAGAGCGTCTAAAAGCATATGTCGAGAAAGGCAGTTTACCTCACCTTTTATTTGCCGGTCCTGCAGGGACTGGTAAAACCACATCTGCCATCGCCCTCTCGAAAGAGATGTACGATGATGAATGGAGTGCAAATTTCTTTGAATTGAACGCCAGTGACGAGAGGGGTATAGACGTTATCAGGAACAAAATAAAAGAATATGCCAGGACCTCGACTATAAGTGATATCGGTTTCAAGATAATATTCATGGATGAAGCCGATTCTCTAACACCTGACGCCCAGGCAGCTCTAAGGAGAACTATGGAAAAATATTCTACCAATTGTAGATTTATCCTTTCTTGTAATTACTCTTCCAAGATAATAGATCCGATCCAATCTAGATGTGCTGTTTTCAGATTTAGATATCTTAACAAGAAAGCCGTTGAAAATTGGATCGGAAAAATAACTGAAAGCGAAGGTTTGAGCATCGATGAAGATGCTAAAGAATTGCTGGTAAGGGTGGCCGATGGTGACCTCAGAAGAGTTACAAACCTACTTCAGATTTCCGGTTCGACCACTGACGAGATAACTGAGGAGATCGTACGACAGAGTGCAAACGTGGCTAAACCGGAAGATGTAGAGAATTTGATCCGTACAGCCTTTAAAGGAGATTTCATGGGTGCCCGTAAGTTACTTGATGAACTGCTTTTAGAGTATGGCCTATCTGGGGAAGATATCGTTAAGGAAATCCACAAGAACATCTACAATGTAGCAATGGATAATAAAAAGAAGATGAAGTTGGTGGATAGGATAGGCGAAACCGAATTCAGGATGGTCGAAGGTGCAGACGAAAGACTACAGTTGGAATCTCTGTTAGCATCCATCTGCCTCGAAAGTAAAAATTGATCATTCTCCGGTGATCTTAACGATTATTTCTCTTTCTCTAGACGGAACATCCATATCACACAAGATGATCTGCTGCCAGGTTCCCAGTTCTAATCTTCCATCTGTTATGGGAACGGTCAAACTCGGACCTATAAAGGACGCTCTAACATGGGAATGACCATTGCCATCGTGCCATTTTTCGTGATGCTTGTAGTACATGTCTTTGGGGAACAATCTATCGAGGGCAGCTGGTATGTCGTGTAATAGCCCAGGTTCGTATTCGATTGTTGTTAAAGCAGCGGTCGAACCTGAGACGAAGAACAGTGCCATACCTTCCTGTACTCCGCTATCGGCAACTGCCTCTTGTCCCTGTTCAGTGATGTTTTTTATGTCCAATTCCTTACTAGTGCTTACATTGAATCTAATATCTTTCACTTTCATGGACTAGTAATTTCTCTTATGATTTTAATGATTTTGGTGGTCTCGTTAAAATTATATATCAGATAGTTTCTCACATAAATCCGGCAATGTTTTCCTGTTTCCAGCCACCCAATCCAGGAAACAGCATAAGGTGGTTTCATGGAAGAGAGAATTATCTGCTGGCTAAAGGAAAACAGATTGGTTTGGATGATCTTATTCGGGGCTATATTCATACTTTCTATCGACTTCTGGAACTGGGAACTTGACTTGCTGATTTTCGGTTTTTTACCGATCTGGGTTCTAAGACTGTTGATATTACAGGTACTGCTATCAATTCTGATATATCTGTTCGTTATATTCTACTGGAGGGACTGATTTGAACACGACCCTTTTAGTTCTTGGAATCATAACATCTTACCTTACCTTTACCCTACTTCTCGGAGTTTACGGTTATAAAATTTCCAAGAAAAATGTACAGGATTACTTCTTAGCTAGCAGGAAGATCGGTCCTTTCGTTCTATTTTTCACTCTAGCCGCAACTAATTTTTCTGCATTCACATTCCTTGGATTCGCTGGAGAAGCCTACACCTCCGGATATGCGTTTTACGGGATCATGGGTTTTGGAACTTCGTTCACCGCGCTTTCATTCTACATAATCGGTCGAAAAGTTTGGCTTTTAGGTAAGGAAAAAGGGTATATCACACCGCCAGAGTTGATCGGAGGGGAAACAAATAGTCACGCTTTAAGGATGTTATATGTTGCTGTCATGGTGATATTCACTCTCCCTTATCTAGCCGTTCAACCGATGAGTGCTGGATTTGTACTTAGCGCCCTCACCAACGGAGCTATACCTTATTTCTATGGAGCTGTATTCTTAACTGTGTTCATAATCGTTTACGTGTTCCTGGGTGGCATGAGAACCATCGCATGGACCGACGTTTTACAGGGTCTTATGATGATCTTCCTTCTACTCACAGCCGTGATAGTATTAGCATACAATCTTGGAGGTTTACAGGCGGCGCATGAACAAGCTAGGTCTGTAGATCCAGGTTTGTTCATCAGATCCGGAACTATCTCGATCAAGATTTGGTTCAGTTTCTCGATATTATGGTCTTTTTGCAATCCGATGTTCCCGCAGCTATTCCAGAGATTCTTCATATCGGATAGTGAGAAGAGTCTGCAGAGAGCGTCCATGATATATCCCCTAGTTACCGGCTTTTTATTTTTACTACCTATGATGATCGGGGTGATGGGGAGAGGAGCTATACCTGGATTGAGTGGGCAGGAAGCAGACAGTATCCTCCCGATGATGTTGGAAAGGTATGCACCTCTCTGGCTCTCGGCATTGATAATGAGTGGAGGGTTCGCAGCTTTTATGTCCACTGCCGATAGTCAACTCCTTACAATGAGTTCTATGTTCACTAGAGATATTTTTCACCCTTACCTTCCCTTCGATAGTGATGATTTTGACTACTCTGTTGGGCACATCATGGTGATAGTTTTGGCGGTAGTGGGTCTTGCTATAGCGTATAACCCACCAGCGACCATATTCACCATAGTTACGTGGGCTTTCACCGGACTTGCTATATTGTATCCATCTACGCTGGGAGTTCTATATTGGAAAGCAGATGCTAAAGCTTGTATTTTATCCATATCTACAGGTCTGTTCATGCTGCTGTTATACCAATTCGATCTGATACCGGACTTTGGATTTCTACCTGCTATACCGATAGTCCTAGTTTCGGGACTGGTTTTATTCGTAAGCCATCATCTGATCAGATCAAGACTTTAAAAGCCGTACGAGATTCTCAACCCTGGTTCGATTCACTTTATTCTCAGTGATACCACCGTGTTTGAAAGCACTGCCGATGATAGCTCCGCCGGAATGTTTTAAAATTTCATTAACATTGCTTAAGCGGACTCCAGAACCAACTAAAACAGGAGCTTTTACTGTGTCTTTAACTTTCTTCAATACGTTGATATCCACGGGTTCATTAGTTCGACGCCCAGATACGATCACGACGTCTGCACACCCCCTTTCAACAGCATCTCTTGCAGCGGTTTCGATACTTTCAGGATAAAAGGTTTTACCATGCTTCACATGGATATCTGAGAAAATAGATGTGTTTATTCCGTTTTCTTTTTTGAACCGCTGGATCTTGTCAGATTCCCCTTCAATCACTCCTTGTTCAGTCATTGTGATGCCAACGTATACATTGATCCTAACAAAATTTAGACCTAATTCATCTGCGATCCTAAGAGCGGACTTCCAATCGTTGCGTAACACGTTCACACCCATGGGGAGTTCGATCTCATCTTTGATTTCAGAACAGATCTTTAAAAAAGCATCATACGTTTCTTTACAGATCTTTAGGGGATATGGTTTATCACCGTAGTTCTCAACCAGTACTGCATCTACACCCCCACCTTCAAGAGCACGGGTATCCTGTAGAGCAGATCCAACTATATCGTGTGAATCATCATACCTCGGTGATCCTGGGAGAGGGTCAAGATGAACCATCCCTATCAATATACCATCTTCGATCTTCATCACATATCGATAACAAACTGCTCTTTAATATTATTGATGGCAAGATTTATAACAAACGATTCATCCCTTCTCGCAATGCTTGATTATCTCAGTTCAAAGATGGTTTGGATCGTAGCAGCGATCGTAATGACAAGCAGTATAATGGGTATATTCATGTGGCAGCGGGAGAGTTCAAAAGAGTTAGAACTGGAGATCCATGCTAGAGGTGTTCGAGATATCGTTAACGAATTCTGTAATACAGACGGTGAGATCAGGGCTGAATTTAGTTTCAATGAAAGTGCTTCATCGGATTTTAAATTAGAACCAACTATCGATGATGAAACATATTTAATCAATTTCACATCCGCCGGAGTCTTTCTAAATCAAAATAATCGAAAAGTCTGGAATCGATTTATCCAGGAAGTTTACCTTTTCAACCCAAGTTTACTCGATAGTAAAACGTCTACGGGTATCTTAGATAAAATTAGCATAGAAAATCATTTTATGTTGATACCAAGCCATGAGGATTTTATCATAGAGACAAAAGAATTCAACGAAATCCATCATGTTTTTATCTACAGAGAAACCAGCGAAGAGATCAAAAACGAAACTCTTCGGATAAACGATTTCATCGAAGAAGTAGCCGATTGGACGATAGAGCAACCAGAAAATAAAAGGAATATTACGCTAAAAAAGAACATGACTTTCAAAAATGATTACTACTATGTCAATACAGAAACCCTAACTCCAGTAAGCACAGATAACCTTTATCTTTGGAGACCGCAAACTAATACCATAAAAAGAGATGATCTAGTAAATAAGTCCATGGAAAATCGTGAAATTTGCGTTAACCATAATCAAAGTATCACGGTACGGACCAAATTGATGGACATAGACGGGAATTATACCGTTTTAAACTATCTTTACAGATCTTGAATCTACCATTCTACTAACTGACCATCAACAAGGGTCAAACCATTACCCAATTCTAACCCAAATTCGATACGCCATTCACCGAGATCTTTACCGATGATCGAAGCAAGTGCCGGTACGTTGACAGAAAATTCAACTGTTGAAGCATCTTCTAAACCGACCTCAACGGAAAGTTCAGTTTCCTCTAATATTGAAGATGGTAAACTATCCACATTACAATTCGGTCTTCTTTCCACTATACTTTGTAACAGGTGTCTTACCTGCTGACCGATCCATCTTATAAAATCTAGAACCCCATCTGCTGAAGCTAAACCGAATGATACAATTATGTCCATTTGATTCACTGTACACGAGAAAAATAACTCGATAGAGTCAAGTACAGATTGTAAAAACCGTATCAATTCTTCTAATAACAGATCAGTGAAGGTCCTTACAAATTCTACGATATAGTCCAAGTTGAAATCAGAATCGCGCATATGTTCAACCGTATCCCAGAAGGCATTTTTTATCGATCCGTGTATCAATTCAGATGAAACGTTGGTTAAGTCGACATAGGTTATCTCTAGACCAAAATCGAAATTTGAAACTACAACAGGCCCTATCGGAATAGATACTGCACTTAAAGCCGGGAATACTTCAGCTGTGCTGTACTCATAGGTTTCATCATCGATATCTTCTTCAGTTTCTATTTCGGGGATCTCTAAATTCAACAATGCACCATCACCTTTTTCCCCAAATTCACCTTGAGTTTGGAACCAGCTATCGTAAACAGAAACAGGCCTACCGGCTTCCGCAAAAGGATCGATCTGCCAAATTATATCCATGGAATCTGATGATAGAATACCAGTAGCTACAACATTATCCTCTAAAACATAGAGTTTGAGGTCTAATGTTGTACCTAACACAGCTCCGCCCAGTCCTAATTTAAGAAATACATCGCGTTCAGTCTCTGTATTTGGTAATTTCATACGATTACCATCCTCGTAAACAGTTATACCCATAGGTATACCGAGTAATGATAACGTTTCTGCAAAATCCTGCAGCCTCTCTCTATTATCTAATATGGTCTCCGCCAAATTCCTTAAAGTAGTGTTTACCAAACTTCTTACCATCTCTCCTAAGTATTCCACTAAAGATGCTGCATGTTCTTTCAAACGGTTTACTATATCATCAAAAAGTTCAAGGATTTTGTAAAGTCCGTCTAACAAATAAGATAATGGTTCCTTTAAGAGGTCCCATACCTTATCTAAAAAGTCGATAACAGTCGATAGGTCTATATCGTCACGGGTATAGTCCACATCCTCTAAAGCCCATCCAGATGCGACACTGATTGATAAATTAAATTCTATCTCATAAGTTTCATTTAAAGAAAGATGTTTTGGTTCTTCCTTGCCTAGTATATATGGGGTATCTCTTTTTACATCTAAAAATATCTCTGTACTAGGGATGATGATGTTCCATTCCGTTTTAAAAGGTCTAGAAGATATAGTAGTGACCTCGGTGAAGTGATGCCCTTTTGGATCCGAGATCTCTAAAATATCATCCAGATGAAGATATCCCGGGTCTAGATCTACTAAAAGCTTTAACTCCTTCGAATTATTCTCATCTAAAGATGAATAATCAAAGTTATTTTCAGTATTCAAGGGTATCCTGTACTCTAAATTACTCATCTCCGCACTAACTATCATATTCGAAGTCGTTTTTCTCATGAAGGCTTCGGTTATATCGAAAAGACTTTCACTATAAGGTCCACCTCCTATAAATGACCAGAGTTTTCGTTGAAATAAATTTCCTTCTATGTGTTCTCCATTATTACTTATTTTGAAACTTATATGAACTTCATCTGAAAGACTACTACCTCTTATATCAGAAGCCCCATTCAAAACAAAATCTACACGTCTACCTGGATCAAAACCCCCATGGTGCAATATCAAGATCCTCCCATCATCATTCCATTCAGCCTTCCAATAACCTGGGTTAGGATGACAATTGAAATCTAGACTTTCAGGGTCCATCTTTTTATCGAATTGAATGATCACAGGGGAATTTGAAAGGTAATGTTCAGTACCATCTTTAGGAGATGTTTGTAAAACTTTAGGATTCAAAGTATCCTCCGTTGTAAAAGTTAACGGGTTAGAAGTTTCATTATTTACTGGCGTAGAAAGTTGTAAACCCTCTTCACATTCCGCTTCAATAAAAAAGCTGTATTTCTGATAAGGGGAGAATCCATCATGGGTTATCAAAACTGAACATCTGTCAGAACTCCAATCGTAATTTATTTTTTCAACATCTGGATTGGTAGTCAAATTAAAAGATGAAGCATTGATTGGTTTATCGAATGTAAATGTGATATGTTTTTGCAGTTTGACTTCTTCTGCTTTATTTTCAGGAGATGATGACAAAAGATTTGGATTATCAAAGGATTTAGTATGTAGAGTCAGTGTGGTGGAGTTTTCTCCTGATTCTAAAAATGATGAATCATCGTAAATTGCCCTTAACTCTTTAAAGTCAAAATTTAAATCTATCTTGGTACCTGATGGAAACTCATCATGATCTAAAGTTAGATGTGTATTATTATGGTCCCAATTATAGGTCCAATTCCAATCATGATCAACAAAATTATCTATATCTCCCATAACTCCTGGTTCATCTAGAACCAAAACTATAGATCTTTGAAGGTCTACAGCTTCTGTATCATCAGGATAGATATCTACAATTTCACCTTTATCTATGGTCTGCCAATTTTCTGAAACTGGTTTCAATAGACTAGACGAAGTCCCATTATCCACATCTTTAATATCTTCAATGACGAGTTCGATCTTTGTATCACGTGGATATGCATCATAGGATTCTAAAATGAGAGTTCTGTTATTATTTTTCCAAGTTAAATTAAATTCTATAAATGGATCTATAGAATATTCTAAAGATGAAGGGTCTACTGATTCCGAAAATATGACTTCGATCTCAGCATACGTATCTAATCTTTCACTACTATCTGGGATGATATCTATAACTTTAGGTGCATCGTCAACAAGTACACTTTTATAAACAGTATCCCTCCCACCTTTGTCGTCGGTTACTGTTAAAGAAACAGTATAGTGTCCGGGTTGGGTATAGGTATGATTGACCAAAGTTCCGATAGAACTATTACCATCTCCAAATTTCCATAACCTTTCAGTTATAAAACCATCAGGATCCGAGCTCGAATCTGTGAAAACCATCTCTTGGGATTCTGTAGCAGGGTTCGGCGACACATCGTCTATTTCCGCGATGGGAGGTATATTTATGAATAAAGTTTCCTTATCTTCATACATTGATCCTCCTTCTTCCAATATTTTGAGAGTTATTTCATGTGAACCAGATGTCATAAATCTCGCAGAACGATTAAATTCGATCTTATTCGAAAGATGGCCATCTAAATTTGATTTCCATTCTACATCCTTATAATCTATTGAGGTATTGCCCCGAAAATATACCGTATCTTGGTCCTGAGTTGCTGGGTTAGGTGATATCTCTTCGATACAATCTAGTATATTTCCACTTCTAGTTGTATGATTCTCACTTTCATAACTTGTGTTAAATTGATAATGATTCAAAGCTTGAACTATCAAACCATCCTCTTGAGATATATTTTCATCAGAATCTGATATGTGGACTTCTCTTTTTTTAAGTTCCTGATAAAATTCATCTAAGTTGGACCTAATATCTTCATACAATGATTCTAATACCTTTTCTTTATATATATTACCATTTTGTATTATGTCTGAAGCCTCATTTTTACTTATAGTTCTATTTGAATTCCAACTGAAATCACACAACATATTTTCATCATATCTAGACATACCACGATATACATCCGATATTTCAAGAAAAGCTGAGTTAGGTGCTGTTAATCTGTCAGCGGTTTTTCGGGCTGCTCTTTGTTTAACCCTTTGTCTTGTGACAAGATCGTCATATCTATAATTTAAAAAATAGATCAATTCATCTACTTTCGGGTCCCCACCGTTGTGTAATTTTTCTTTTAAAATTTCAGCTATCTCATCGGGATTTTTACGGAAGTGCTCTATAACATCATGTATCGCAGAATCAATATTTACTTGAATATCTTTCATAAAAGATACTTCATCAGTAGGATCGACTTTGATATTGTTATACTCTCTGATGATCTCCTTAATCTTATCATGTTTAACCAATTCTCCAACGAATTCAGTTATAACCTCTTTTACAGCGTCACTGACATCTTCGGGGTTTTCATCTACAGAACTTTTAAAGTGATCATCATAAAAATCCTGCCAAACTTCATCATTACCGTCTAAAATATCTACCGGCTGGAATGAAACAGGACCATTTTTCACTTTCATATGAACGTTGCCATGTCTAAAATCATGTTTTAACTTGATTTCCTCCGCACCACACCTCGCATTTATTGGTTTACCATCCCCATCTTCACCAACTTTTACTATCTCGTCGCAAGTATGTCCTCTCTTCCTATCTAAGTCTCCATGTCCACAACTGAAACCATACCATTCGTATTCTTCACCATCTAACCTAGAATAATATTCAATTTCATCTGTAAACTCATAACCGTCGGGAAGGTTAGGATAACCTGCGATCTTTTCTCCTTGAAATCTATCGTATTTCCCATAATAATTACGTAAAAAACTTGTATCCATCAATCCTGATGAGATGAACACACTTCTTACCCATTCTTTCACAACTTGAACTTGTTGAAGGTTGACCTCGTCTTCTTCATCATCTCCGAATATCAGATCCGTAACCGATTCATAAATATCTTCAACTATCTCAACTCCACTTAAGATCAAATCTAAAACCGGAGTAACTTTTAGATTCTCTAGATGTTTTAATACAAATTGGTCTACTAAAGCATTCATGGCTTGTGCGACTATTATACCAATATCGATTTCGACCGAATCATTTTCTTGAACTACTTGATTATCGTAAGAATATCTATGATAAAGACTGATAATATCCCCTGGATCGATACTGTCCTCGTGAAGATAATTTATTAGTAATTCTTCTAAGTTATCCCTTTTAAGATAACTCACATTGTTTAATATTGAATCTAGATGATCAGGATCATATGAACGATAATGATAAGCGATCTCAAACAATAAAGCTAAATTTACAGCCAATTCTACATCCTGCTCTTTAATTATTTCATTGGTTGTTTTGTCAAGGTTGCCACTTTCGTCTTCTATAGGTTGCATACCGTAACCAACTAGAGTCCGATATTGGGCAAGAGTAGTCAACATGTATTCAGTGATCCTTGCAAGATGACTTTTATCCCCACGGAGGTTAGTACCAAATGAATCCATCTTGTTTCTCATGAAAGGGGCTGGAACATCGATTGTTACACTTATATCCCTGCTTTTATCCAATTCTAATCCGTCATTAAAGGCTGTCAAATTTATTTGGCCTAAAATTTCGTAATAAAAAGTAGTATTTCTTTTCTTTAGGACTCCTGGACTATCATTTTTGATAACATCCGGATCATCTTCGGGATTTATTTCATCAACTGATGCAGTTTTTGGATTGATTACAAGATTATAATCTTCTATTTTTATAGAAGTTCCTTTATATTCCCATCCTCTAAGAGCACTATTTTCTTGAAAATATTCATCTATCCTAGATTGAAAATTTTCTGTAGTATTTTCATCACTCTTTACACCTTCATCAAAAACACTCTGGATCCCAATATATTTGATCTTGTTTTCGATGGAGTCGAAGATGTCATCTATAGAATATTCAAGTTGTGAAATTTTATCGTTCCGTAATTCATTTTCATAATTTATCCTATCGATTCGAGAAATATAGGCTGCAGCAAATATAGACAATAATATAATCAATACTCCTAAGATAGCAAAAGAAACTACACCTAAGTCTTCTCTTTCTTCATCTTTTATTTCCAGCATAGACTGGTGTCCTGAAAAGGGGGGGATATAAACTATTTTCGATGTTAAGTTTTAATTACTTCTTATATACTGTGATTTAATGTGATGAGATCCCCTAGCTGAGCTACTTCAAACTAGCTGTGATGAAGATCTTGAGTTCTGAAAAACACAAAAGTTGAGGAAAAATTAAGGTTCAACTGTTTCATAACCCTCTGTGGAATAAGGCTGTATGATAAGGAGGGCTAGTCCTATCCAGGCTAGTAAAAGTATAGACAAAAATATGTTGTCGGGTCTATAAAGATGATTGATCAAGATAAGAGCTATCGGCAATATAACCGAAATCGTAAGATAAATCAAAGCTTTCTCTTTAGATCTTGTGCCTTTCATCGTCGTTCTTAAAGATGGGTTTGATAAAAACTTTTTGGGGTCCTTAAATAGATGAATAATAAGATATTGAACTGATATACTATGATAAATATTATTAGTGATTCGTAGTATTATTTCAGTTGTTGAGGAAACAAAATGAAAGATAAAAAGATTAGAGGGGTAGTAATGGAAGGATATTTTAAATCCATCAAAAGACAGTTTGGAGAAAAAGGTGTTAAAGAATGTGCTGAATATGTCGGTATTGATCCTGGGGACATAAAAGAAAAAAGATGGTACTCCGCAAAATTCCACGCTAGAATACATAGATGGATAGGTGAAAATAAAGGTCCAGAATCGTTGATCATCGCAGGAAAATACGGCATAAAAAATATGGGATTTCTATCATACTTAGCTAGATTTATCTCGATCAAAACCTTGTTGAAAAAATCTCCAAAAAGTTACGATGATGCATACAATTTTGGGTCGATGACCATAGAGACGGATGAAAGGAATAAAGAGGCACTTGTAAAATTAAAAGAAGTAAAGATTGATGATTACAGCTGTTACGGATGGAAAGGTGTGTTTTTAGGTGGTTTAGAGGCTACAAAAACCAAGGGCAAAGTTAAGATAATAGATCACCCAGAGAAAGGAGAAAATGATTGTTTTTTAAAAATAAAGTGGAAATAAAGGCAAATTAGATTTTGATCGTATAATACCTCAATCTAATCCCTCTTATTGCAAAGACGGGATAATTTCTTGAATCATTGGAAATCCTTAAATAGTTTGTTTAACAATGTTTAGAATCCGTAAAAGTAATTTAGCTCACATCCCGTAAATGTAAGATGAAGCAATCCAAAAACATATATAACACTTGCTTTGTGTGATGGGAGTGCAATTTGATGGGGATTCGAGAACCCCGGATTTAATTCCGAGATCTCTTGAATCCGACAGACGTTCAACATGGTGTTTTTTGTTCACCTGCCGATTCAGGAAAACAACCTATTGATTTGGATTCAATATATAGAGCGAATGTGTAAGGTCTAATCTTTACTCCCAAATTCCGGTTGATCCTGCCGGCGGTCACTGCTATTGGAATCCGATTAAGACATGCGAGTTGAGGGTGGTTCGTCCGCCCAGCGCACTGCTCAGTAACACGTGGATAATCTACCCTTGGACTAGGGATAACCTCGGGAAACTGAGGACAATACCTAATAGGTCTTGGAAGCTGGAATGCTCCTAGGCTAAAAGCGTTTAGCGTCCAAGGATGAGTCTGCGGCCTATCAGGTAGTAGTGGGTGTAATGGACCCACTAGCCAATGACGGGTACGGGCCTTGAGAGAGGGAGCCCGGAGATGGGATCTGAGACACGATCCCAGACCCTACGGGGTGCAGCAGTTGCGAAACCTTCACACTGTGGGAAACCACGATGAGGGGATTCCAAGTGCCAACACAAAGTGTTGGCTTTTCACCTATGTAAAAAGTAGGTGGAATAAGGGCCGGGTAAGACGGGTGCCAGCCGCCGCGGTAACACCCGCGGCCCAAGTAGTGGTCATTATTATTGAGCTTAAAGCGTCCGTAGCCGGTCTGGTAAATCTCTGGGTAAATCGAACGGCTTAACCGTTCGAATTCCAGGGAGACTGTCAGACTTGGGGCCGGGAGAGGTCAGAGGTACTCCTGGGGTAGAAGTAAAATTCTGTAATCCTTGGAGGACCACCAGTGGCGAAAGCGTCTGACTAGAACGGACCCGACGGTGAGGGACGAAGCCCTGGGGCGCGAACCGGATTAGATACCCGGGTAGTCCAGGGTGTAAACGATGCGGGCTTGGTGTCGGAAGTCTTACGCGGGCATCCGGTGCCGTAGATAAATTGTTAAGCCCGCCGCTTGGGGAGTACGGTCGCAAGACTGAAACTTAAAGGAATTGGCGGGGGAGCACCGCAACCGGAGGAGCGTGCGGTTCAATTGGATTCAACGCCGGAAAACTCACCGGAGGCGACGGACATATGTGGGTCAAGTTGACGCCTTTACCTGAATGTCCGAGAGGTGGTGCATGGCCGTCATCAGTTCGTACCGTAAGGCGTTCTGTTAAGTCAGATAACGAACGAGACCCTCGCCCCTAGTTGCTATCTATTCCGCCAGGAATGGAGCACACTAGGGGGACCGCTGGCGCTAAGTCAGAGGAAGGTGAGGTCTACGGTAGGTCAGTATGCCCCTAATCCTCCGGGCTACACGCGCGCTACAAAGGTCGGGACAATGGGTTTTCAACCTCGAAAGAGGAAGGTAATCCCGAAACCCGATCGTAGTTCGGATTGAGGGCTGTAATTCGCCCTCATGAACGCTGGATTCGGTAGTAATCGCGGCTCAAAATGGCGCGGTGAATATGCCCCTGCTCCTTGCACACACCGCCCGTCAAACCATCCGAGTTGATTCTAGATGAGGACATCCCACATGGGATGTTCGAATCTGGGGTCAGCAAGGAGGGTTAAGTCGTAACAAGGTATCTGTAGGGGAACCTGCAGATGGATCACCTCCTACGAAATTTAACCTGATAAGCAGGTGAACAAACACTAAAATGTTGAACGTCTAAAAATATCCATCAAAACATTTTCATTTTTTTATATCTGAGTGTAGGCTCTGTATCAATCAATTCGCTGATTTCAGAGTTTAGACTCAGTACCCGCTTCACCCAATAAAACTACACGACTATCTCTCTTCTCTTTCAAAATTCCCCAATCTAATAGCCGAGCTTCTTTTTTCCCAAAATCTCTAACCATATCGTGAGATGGCATGTTTTCAAGATTCATCCTTCTCCTAGAATCACCTACGAAAACATAACCTTTAGCTTCTACAAAATCAGGTTCTGCTCTTTTGATCAGATCGACATATTCTCTTTCCCATCCGATATTCCAACCCTTCACTAACGTATGTCTAACAACAGTTCTTGTGTCTAAAGTTGACAGGATATCCAAAGATCTTTTGATATTATCCCAATTATCACTAGAAGAAGGTACACATAACTTATCATAAATTTTTCTATTTGGAGCCGGTAATGTTACGTACAATTGGGTAGGTAATTCAGAAAGATTTTCTAGTCTCTCTGGTAGAGTTCCATTCGTCACTAAAAATGTGGTCATGCCTCTCTTTTTATATTCCCTGATTAGTTCACCTAGATATGGATACAACGTAGGTTCTCCGGCTAAACTAATAGCTACCTGGTTCGGGTTCCTAGCTTCGTCCCACATCTTCTTTGAACAGCGTTCATCACCTTTGAAACCACTGACGAGTTCCCTTTGAGCTTTTATACTACTTTTTACGATGTCTTTAGGCTCATCATATTTTACAGACCCACGTTCCTCATGGTCTTGATATCTCCAGCAAAACAAACATCTTTGGTTGCATACGTCTAAAACAGGGGACATCTGTAAGCATCGGTGACATTGGATACCATAAAAATCCTCTTTATAACAGGATCTACCATCTATCAATTTCTTACTGACCCAGTGACATAGTTTGGCGCCAGATTCAAGTCCCGTAAAAGAGTAACCGTGCTTTTTCAAGAGATCCTTTTTACCTTCTTTCATTTCAAAACTCCAGTAGCGACTTCTGACTTTCCTTTTCCTTCTTTTTGTCCTTATTTTCTTTTTTCTTCTTTTTAGAACTCTTCTCGATCTTCTTCTCATTCTCATAAAGTTCTTTTACAACCTGAGAATTTATCTTTGTGTCCAATAAAAAGGCAGTTTCACTTTTATCTAAATCTAGTTTATCTACCATTTTTTCTCTGAATCCAGTATCATTTTTAAAAAGAATTTTGAAATATGGAAGTATCTCTGAATTAACACGATCGGTTGTTGCGTGGTTTTCATCCGCTATTTTACTACTTATCGTCTTTTTAGTACCACGCTTTGCTTTAGAATCGCTCATCTTACGAAGCCAAGTGGGAAAGGCATATCTCGTCCAGCCAGTATGTTTTCTATGCTTGACTACACTTACACCTGCTGACATCAATTGGTTAGAGTAAGACCAAAAGCGATAATACTGCTTACTGAATATCCTGCCTAGATATACGTCGGCCCTGGATAGTTTATCATATCCCATCGCAAGTTCTACATCATTTTTATATTCTCTAGGTAAGTTCTCATCGATCCATAACAACATATGGCCAGGTTGTTCATCAAGTTCTCTTAGTACTCTTTTTGCTTCTAATGGATCTTTACCCTGTAAAATAGTTTTCAAGGACGGAAATATGTCAGCTTCCCTGTTCCTTGTTCCTAAAGCATCTAGATCGTCTCTAGTTATCTTATCTCTACCGGCAGCTAGACTTTCTAAATCTCTAACAGCTGATCTGACATCACCTTGTGATCGTTCCGCTATTGCCTTCAACGCTCCGATATCAAATTTTTTATCCTCTTTTAAACATATCTTATTAAGAAGATCTATTATTTCGCCTTTTTTAACAGGCTCGAAATCGATCTTTTTACATAGATTACTTAAAGTACTTGATCTCCGTCTTAGATCATAATAATCATTAACAACAAGAACCATGGGTTGTTCAGTCTTTTTGATGGTTTTAGCGATCTCCCTGACTCCCCCATAATCCTCTTTACCAAATATATTATCGGCTTCGTCTAGGATCAATAATTTCCTGCTACCCTTTTTATATGGTGTGAAATCACCCGTAGATGAAAATGTATCATCGACTGCACTCCTACCTACAAAATCCCTGATCGCATCTCTATTTCTTTCATCAGAAGCGTTCATCTCCAAAGATTCCCACCCCATCTGCTGGGCAAGTGCAAGTGCACTTGAAGTTTTACCTACTCCTGGTTTTCCTGCCAATATAACCGCTTTCTTTTTGGGTTTACCGTTTGCCCATTTATTAGCCCATTTTTTCAGCTTTATTTTAGCTTCCCGGTTTCCAACAACATCATCTAATCTACTTGGTCTGTATTTTTCAGTCCAATCTAAAGGTTTATTTTTTGATTTGAGGTTGTGTACTTTTTCTATGGTACCGTTGTTATTACGAAACTCACTCATGGTTTATGGAATGAGAGAGTATGATATTTTAAGTTAATGCAAAATTCATTCCTTTACAGCACCAACGGCTGCCACTGCTATACCTGCACCGGCTACACCATAAAATAGGAAATCAATCGTCCTCTTAGAGTTTAGTTCCCCTTCTAACCTCCAGTAACTAAATAAGTCAAGTTCTTCAAAACTAATTACATCTACATGTTCTATTTCACCATATACTTCCTCGCCTTCAACGTACTCTATTTCTTCTTGTCCTTCAATTTCTATCGATAGTTCTCCATCTAGTTCAACAACAACCCTGTTTAATAAACTAATCTCAGTAACATCAGTTATAGTTCCATATACCCTGACCGTTTCACCGGTTTCATGTTCCTCATAGCCATCATCACTTTCTTCAGCTAAAGCTCTAGCGCTTGTTGCGGTTATAGGCCAGAAGGCAAATATCAAAAATATGCCCAATAGAAGTAAAGTAACACCAATTGAGAAAAACTTCTTTTCCATGGTTCCAAATTTAGCTCCTGTTATTTAGTATTTGATATTAGATTTGTATTTCTGTTTATCCTATTTTCTATCTGATTTTGATCAAATCCAGTAATATTAATATTGATTTATTAGGTAGGTGTACAACATGGAAACCAGAACATGGTAATCTATAAATTTTATATTGACAAATTTCTATATTAAATTGCCTTCAATCAAAGTCACGAAGCAATTTCACAGCATAGATCGTTTCAAAACTAAAAGTTTGAGAACTTTTTTTAAGTAAAGTGTATTTTTCATCAATAATATTCTCTATTTTATTCAAAGGAGATCTATCTGAATATATCAAGTAAATTGAACCTCCTTTTTTAAGATAATTATGAGCTTTGGATAGAAATCGTACCACAATTTCATCTCCTCTCTTCCCGCCATCCCACCGAAGGTCCTGATCAAAGGCTTTTTCCTTTGGGAGATATGGGGGATTAAAAATAATAATATCCCATCGACCAGACAGTTTCGAGAACATGTCGCTAACTTTTGTATTGATCTTTAAGTTGTTTATTTTAGCATTATACAGTGTGTTTTCCAAAGCCATCTCAGATATATCTACTGATGTAGTTTCACAACCGATAGACGCACAATGCAGTGAGATAAAACCAGAGCCGCAACCTATCTCTAGTACCCTTTCATTACCCTCTAATTGTAGTAATTCGATCAATAAAAAAGTATCATCAGATGGTACATATACCTCATCATCGACTTCGATATCTAATCCCGTTAATATTTCCAACTTTTAACCCTTCCTTTCTCTCATCTCTTCTTCGAACTTTTTAATGTGATGAAGGCAATCTGCAAATTGTTCATTTTCCTTAGCTAGATTAGCCTGCTTTAAAAGATCAATAGGCTTCGACACATCGGTTCCTACGATCTTAGCTTTCATCAGATCATTTTTGGCTTTGGATACTTTATTTTTCATGAATTTGGGCACCTTACTTAACACCACATTTCTAGCCTCAGTTGCTAAGTCTTCTGCCTCTATGTGATTTCCAACTTTTCTTTCTTTTTTCGCTTCTTCCATCAATTCCATAGCCTGACCGATATCTAGACCTACAAATCTAGCGTTCTCTATGACTTCTTCTGTTTGAGTTATTTTCTTTTGAGATTCATGGGCTGGACCTTTATCTGCCGATAATTCTGATTCTATTTCATCTAATTTATTTATGGCTGTTACATATTTTGCTTTATCGATACTTTTACGTATCTCTGATAACTTGTTTCTAAGAGGCTCTACTACTTCTTCAGAATCCGTTTCTTCGAGGGTTAATTTGATGTCCATTATCCTATCCTCTAAAGCCTCTTCTAATTCTGCTTCAACTTTTTCTTTACCCTCAGAAAGCAAATCATATGCATTTTTGTAATCGTCCCTCTTTGTACTTTCTATAGCCTTATCGATTATCTCTTTTCCCCTATCTAAACTATAATCGTTTTCTTTTGCAGTTTTAAGAATTGAATAAATCTTACTGGTTAAATTCTCGATATCTTCTATATACAATTCTTTTTCTGGTATCTCTTCGCCAACATCTTCTTGAACGGTTTCTTCTTCTATTATTGTTTCACTTTCTATCTCAGGTATAGGTTCAAATTCCTCTTCAACAGATACTTTTTCTTCTGCCTCCTTTAACTCGGCATCTAACTCTGCTTCGATCTGAGCTTCTATATCTTCGTTAGATAACACATCTTCCTCTGACCTTTTTTCTTCAGACTTTATCAATTCTGCCTCAATTTCTGACTCCACCTCTTCCGCTGAGGGTATCTCATCTTCTAATTCTAAATCCTCAAGGTCTTCCTCCATATCTGTTATAGCTTTATTGATGATCGAGAGAGAGCCCTCATAATCGCCTTCGTTAGTCTTTAATTTCCCTCTTTTCAAATCTTTAATATAGCTATCATACTCTAATTCTTCCTGACTAAGTTCCTTAACACGTTCTTTACCAATTACTATTCTTTCAGATATATCCTTCAAAAGTTCATATTTTTCAGCTATTTTATCCATTTTCTCTAAGCCAACTTCATATTCTCCCTCATTTCCAGCTTTAACAGTGTCTCTGATAAGGGTTTTCAATACATCTATATTCAGCTTAAAGTCTCTTGCCTCTGAAAGCATTTTTCTAGCATCAGATAGTCTTTCTTTGAATCTCTCATGCAGATCTTCCTCCCGTTGCTTATCCCCTTTCTTTTCAACAAACTCAGTTAGGTTGATCGAAATCTCATCTAACATATCTAGCCCAGCATCATATTCCCGGTCCTCTGTTAAAGATTTTACCTCATCAAGTTGATCTTCAAATCGGTCTGTTTCGAAACCTTTTCCCTTTACTTTATCTATTTTTTGTTCAATAGATGATATATTCTCATCGATCTTGATGATCTTATCAAATATCTTATCAAACTCATCGATCTTTTTTAGAGCCTTCTTATATTTACCAGATAGACCATATTCTTTGATATCTGTTATCAATAATCTTAATTGTTTAATTTCTATAGAAGTATCTTCTGCTTTAGAAATCTTTGTTTTAAGATCTGATATCCTCTTTTTAAACTCTTCTTTTAATCCTTCTTTTTCATCTTTGATTTTTTTATCTTCTTTCTCTTTTAATTCTTCTTTCTCTTTTAATTCTTCTTTCTCTTTTAATTCTTCTTTCTCTTTTAATTCTTCTTCCACCTCTATAACTTCCTCATCCTCTTTTTCTTTAACCTCCTCCAATTTAGATGTTATTTCGTCAGAAAGATTCTTGAGTTTATCTTCAGCATCGATATAATTTCCTTTATCTGCTTTCTTCTTACACTCTTTCAAGTCTTTGATATGATCTTTATATTCTAGACCATCTTTTTTTAATTTTTTAATCCTCTTTTTATTTTCCAAAATCGATTCATAAACATCTACAGCTTTTTTAGACCATTTAACAACGTCTTCAAAACCTTCAATCGCTTCTTGTAGACTTTTCTCTTTCCTTTTTTTAACAGCTTGGCTCATCAAATGTTTTATATCATCGATTTTTATCTTTGTCTGCCTTGCTTCAGATAAAGCTCTACGGGCTTCTTTTAACTTGATTTCAACTTCTCCTTTTAACTCCTTCAACTTAGTATTTTTTATCTTCAATAATTCATCTTTGATACCCTCTAGATCTGTTAATACGGATGAGTAATCACTTTGTTCATCTAACTGTTTCACTTCATCTAATCTTCCTTTCTGTTCTGAAACATCTATGCTGTCAGGTATATCTTCTAAATGAGAATGTATTTCAGTCAAAGTATTATCTATTTTGATTATATTATCCCCCATATCTTCTAGCTCTTTTAACAACCTTAAACCTTCATCATAATCACCACTTTCTGTGATTTCCATTAGCTCATCCATTCGATTTTTAAAAACAGAATTATCTATCTCAGAATTTCGAACATCGCCTAAAATGTTTTTGATTCTTGCAATACCCTCTTTTAATTCCTCACTTTTCTCATCGGTAGGTTCTACCTCAGTGTCTTCTTCATCATCCTCTTCATCTTCCTCAAAGATTGCACCACATTCTGGACATTCCATAGCATCTTCAGATACTTCGGCGTCGCAGATAGGACAGGCAAACATGAGAACCTCTTCTGTTTCATCTGAATATTCCTCTTCGGATTCTTCCTCGTCTTCGATATCATCTCCATTCAATCCCTTTAACTCTTGAAGAAGTTCCATATCCTCATCATCATCTATCAATTTACCCATGATCTCTTCGATATCATCCTCAGATTCGATGGAAGCTTCTGAATCATCTACATCGAAAAGGGATAAATCTACGCCACATTCTGGACACTTTCCGGAATCTGAAGGAATATTCGACTCACATACGGGACATTCTATTTCTGCGGACAATCTAAAGCACCTCTAATAGGGATTTCAAATAATCCAGATTGATATATAGTTTTTTTTACTGTTTAGTAATCTTTTCAAAAGGATTTAAATAAGTATATCCGATGGATTCCCGATGACTCTCATAGAAGAATGTGAAACAGGCGTACCAGCTTTTGTGAAAGAAGCAGCTAAAAACGAACCGATATCAGGCCAAAAGTTAGCTAAGCTAGTTAAAAAAGGGTACGCAGTCATACCTAGAAATCTAAAACACGATCCAGTTCCGAAGCCTATTGGAAAAGGTCTTAAAGTAAAAATAAACGTCAACATCGGGACTTCTGAAACACAATCTGATATCAATAAAGAATTAGAAAAGGTTAAAGTCGCTGAAAAATACGGAGCCGATTCCATAATGGATCTTAGTACTGGTGGGGATATCGACAAAATAAGAAAAAAAATAATTAGATCAACAGAACTTCCCATAGGAACCGTTCCTATCTACCAATGTGGTCTTATCAAAGCTAGAGAAAGTGCAATCGTGGAGATGAGCTCAGACGACATATTCAACGGCATCAGAAAGCATGCTGAAGAAGGAGTAGATTTCGTCACCGTTCACTGTGGTGTAACAAAAAAAGCAGTAAATTCTCTAAAAGAAAGTGGACGTTTGACAGATGTTGTCAGTAGAGGGGGATCGTTTTTAACAGCATGGATACTTCATAATGAAGAAGAGAATCCATTGTATTCTGAATTTGATTATCTGCTCGAATTGGCTAAAGAATACGGTCTTACACTCAGTTTGGGAGATGGTTTTCGACCCGGATCTATTTCAGATGCCACAGATAGACCACAGATTCAAGAGCTGATCACACTTGGTGAACTAGTTAAAAGATGCAGGAGCGAAAAAGTCCAAGCCATGGTCGAGGGGCCTGGGCATGTACCTATGGATCAAATCTCGGCAAATGTTAAGATACAGAAGGAACTGTGTCATGGTGCCCCATTTTATGTGTTAGGACCACTGGTTACCGATTTTGCACCTGGATACGATCACATATCCGGGGCTATAGGTGGTGCTATCGCTGCTTATAAAGGAGCAGATTTCCTTTGTTACGTTACGCCAGCTGAACATTTGGGTCTTCCAGATATAGAAGATGTAAAAGGAGGTACTATAGCATCTAAGATCGCCGCTCATGCCGCTGATATTGCCAGAGGTATAGATAAAGACATAGATCACAGCATATCAAAAGCTAGGAAAGAGCTTGACTGGGGCAAGATGTTCAACAAAGTAGTAGATCCAGAAAAGGCAAAGAAATTCAGAGAGAAAAAGAACCTTTCCGAAGAAGAGGCATGTTCCATGTGCGGAGACGTATGTGCTATCAAAATGGTAGATAAATACCTCAACGAATGACCAATACTTTTAAGTAATCTAACTTTAACTTCATGTAAAGAGTGATACTATGGAATTCAAAGTACTCGAAAAAGGCGAAGGAAGACTCGTTATTAAAGTATTAGATGCTGATGCAAGTGTGATGTATCCGATAATTGAACAGCTCATAGAGGATGAAAGGGTCGAAGATGCTAATTATTCTGTTGAACACCAAGAATTGGATGACCCCGTTTTAACTATCCAGGCTATAGAAGGTGAAGATCCAAAGGAGATACTGACCGATATCGCAGAATCTATAAAGGGGCAGTTTAAAGAGCTATACAACGAGTTATTTGAAGAGGAAGAGTAAAAGAGGAGTTTATAGATGGAAAGTAAGGTGGGAATAGAAACTTTCTTTACCGATACAGAGGGAGTTGGGGGTAAAATAAAAGTTTACCCTGAAGATTTTTGTGTATCTGAACGGATCCGATTACCAGAGTTGAGAGATGGAGAGTACTCAGTAGCTAAAGTTTGGTCTAGAAATTGGGAGACAAATAGATTGGTTTTAAAACTAGCTAATGAACTAGGGATCAGTAGGGAAGATATATCATTCTCAGGAACTAAAGATAAGAGGGCTGTAACTGTACAATGGATGTCCTTTAAAGCAGATCCTACTGAAGTGAATAAAATCGATATTCAAGACGTCAAGATCTGTGAAGTGAAACAGTCACATCGGTCCTTACATCTAGGTATGCATCACGGTAACGATTTCAAGATAATCATCAGAGAGATGGATTGTGGTCAGGAGAAGGCTAAAGAACTTGCTGATATGGCTGGTGATAAGATCTTAGATGAAGGAGGCTTCCCTAATTGGTTCGGTATCCAGCGGTTCGGAGCTATACGTCCTATAACCCATGAAGTGGGTAAATACATCGTCAAATCAGATTTTGAAACAGCTGTCAAAACTTACATCGCCAATCCCATGGAAGGTGAGAGTGAACAATGCTTTGAAGCTAGAAGGTTTTTGGAAGAAACTTGGGATTACGAAAAAGCTTACGAGATATATCCTAATAATCTACATTTTGAGAGAAGCATTATCAAACATCTTATAAAAAAACCAGAGGATTATGTGGGGTCACTTAAAAAGCTTCCTAGGAACCTCAGGATGATGTTCGTCCATGCGTATCAATCCTATTTATTTAATAGGATGGTAAGTAAAAGATTGGAAAGAGGTTATCCGTTAAATGATGCTTTAATCGGAGACATACTCTTACCTACTGATAGTTCTGGTCTTCCTAATAAAAATACCAAAGTCGAAGTTTCAGAAAGGAATCTTGAAAAAGCTTCCTCTATGGTGAAACAGGGTAAAGCTTACGTTAGTGGTCCGTTGATAGGATGCCATACAGAGTTTTCAGGGGGAGTTCAAGGAGAAATCGAGAGAAATATTATGGAAGATGAAAATCTTAGAAAAGAGGATTTTGTTATCCCGAAACTCTCAAGTCTTTCATCGACTGGAACACGACGGGAAATGTTTTCAACCTTGAAAAATTTAAATTGGGAACTAGATAGGGGTGGTTTAAAACTTGAGTTTGGCTTGAACAAAGGATGCTATGCTACAACACTCCTTAGAGAATTTATGAAGTTACCATCTTCTAAGATAGCTCAGTACAGTTGATCAGAATATATTTTTTATCTTAAGCATATCCATAAAGGAAGCGTCCACTTTGATCTTCTTTCTAGCATAAGCTTCCATAGGTTTCATTTCTTTATTCAGTAGAGCATTAAGAGTTTCAGTATCGGTAGTTATCGTTATATCTGCATCTTCGTGACTTCCTTCCTTGATCTCGCCTATTTCGGTTTCATCTATATTAAAATTGTAATTACCATCATCATTAAAGATAACTGAGACATCTCTCTTAAACCCTTCCAATTTACCCTCTATATCATCCTTTTCTTCAACGGTTTCTTCGAACTTACTCACCATCTTATCAAGAAGCTCTTTAGGTTCTAAATCATCACTCATGGATTTTCACTACCAAAGTGAATAACCGGTTATTTAAATAGTTTCTTACTCACTTAAAAATCATCCAAAGAACTGTTCTTGGAGCGGGATAACATCTCTCTTGCAGTTTCCCAAGATTTTCTGGTATAGGGTGGAAGATCACCGTGTTCATCTATCCATTTCATCAAAAAGTCTCTCGTCCTTATATCTGAGGGATAACCACTTCCGATCTCTTCACCTAACTCTTTTTCGATAAGCTCTACCTCTTCATCCCTTTTGACTTTAGCTAGAATTGATGCTGCGGATACCACAGGATACGAGTCATCAGCACCGTGTCTAGATATGATATCCATGGGCTCGTCGAGTCTTTCCTGTATCATACTGGCGAATTTTTCTTCATCGGTTGAAGCTGCATCCACGTAAACCGTAACAGTTTCATCACAGAGTTCTTCGATTATGGATGCGAAAAGGCCGGCTTCTATCTCGTTCAATGTCATCTCCTCCCTTAGATTATCTATCTCTTCGGCAGAGATCACTCTTAAGGAATATTTACCTAATTTTTTGATGTCAGCTTCTAAAGATTTTCGTCTATTGGGAGATAGTCTCTTAGAATCTTTAACATCCAACTTGATAAGATCAGCATCTTCTTTCACAACTATACCAGCCACTACCATGGGTCCGATGACCGGCCCTCTTCCCGCCTCATCTATTCCACATATCATCCAGTACCAATCGAAGTCCTGTTTTAAATAAATTCCCTCACCATCGTCAGATAAATATAAAACTATGATTTAGTTCATTATGACGATGCGTATAATATTGAAAGGTACGGTACAGGGTGTTGGCTTCCGTCCAGCGGTTTACAGAGTAGCAGAATCGTTGGATCTCAATGGTCATGTCAAGAACATGGGCAGTGAAGTCGAAGTAGTTATAGATGGAGACCCTGATATATTTCTTGAAGAATTGAAAAAAGAATTACCACCTTTAGCCGAGATAACGAGTGTTGAAGTATATGAAGATAGTACAGATGCACAAGAATTCAAGATATTAAGCAGTTCAGAAGGGGAAAGGTCTTCCACACTTCCTGTAGATACCGCACTCTGTGGAGATTGTTTGAGAGAGATGAGATCTAATGAAGATAGAAGATATCGGTACCCGTTTACCAACTGTACAAATTGTGGAGCAAGATTCACTGCGATCTATTCTTTACCTTACGACAGGGATAAAACCACTATGAACGATTTTCCCATGTGTGAAGATTGTGAGAAAGAGTATGAAGATCCGTTGGATAGAAGATTCCACGCCCAGACCACTTCATGCCCTAGATGTGGTCCCAACTATACCCTATATAACTCTCATGGAGATGTCATCGGAGGAGTGGATGAGTTCTGTAAGATCATCGAAAGGGGTGAGATAGGTGTCGCAAAGAGCTGGGGTGGTATGCACATAGTTTGTAGATTAGATGAGATACCGAAATTAAGAGAGATATATGGCAGACCTGAGAAACCTTTCGCATTGATGATGCCAGATGTTGAAACGATCTCTAAATATTCCTATGTTGAAAGTGAGGATGTCCTAAAAGGACCACGCAGACCTATAATGATCTATAATAAGAAAGATCATCAAAAAGAACTACTTGACTTCGCTGCACCTGGATTACCCACCGTTGGTATCATGCTTCCTTACACTGGATTGCACTTTGTCATGTTCGATAAGATGGATGTCGATGGACTGGTGATGACCAGCGCAAACCCCCCTGGAGAACCTATGGTGATCGAAAACGAGAAGGCTTTCGAACTCGGTTTCGAATACAATCTATTTCACGATAGGAAGATAGCCAACAGAGTAGATGATTCTCTCATAAGAGCACACGGTGATGATCTTGCGATTATCCGGAGGTCTAGGGGTTACGTACCAGAATATCTGGATTTTTTACCGGGTAAAGTCATGGCTGCAGGTGCGGATCAGAGCGGTTGTTTGGCTTTTTCCAGGGACGGTAAGGTCTATCCAAGTCAATACCTAGGCGACCTGGATTCCTATGGAGCATCTCAATTTTACAAAGATGCTGCTGATCATTTAAGTTCGATACTCGGAATCGATGAAGTTCATGGTATTGGAGTTGACCTACATCCTAAATATCGTAGTAGAAAGTTAGGTATCGAATATTCTAAAAAGTTCGACTGCGACCACTTCGAAATCCAACATCACTGGGCCCACGGAGCTTCGCTTCTATTAGAACACGATATCGAAGATATCGTCAGCATAAGCATCGATGGAACTGGATACGGTACTGATGGAAACATATGGGGGGGAGAAGTGTTGTACTGTACAGGAGAAGATTTTGAACGTACTGCATACCTGGAGACTTTTCCCCTGCTGGGAGGTGCGAAAGCAGTGAAAGACCCAAGAAGACTGGTTTTTGCCATACAGCGTAAATTAGGTGTAGATGGGAGTTTCTTCGAAGGCTGCGAAGGAGATATACTGGATAAACTCATGAACAAAAGTGTAGAAACCAGCAGTTTTGGTAGACTTTTAGATGCAGTGTCGTGTTCCCTAGGTGTTTGCTGTAATCGAACCTATGAGGGTGAACCCGCAATGAAATTGGAAGCACTGCAGATGGAAGGAGAGGATGATATCGATTACGAAGTGAGGTTAGAGAAGAATAAAATTTTGACCCTAGAACCCTTCCTAGAGATGATGTCTGGAGATGCGAAAAAATCTGACAGAGCGGCATCATATATTTCCAGAGTTTCGGAAAAGATCGCAGAAGTTGCTGTACACACAGCTGAAGAAAAAGATGGTAAACATATCGGGATATCAGGTGGTGTATCTTATAATAGACCAATCGTCGAAAGTATTAAAGGTATTCTAGCTAAAAATGGGTACGAGTTGTTGGTTCATAATAAAATACCTAATGGAGATATGGGTGTTCCCTTAGGACAGGCATACGTCGTGGCCCATAAATTATAATAGAGTGACATCAAATTAATATAGATATAATAAATATACCATTTAAGAGAGGCTGATTATGCTTCGATTGATCGAGATGCTTATACCTGAGGAGAAAAAAACCGACGCTGAAAATCTTTTAGAAGACGATAGTAAAGTCTTCGATTTCTGGTTCGGTAAAGTATCGGAGAAAAAAGTTCAGATCAAAATATTGGTAGATGCAGAGAAGAACCAGACTGTTATAGATAAGCTGGAAGACAATTTTGGCAGCTATGAAGGGTTTAGATTGTTGATGTTCGACGTCCAGGCCAGCTTACCTATACAGGAATCAGAAAAAGAAGAATCTGAAGAAAAGGAAGAAGATCGAAAAGAAACTAAAGGTGTAAGCAGGGAAGAACTTTACAACTCTGCTATCGATGAAGTGAAATTATCTTCAGTGTATATTCTTTTGATAGGACTTTCCGCTATAGTAGCTTCCATCGGAGTGTTGAGGAGTGACGTTGCAGTGATTATAGGTGCCATGGTGATCGCCCCTATGCTGGGGCCAAATGTAGGACTATCGCTAGCCACTACCTTAGCAGACTTTACACTTGCTAAAAGGGCACTTAAAGCTAATTTATTCGGAATAATCCTCGGATTCATGATCGCTGTTGTTTTGGGACTTTTTTTGACCACTGATCCAACCACCTCAACGGAGATCATGGCTAGGACCAATGTAGGTTACGGAGATGTCGCCCTTGCCCTAGCGGCGGGAAGTGCCGGGGCTTTAGCTTATACTAGAGGTATATCAGCAACTTTGATAGGGGTCATGGTGGCCATAGCCTTGGTTCCGACTTTGGTAGCATCTGGTCTATTATTGGGTTCTGGCCACTATTCATTATCTTTTCTAGCGATGATGCTGTTTTTGATCAATCTGATCTGCATCAATTTATCTGGAGTTTTAACTTTCATCGTCCAGGGTATTGAACCAAGTACATGGTGGGAAGCAAAAAAAGCTAAAAGATTGACCAGAGATGCCTTGATGATTTGGCTGGCTTTATTAGGAGTCCTGATCGCAGTAATATATTACATGGGCATCAGGTGACACCATTGAAAAAAAAAGAAAAAAGGGGAGGGCTAGGTCGGGAAGGATGGTGGGATGGGATGCACTCTAACCTACTAGCCCCGGTTTTCCCCGATACAAAAATTCTCATAGGATAATTTATATTTTGTGGTAAAATTATTGATAATTTTGTGTAAGGTATAAATAGCTATGTTTATTTTGACGAAATTATACCATATAATCTCTCTATTATAGAGTATATTTAAATAATTAATAAATAAAAAAAGTAAAATGGGTATCCAGAGATTTTTATAAGTTCAAACCCATCGCTTAACCCAAGACTCCTCCTTCTTCTAATCGTATGACAGCTTCGCCTTCAGGCATATTAGGTGAATCTACCAGTCTTGCGATCCTTTTATTGCCTTTTGATTTCCTCAGATATATCCTGAACGTAGCTGTATGTCCAAGTATGTTTCCGCCTATCGGTTTTGTCGGATCGCCAAAGAATTGGTCTGGATTTGAAGTAACCTGATTAGTAACTATTATCGCTGCATTGTGCCTATCCGCAAATTTGAGTAACTTGTGTAGATGTTTGTTCAAGGTCTGCTGCCTCTCAGCTAGTGCACCTCTACCTACATATTCAGCCCTGAAATGAGAAGTCAAAGAATCAACTATCAAAAGCTTGATCGGGCTATCTTCACCCATCTCTAATGCCTTATCAGCTAAAAGCATCTGATGGTGTGTGTTGAAAGCCCTAGCTATATGGATTTTAGGTAATACTTCTTGAGGGTCTATATCATGATATTCTGCGATCTGAATTATCCTCTCAGGTCTAAAACTGTTCTCAGTATCGATTATCACGACTTCACCTTCTAATCCACCCTCATCAACTGGTTGAGTGGCATTCACAGCTAACTGGTGGGCTAACTGAGTCTTACCGGATCCGAATTCCCCATAAAATTCAGTGATGGAACGGGTTTCGATCCCTCCACCTAAAAGGTTATCGAAGGATTCTGCTCCAGTCGATAGCTTTCCGATTTCTTTTCTTTTCTGTAGTACTTGGTCGCCTGTTTCGAACCCACCGATGTCTGCAGCCTTTTTAGCAGCGTTTATGATCTTCCCTGCCGTTGCCTCGCCTATCTCTGCAACATCGGCGAGTACACGGGGGGATTCAACCGCTATGGCCATCAGGTCTTTATAACCTGCATCCATGAGCTTTTCTGCAGTTGCGGGTCCTACTCCTGGCAACTCTTTTATTTCTTCTTCGCTCATTTTATCGACCATCCTTAGAGGCTTTTATGTTATTAACCTTTCTTCCGGAGGTGGGTGAAAGTGAATCAAAAATATTTACAAAATTCATACATCAAAGATCACTTTGACTTCCCCTACTGGGTCAGCCAAAATATCATGATATGATACCGCTTTTATTTCGGTGAAGAACTTATGCTTATCTAAGTCTATCCTTTCCCCTTTTAACGTAGCGTGCAGTTCTTTTATTTCATTGGATTTCAAAGTCACATCGAAATCAGAGAATAAAACATCCTCGACTTCATGAAGATATATTAATTCAGATAGAAAATCTACTAGTAGTTCATCCCATTCCTCGCTTTCCAATTCTACCTTAAAAATTTCAGTCTTATTTACTTTCTCGATATCTGTCATTATACTTGACATACCTTTAGCGGCTTCCTGGAAAGCTTCACTTAGGTCTTCACCGGTTGCGTGTATCCCTATATCTGCAGTGTGTTCGATGATCTCAAAACCCATGTTGATCAACCTTTACTTAAATGCGAGTAAGGTCATATCTCGTACTTCGTCCATCTCTTTTATCATCTCGATCTCTTTGAATGCTAGCATGGTGATTTCGTTAACGTTGAAAACTCTTCCTCCGTCTAGATGACCTCCTTTTACATCGTGATCAGGACCTGAAACTTCGGCATGGATATGGATGGACCCATCGGTGGTGAAACTCCCACTTAAAGACAACAACTCCATTGGGTCCGTATATTCCTTCCACTCGTATTCTCCGGTTTTACTGTTATAATAACCCAGTTTAAAATCAGTGATCATCCCGATCCCAGAGATGATCATAGCGCTCCTTTCGTCGATTTTTTCCATTATCCCTCTCAATGATTCGAATATATCGGCCCCATCATCCAGTTTTGCAACCAGTATGTTACCTTCTTTATCGAACTGCATATTTATCAAATATGTAATAACATCTAGGGGTTAATAATAGTAGTCATTTCTTTAAAGGCTCGGCATCGATACCTAGCTCTTTTTCGACTACCTCGGCGAACTCTTCATCACTGCCGTGGACCGTTAAAACTTTAGAGGGATCACAATCTTCGACAAATTTCAATAGTTCATCGAACCCAGCATGGTCGGAAAATGGGAACTGGGCATCTATATCCATGGAGTTGAAATATGGGAAAAATGCACACCAACCAGAAAGGTAAGCGGAAGAACCGTTCTTTTTTCTAGCTATACGGGCTATATCCCCGATGGGTCTCTTTATCTCTCCCGGCGGTACTACAGCTGTAAAATTACCTTCGAAACCATCAGGTAACTGGTATTCTAAACCCTGGTCATACTTGTTATAAACATCACACAGTTCTGCTATATCTTCTGTTACATATGGAACTTCACCCAGTTCGTTCAACAGTGCTATGACCTCTTGCGCTTTGCCGAATTTGTAAGCACCGAACACCACCGGACCCTCATCTAGTTGCTGCCTAGTCCATGCCATGAAATCTTCCGTGACTCCGTCTTTATGGGGTAACCTATAACTAGGCTTTCCGTAAGTGGATTCGATGATCAAGGTTTCACAATCATACGGTGCAGCCCTTTTGCAGGTTTTCCCTCCATAAGGATTGAAATCACCGGTATACAAAACATCTTCCACTTGAACCATAGACGAACCAAAAACATGCCCTGCTGGATATAATGTGACCTGGAATCCTCCTATTTCAGTTGGGGTTGCATAATGCATCCCCTTCCCTCTTTTCTCCCCCTTTCTCACTTCTAAAATATCGAGAGTGGGTATTGTCATATATGCATCTTTAACTAAATGATCTAAATGGCCATGTGTTACCACTCCGACTTCACTCTGTCTACTAGGGTCTAATATTATCTTCTTTTTTCCATCCTTTAAACATATTCCACTTTCATACTTGATTTCCATATCCATCCATCCAATATCGATCATTTATCGTATTCAAATCTATAACGTGTCGGGACTCTTTTTTTCAAGGCAGTCCAATAAGGACACTCTGTGCACTGGTAACCGAGTGTCACTGTTCCTCCATATATGGTTTCATTCTTTGTCATATTTAGTTTCCCATCACATACCGGACATCTACCTTTGAACTCGCCTCTTTTATCTGCTCTCCGGGCTTCGATCTTTGTATTTATGAAAGAAGATCTCACGGCGATCTTTCGGATCCTTGGTCTACTGACCGTATAATCCGGGTCCTTGATCTGCAGTTCTTTGATAACCAATCTTCTAAGCTTGTTAAGAGAATTGATACCCTTGGTCCTCTTCATCACATTCTCTAGTGCATCCCTTATCTCATCGTCATCCGGTATGGAATAGGGCATCAAACGGGTATAGAAGGAAAGTTACTTTAAATTTACTTATCATTTATTCCTTTTGTACATCTTTACAACACTTTCGACGGCATCCTTCGCCCTTTCTATACGTTCTTCTGCTTGTAAACGGCTCATCCCCGGTCCGGTTATACCTAAACTTACCGGTTTCTCGTATTCCAAAGATAGATCGGTTATCTTTCTAGCAGCATGGGATATGACCGTTTCATCGTGTTTGGTCTCCCCTTTTATAACCGTTCCTAATGTCACGACACCGTCGACTTCTTCTTTTTTCAGCAGGTCTTTGATAGCCAGAGGCATATCAAAAACTCCCGGTACGTGGACTATCTCTGAAACCTCGACTCCCAGGAACTTACAGTGTTCCTTCGCCCTTTCCAGCATCATGCTGGTGATATCATAATTAAATTCCGATACTACGATTCCTATCTTCATATCCATTTTATCATCTCTCTAAAGGTCCTACATCTGGATAACCTTCTCTTTCACCCATTCCCGCCATCTCCTGCAGACGTTCTGGTCTGAAAAGAAGGTCGTAAGCATTCAAAGCGTGTTCCCTGGTCCTTTTATCCGCCAGGTCGGCTAATTCATTTTCATCATCCGCCTCATCTTCATGGACGAATACTTCTAATATGTGAGTATCATGTTTTATCTCTACGTCTAATATGGCACGTGAAGCTTGATCTGCACATTGTTTATCGATGGGTTCGGGACCCGGCATACCAAGTGCCAGTACTATATCACAGTCAGATCTTATAAGTTTTTGACAAGCTATAGCCAGGTCTTTGATGCCGGGAACTGTGTACCGTTCGATGCTGAAGCCAGTTCCTGTTTTCTGGAGTTCATCTTCAGCACTGCTGAACATATCGTATCTAGCAAAGGTGGTATCAGCTATACCTATCTTTTTCATGATCCCTCCACCTTTTCTAACTCCTTTTTCATACCGTGCCAATCGATTATCTTTCTAATTATTTTTCTGGTACCATCTAGATCATGGTCATGATGTTCTAAACGAACAACATCGGCTTTTAGCCCCCTCATCTCAAGTTCTTTCTTGATCCTCTCTTCTCTATGCCACTGATCATAACCTAGGGCTATTATATCGGGATCGATCTCTCTTACCGTTTCGTATGGATCACCTTCTCCACCGATAACGACTTCATCCACCGGCTTCAGAGCTCCGATAAGTTCAGCTCTTGTTTCATCGTTCATAAGCGGTTCATGCTTTTTTTCTCTAACAGTTTCATCGCATGCCACTACAACCACCAGTTTATCCCCTAACTCTTTAGCACCTTCTAGATAATGTAGATGACCAAGATGAATAAGATCAAATGTTCCTGCAGCCATGACTGTTTTTTTACCCATTTCGACCCCCCCACTCTTCGATTATCTCTTTACCTTCTACCAATGGGATGCTGTGCTTTTTTCCGTATCTAACTGCTTCTTTTTCACTCAAACTGTTGCCGTCGTCACCGAGCATCTCGCAGATGGTCATACTGGGAAAATAACCACCCATTTTTAAAAGTGCCGTAGTTAATTCAGTGTGTCCCATCCTTTTATCTATTAGTCCCTCCGTGGCATTCAACAGGAAAACGTGACCCGGGGTTCTGAACTCCCTTCCGAACATATCTCTGGCTCTATCCTGATGAAGTTCTTCGACTTCCTGTGAAAGTTCTGCAAACCTTTTGATGGTTTTTGCCCGGTCTTTGTCGGTGATTCCAGTAAAAGTTTCTCTATGATTTACTGTCAATGAAAAAGTCGATTTTTCATCATATGGTATATCATCGGCTTTCATCCTAGAAAGTAAAGGGTGACTAGCAGCGTTTTCACTTATAAGATCATGAAGGTACGGTAAACCCAGTTTCTTCCATATCTTTGGAGGTACAGTTACACAGATAAGGCCTCCAGCATCCCTGCGAAGTCTTCTGACCTTATCCTGTGTGATCCAGATTGAAGGGGTTACCAGATCGGTTTCATTCTCCCTTTTATCAGCATCGTAAACCATGGCGAACCAGCCCTTCTTTAAAGACTGAAGAGCCCTTTCAACTGTTTCTTTCATCGATTTTACATAGATTTGATTTATAATAGGCTTTTGGTAAAAAAATTCTAAAAATAGCTAGAAAATATTTGTTTGAGGTCAAAAGATATTATACACCCTAAATTTTTCTTCGAGTATCTTCAGTTCTGCCTTCGTGAATATACCAGTTCCTAAATTTACTAGAAGTGAAAAATCTGTAGAACGTGTATCCTCCCAAATTTCTTCTATAAAATCAAGCAATCCATCGAATCCATTTTCGGTTTTTATTTTACCTAAACTCTCAAGGAATATAATACCATTATCATTATAACTGATAAAATCTTGAATATTATAAGTGATTTCTTCATGTATCTCACTAGGAGGTATTACCCTAAACTTTTCAAACTCCTCCTCATTCATATATATAAAATTATCTATCGCTATATTTATTTTATATTCTTCTCTTATCTCTGAAGGGTTAATCTGAGTAATTACCAAAATATTTTCTTCGTTCGAGATATAGTTAGATAATTTAGTGTAAAGTTCTTGCAAGTTAACATCTTTCAATAGGTAATTTAGGTTATCTCTCAAAAACAAAGGCGAATTTTTTTTATCCTGATTGTAAATTTCCTCTTCTTCGTATCTGAACTCGTCTTCTTTGATCTCCTCTTCCTCTATACCAACAGGCTCTCCTTCCTCTTCTTCGTATCTGAACTCGTCTTCTTTGATCTCCTCTTCATCTACTTCATAAAAAAATTCGTCTTCTTGCATTTCTTCCTCTAGACCAACAGGTTCTTCCTCCTCTTCTTCGTATCTGAACTCGTCTTCTTTGATCTCCTCTTCATCTACTTCATACAAAAATTCGTCTTCTTGGATTTCTTCCTCTGTATCTTTCTTTCCTTCCACAAACTTAGGATATAAATTAAAGGTTACAGATATATCTTTAGAGGGTTCTAAAATATCTATAACTTTTTTTTCCTCTTCAGGCTCTAAAAATTCTGGTACGAAAGGTCTAATCTCAACATCTTTCAATTTTTGGTCACTTATATTACTAACTGAAATCACATGTACTGGATTTTTATAAGCACAATCTAAATTGGATTCTAAGACAATTTTATTATCATTAATAAGTTCAGCAAGTTGATTGCCCTCCACTTCACCGGGGACTAACTCAGCCTGAACACTTCTATTTTCATAAGAATCAATCCATCCTAATCTTCTTTCAGGGACATCCAAAAAGCCCTGGGGTGTTTTAATGTTAAGCAAAATTTCGCCTAAAGCATTTTCCATTTGATTTATCATTTCAAATTCAAAAAGTATATTGTTTCTGTCATTCCAAATCACAGTCTTAAAAGATACATCCTTTTCTAAAAAAGGAAAGGGGATAAAAAGACTTCTTTCTAAAGCGTCCCAAGCTTTTTCCATATGACTAAATGCTGAATCAAAATCCATCAACTCAATGGATTCTTTAATTACATCTAATAATTCTTTGGCCTCGCTTACATCAAAACCTTGTTTTTCTCTATAATCTATTTTATTCAATAAATCATAAAATTGTGAAAATGCCTTCTTCTGACGCTTTCTAACATCATATATTTCCTTTTCTAAACTTTTATTTTCTCTTTTAGCAGTTTTGTAGCGACCATCCTTAAATGCGTTTTTGACATCCTCAAACATTTGGTCAAGCTTTTTTCCAGAGCCCTTAGCTGATATAGTTTCTTCTTCACCACCCATATATTCCTCGGTCGTTGTATCTTTTTCATCTTCAAGCATTTTTATTCCCCCTCTGTAAATTTCAAAGATCTTATTTTAAGCTCCTCTACCTTTTTCCTGTTCCTTGTAATACTATACCATAATTTTTCTTGTAGCCTTTTGGCATAAATTCCGGCAACGAAACCTACTAAAGCGTATACGGCTACAAAAATGATAATTGGGATGTAAATAAAGGATTTAACATCAAAGAATCCGATGGTCATCAATCCAAAGTATTCGCCAATCAATATAAAATCTAGATTAGTAATCAACAAAAATGTCAAAAATGTAATGGCACCGGTCAATGATAACGTAAGGTAATAGGAGTGGAAAGAAGGGGATCTAAATCTCTCATCATCCGTGATTTTTTTTCTGTTATCACTATTTTTGACTACGTGGTTAGTGACATGACTAAGAAGAGGTCTGATCTTTACATTCACTAAAAAGAGAAATACTACAAATAAGGCCATCGCTGTAATTTTTATACCCAAAGTTACAAAGTTGATCAATGGGAAAGATCTAATAAACCAATTCCATGTGATAATTACTATCGACCCAATAACAGCTCCTAAAGATGCTCCAGTCAACAAACTTAAAAAAGTATACTCATCAGTTTTAAACCATGAAAAAGCAAAGAAAAGCATTCCAATCAATAAAACTAATAAAGGTAACCATATAGGTATTCCATGGTATCTAGAAAAAGTATTTTCTCTAGTTAATTCATTATTTTCATCTGCGGTTCCTTGAGCATTTATCATATGAATCTCATCATCAGGATCGACTATAACTTGAATTTCATAATTTTTTGCAGTTTCCTCCCAGGCCCACTCGTCTACTTCACATGTAAATCCATAAGTATATATCTCTCTTGTGGATCCCTTTCTGTCGATACCCATTAACTCTATATTATCATTATTTACAATCTCATCATTCACTATCACTTTGATAGGTATATCATTTAACTTTTGATTCGTCGAAAATATATCCTCTTTACCAGAACGTTCGATCTCAAATTCTATATCTAATTGCCTTGCGTTCTCAAAAGGATCTACGGATATATCGATAGGTCTCAAGTCAAACCAGGAAGTTTCTGTTCTAGTTATAATATCTTCAGTGAATCTACCCATCTCAGAGTTTATGATAATCTCGAATACACTAACCTCTTGCCTTTCAATCAATGGAGCATTCAATTTAATCCTAATATCCTTCCTTTCGTAGGCTCTTTCAAAATCTAAGTAATCTTCTTCTATGTCGATTTCAGAGCCATCAACTTCAATACTAACATTCCAACCGTCATCTTCAAATTCATCAACGGGTGCAGTTAAATAGAAGTTGTCGGGTAAACTATCCCCAGGCCCTCTATTTTCTCTTTCTACAGGTACATTTACGATTGTTATATCATATTCAGCAGTTTTCCCGATCTTTATTGTTCTAGATGGGTTTTCATTACTTATCATAACGACTTCTGTCACTGTCTTAGTACTTGCTGAAAAATCACTATTACCTACAATAATATCTAATTCCTGATATAGGTGAGGTTTCAGATGACTAGGAGCATTCAATGTAAGATTCAATTCACTGCTTTCAGCTATATTTAGAGAAACCCTTTCTCTCTCTAGTGTCGCATAGTCAAGATAAGGATCATTATCCACAGAACCTAGATCTAAAATAACCTCATCTTGCGAATTTCCCCAATTATAAACTTCGATAGTATGGGTTACAGATCCATCGGGTAAAATTTCTTTTTTATCCCCTGATAAAATTTGATGTTCTCTAACTTGGCCTACAGTAAAGATAGCGTCGATACTGTCTTCTGCAGTTCTATCAGCCTGGATAGCAGCGTTGATTTCCACATTTACTTTATTGTCAGCTAAAATCCCTAGTGATTCTAATCTGTCAATTGTAGGACGACTTGGCTTATCTGGTGCAGTCACGGTCGCCATGATCTCGGTTGTCTCGTCTGGTTGAAGTTCAAAGTTGTTCTCACTTATCTGAACTCCCCAATTGTTATTCTCTGAAGCAGCACTTATTTGAAAACTATCGTATGCATTCCCATTGTTAATAATCCTTAAATTAACATCATTGGTTTCCCCAGGCTTTATATCAGATTTGTAATCAAGCAGCTCGATCTCAACTTCAGGTACATGTTCGACTTCAGTTGTCGTATAAACACTATCTACTTTTATACTGTTTCCCTGGCTAGTCCCAATCACTGAAACATCAAATAATTCATCATGTATTGAATCATCAGAAGGGGTCACATATAGTTCAGTAGAGGTAGTACTCCATCTATCCAATGTTACCCTTGTATCTTTTAATTGAACATTCCATGAGTCGATTGAGGTATGATCTAATGATAATGTGATTGTGTCTTCAGTATTTCCTAGATTGGTAATACTTATTTGATATGATGCAGTTTCGTCTGGGTAAACGGTAGTACTGTTTGATTCGGGTTCCATTTCCAAAGAATAATACTCGATGATCCTAATATTTGATTCAGATAAATCGGATATTACAGCACCATGGTTTTCATTCTCATATCTAGAAACTGCCACTACTGTAACTTTCTCGAGATGATCAACCCCGATTCTTTTAGGAATGGTTACCTCAACAGAAAAAGTTTCCCTTTCATAGGGATGAATATCATAAATGATATCATCTTCAGGAAAGTCTACTTCCCATCCATTTTCAGTGTAGGCATTTAGTTCAAAATCGTCAATGCCATTACCGATGTTTGAAATAGTAAAATAGAGTGGAACTGTTTCTAAAGGTTGAGCTGTAATCTCTTGTTGTTCTGAGAAAACTTCCACATCACCTGTTTGATTAACTGAAACAGAAACAGATCCTGTTCCTGGATGAATGTACTCTTCTGGTACGTCGGATCGCGGCGATGGTTCGGCTATAAATGTAGGTGAAAAAGTTCCAACTAATGGTTTTCTTGGTGATGTTATCCTTACCATGATTATTTCAGTTTCACCGCCCTCAAGTGTTACTTCAGGGTCGGTCACAGATGTCGACCATCTCTCTTTTTCCAAATCTTGATCCGTCCTAACTTCAGTTAAAAACTCCCTATCCTTTTCTTCAACGATTATATCCAATTCAAAATCTTCCTCATCTTTTACGTTACATAAATTCCTCAACTCAAAATCGAACGTAATATCCTTCGTGGTTTCAGAATAATCGATAGATCTCTCTAGATCCAAAGGTCTCAAGGCAGCTACATAATGAGGTAATACTTCTACTGAAGTAGGTCCCGGAGTAACCGTGTTGATCACACCGTTACTAGCCCTAGCATTCAATACAATATCATTTCTAGCACCATAATATATCTCTTTTTTATCTAACTCATAATCCATATCCATCTCTGGTATAGAAACAGTAACTCCTATAACTGTTGATTCAGAAGGTTCCAATAATTCAGTCCTATCTTCAGTAGATACCTCCCAATATTCACTATCCACATAAGGCATGAGTTCATAGGAATCAACGATATTCCCTATATTGGTCAATCTATATGGGACCACAAAAGTTGACCCGGGAGATGCTTCGATCCTTTCATGGATGGGTTCGATTCTACTTCCATAGCGTGCATCTGAATATGTGTAGGTTTCACCTTTAGCAGATACTTCTGGATCTGTTTGCGATATAACTTCAAGTACTAATCTATCAGCAGCATAGGATTCAACGTCATCAGGTATCTCTATAACAAGCTCGATAAAGATAGAAGAACCAGCTTCTAAATCAACGATCTGTCCGTTATCTTCAGATATCAACCACTCATGACCAGAATCTGCATACCAATCATATGAATCAGGCTGACTTCCATTATTTATCACTTCAAAATCATAACTTAATATATCTCCACCACTCCCTTCCTTTCGTGAAGGGGGGTCTATAAGCACATCTAGGCCTGAATTAGTTTGTTCTAAGGTTTCATATTCAGTGGATTGTAATTTATTCGTAGAAGTTGGCTCTTGATCTATTTGCTGGTTTACAAAAGGCAAACCAATGGATAAGATTATGATTGATAGTACAAAAAAACTCAAAAGTTTTAAAATATTTTTATCTTCATATGATTTATTTTTAACTACCCTTTTAATTTTTGATCTTTCACTGATTTTTAAAATATTATCATAACCCCCAATCTTGCTATATAAAAACAAACAACAGATAACCACATCATGATCGAAAACTTAGCTACTGAAATATATTTATGTTCGCCCTTTACATGCCAGCACACTACACATGATATAAGTGCTTGAGTTAAAATCATTATCAAAATAAAATTAGAGTATGTTGCCAAATCTATCGGTGCCGCCCTGATAAATCCTAACTCACCTAATCCACCAGAAACGTCAACCGGCATATCGACTCTAGCTATTATACTGTTTATCTCTTCAACGATCATAAATACAGTAACCATGGTTAACGTTAAAACTATAATCACTAAGTAGAATACGCTCTGTAATGATTTTGCTCGTAAAATCTTTTTATTCCTTAAACCTTTGACCTCAATAAAATTCTCACTAATTACCGGACTAGTCTGTTCAGGATGAGCTCCATGCTGTGAGGCCTTTAAGAAAATATTGCTAAATTCATTGATTAGAAAACTCCCCGTTTCAGATCCAAAGTGGCGCCAGGATTTTTCAGAATCGATATTCATCCTTAGTCTTCTGTAAAGGTCTCTAATATTATCAGTCAACTTCCCCAGGTCATGATAACGAAGTTTACCAACACTTTCTTTATGGTCTGATGTTTGAGCCGGTGTATTCCCTGCGAGAGAGCGAATAAAAGAAGGGAAATTAGAATCCCGTCTCTTGATCCAATTTTCTTCTATACTAGCAAAAAAGCCTGGTACTATTAGTGGTGTTGAGATTATAGCAATTTTTAAAAGCAAGGGTAAGCCATCAAAAAACAAGAAGAAAATCGCTATCGCACCTGATAAAAGCAAACCTCCAACAAAAAGGTTATCTAACTTCCGATAAACGTCAGATTTTATATCCCCTTTATACCATATCCTAGTTCTAGGTATTACCTTAAAAAAAGCCCAAGCTGATATGAATGAAACTACTACAAATAAAAGGAATGATAAGGGAATAAATACATTACCTTCTATATCCATAACCAATGGTGTTATCACTGCTAAAACCATACCAAATATACAGATAGTAACACTTGCAACATATAATTCTCTTAGAACATCTAAACGAAAGAGCATCTCTTCAAATTCGTTTGAATAGTCGTCCATAACCGTTTCCTGTTCATCCTTAAAAAACTCTTTAGGACTGGTTTGAGTTTCTAAAGCATAAGCTAACCTTTCTAAAAAATCAGAAAGTAATTCACTAGGTGTATTCTTAGAGATTACTCGAGCTGCTTCTGATAAAGACATATTCCAATTGTTAACTAGCTTTTCAAGTCTCTCGATCTCTTTGCCAAGTTCTCCATACATTTCCATTTCAGCAAAGATGTCTCTAAAACCTCTATCAGACATTTCAGAAGCTGAAAGAGCTCCGAGCCGGGTGATGAAAAGATGAAGGTCTTTATCGATCTTTACACTCCTTATCTCTTCCTTAACAGGCGGATAAAAAATGGCAATTGTGGTTGTAAAAAGGGGGATTAAATAAAGAATGAAAACAAAGAAAGTTTCTAGAAATATGTAAGGTAGCATAAAGGCAAGAACAAATGATAATAATAGACCTATAAACACAGAAGGGGCAATGACCCGAAGAATATACTTTGGAACAGAAATATCAAGGTTCTGGTAAGACGTAACAAAACTCATCAATTAAGACCCCCTTCCTCCTTAAAACTCCTTAATTTATCCTTCATATGTTCTAACCCACCATAACTGTAACTCTGGAAAAGTTCGGCTACATTTTCATGTTTCGTGATACCTGCGTCGACGATTTTTTTAATTATTTCAGTCCTTTTGTCCAATTCATCGTATATTTTTTTTCTATCTTTATACCTCATCTTAGAGGCGATCAAATCTTCCAAAACATGGCTGTTATTCATCCCTATAAAATCATGTTCATCTTTAACAGGGTCCCATGTAAATATCTGTCTAGTCTGGACCCCTTCCCTTTCCCTAGAGTAACCCAGAATCTCAACTAAAGAAATACATCTACGCTCTATCTGACCGTTGTGATATATTATCTGTTGAAATAAACACACGTTTAGATTATCCATAAAGCGGATGGGTACATTGATTGGATCCCCAGTGAATCTTTGGATTAATTTACCTATAGAAGATGCATGGAAAGTGGACATTACAGGATGGCCAGTTTGTATGGCCTGGAAGGCCGCAGAACCTTCTCGACCTCTTACCTCACCAATAATTATATAATCTGGTCTAGAACGTAAAGCTGTTTTAACAAGATCAAATAGCTCGATCCTGGAATCTTTAGGCCCTGTCTCTCTAGTAATCAACCTTTGCCATGTAGGTTGAGGGACATTAACTTCTGGTGTATCCTCTGCAGTATAAATCTTTTTATCATAACCGATGAAAGGCAGGAGAGAATTCATCGTCGTGGTTTTACCTGAAGCTGTTACCCCTGAAACAATTATGCTCATATCATATTCTAAACATAGCCAGAGATAAGCAGCTAATTTTGGAGATATTGTATTCCATTTAATGATTTGAGGGATTGTAATGGGTTCCTCACTAAAATTCCTAATGGTAAAACTAGGACCCTCTTTACTTACGTCCTTACTATAAACGATGTTGACTCTAGAACCCATTGGCAGGGCACCATCCGTTATAGGTGCGCTTTCGGTAACGTTTTTCCCCATTCGATTACTCATGCTTCTTACATACTTTTCCAATTTCCTTCCACTATTAAAAGATAAATTGGTTTCTAGAAGACCAAATATTTCATGTAAAACAGATATATTGTTTAGTGCAACACAATGAATATCCTCAATATAAGGGTCGTATAATAAGGGCTCAAGCAGACCATACCCCATGATCCGTTTTTTGATATAATAACGAATAGAAGACATTTCATATTCCTTTACATGGATTTTACCATCACCTAAATCAAATAGAAATGGAGATTTCTTTCCAGTTTCTGTAACCTCATCTATTAAACTAAATATTTTATCTTCAAAATCCTTTTCTTCATCTGGGGTAGGTGAACGAGAGGCTTTCAATAATATCTTATTTTGGATATCATTAATTTTTTGATCCAATCCAGGTCCCATAGGAGGTTCTATAACATAATATCTACCTTTTTTTTCCTCTGGGATATGTAAATGAATAAAAACAGGGTCATTAATTGGATAGATAACATTATTTGTACTAAATGTTGTCAAATCCCGGGATAGATACTCTTTAAACTCTGGGATTGCCTTGCCCTGGTTTTCCAATCCTTTGAAATAATCCCGTAAGTGCGGATTATTTTCCAGAGTTTCCTGTAATTTTGAAGGCATTACTATCACATTATTTTCAAGCTACCTGAGTTATATCCACTATAAAGCCAGCATTAGGTTCAATTCTAAATTTTATGATCTCTTGCATACGCCCAGGAGATGTTGTAAATCTTCTAATATTTATCGTCCTCTGCACTTCATTTCCGATTGTTTTTCTTTTAAGGTCAAGATGAACATCAGCTGTTGATTTATAAGGAGTTATCATATCTTTATTTATTTCATCAGGATCCAAAGTCAAAAATACACTTTTACCTCTACTGGATACCCTTTTAAAATGTTCCAAAGCCTTCAAGGATAAATTCTTATCTTTAGTATCTTTTATCAGTGATGAGAGTGTGTCAATTATCGTTATATCCCTTTCGAATAACTTATCAGATTCAATCAACTTTGAAAGTTTTTCCTCTCTAGAACAGGTCTGTCCTATTAATGGATAGACTGGGATCAATTTTAACTGTTCATCGTAAATATAATCTTTGATAGGGTAATCAAGTGATTCCATCTGATCCATGAAAGGTTTTGTATTGGTCTCAGATGAAACATAGCTAACACTTGAACCATTTTCAACAAAGCCAAAACTAAATCTCTGACATAATACACTCTTGCCTGTCCCAAAGTTCCCAGTTATCAATATGATAGCACCCTCTGGTATACCTCCCCCTAATGAGTTGCTTAATGTATCCCTATCAAGCCTAAAGTCATAATAACTGAGATCTGTGTTTGCAACCATAATATTCACCTCATGAATCAAAATAAAAATCAAGAGAATCTCTGTCTCTACCCATTATTGACCCTTGGTATATACCCTGAACCTCGACCCATACATAATTATCACCTTGAAAATTTAAAGACTCTGCTGAGATATTGATCCTTGCTACCGCACCCCGTCTCCATGAGGATTCATCGCCCATGATATTGATGTCCGATTCGTTCACTGAATACGTTTCTCCATTTAAACCTACCAAGGTGTGTCTTTTATATATTTCATATCTCCCTGTATTCTTTACATATATGGTTAAATTGTCATTATTTTCATCATAAAGCATATGAACAGGGTCATTGATTATATCTGCATTCACATAATAATTTGCAGCTTCTCCTCGGGCATTCCTTTGGATGGTGTCCGAATATTGATAAGCGATTCCTATGAATACGCCGATCAGGGATATAGTTATTATGACAGATACCACAAACCATATCATCTCAGTAGCACTTCTTCCAGCAATACCTATTCACCTCCTCTTTCATAAAAAAATGCTTCACCGAATTCATTGACGATAACTATCCGATCAAATTCTACTCCGATATTTTCTATTGTTATAGTGATATTTTGTTTCGGATTCAGAATTGTAGTATTCTCTATTTCTCCGTCAATGACATATTTTGATATATTTTGCGTCCGATATATCCCATCTATTATGATCTCTAACTCGGTCACATCCAAAACGGTGTGCCCTATGTTATCGGCAGTAATATCTATGGTATCCTCCTGATTAGAAATTTGTATGGATTCAATCCTCAGGTCCGATCTTTTCTTGTCATTCTCCCATTCATTCCATTCGTCTCTAGCTTCATTTTTTAAGCGTTGAGACTCATCTACAGCTGGATATAGTGTTCCAAAAATTAAAACGATTCCTATCAGAACTATACCCGCAGAAGCTGAGACACTCAAACCCATCTCTAACGTTCACCTCTTTTCCAGTCATCACCCTTTTGATTAGCTTCTTCTATTTCACTACGTCTATAGTTTTTACCGTTCTTGATATCTTCTATATACCGCAAAGATTTTTTATGGTCTTGAGGTGACAATTTCCAGTCTCCCTTTTCTCTTTCTATATCTCCGTCTTCTTTGACGATCGTATCTCCATGCCCATTATTATTATCCAATTTTAAGCCCTTTTTGAATGTCATTATATTATTTTTTAGGTCTTTACTGATCCATTTTAATTCACGATAATAATCTAAGGCCTCCTCTATATTACCGCGTGTTTTTGTTTGAAGAAAATCAATCCAATCTATCATCGCGTTCATATTATATCGTTCATTAGGATTTTTAGGTCGTATGAAATTTTTAGGATCTTCTATAGAATCCCTATTCTTAACAACCCCACTACCCTTATGATCTCTAAAATCTGATTTTGATTCTTTTTCCAGTTCCATAAAAGGATTAACATCAGATGAAAGAAGGTCGTAAATTGCTGATAATTCTTGTAGTTTATTCTGGATCAAGTCATAATTGATGTCTCTGTTCTCTAAAACCTCTACTCTCGAAAACAATGAAGAGAGCTCCTCATCCATCTCGTTTAATTCAATAGAGAATTTATTTATCACTTGAGATATGTTAGTGATCCTATCTATCAATTGATTGATAAGTTCTTTATCTGTAGAATTTAAAGAGATTTTTTCTTCGTTTACTGAAATATCATCAGTTTCGACCTGCTCTTCTTCTATACCCATGTCATCAATATCCATATCATCAATATCCTTATCTTTAGTTTCATCTTCTTCTACAATTTCTCCGGAGATTTCTGGCATACCAAAATTCAATTCATATTTATTAACATCATTTTGTACTCTTCTCCTATCAGGTATATCTATTTCCGATTTTTTTAAATCTGTCTCGTCAGATGATACCTGGTCCTCTGATTCTTTTAAATTAGTAGATACAAAATGATATCTTCCCGAGAGTCGATTATCATCGTCTTGATCCTCTTCTTTAATGGGTTCCTCCTCTTCGCTCACCTCTGATCTTTCAGAAGTTTCTTGCTTACCAAAAGTATCGTCATTCGTTTCTTTTTTCGACTTGTCTTTTTCTTCTACCATTGAGCCACCGCACCTATATATTTAAAAATAAAGAGAGTAGGGATTGTATATATTCCCCTTATCGGTCTCCGTGTTTATGGTAGCTCGAACCAACCGCTATCTGGATAGTCTGAAGGAGTAAGACTTTCAAAAGTAGTTGCTGTAGCACCTTCTGCAGGCATGAATCTCATAGAGAGATCTGTGTTTGGTTCAATATCATCAATTTCTTCACCGATCTCCAGGGCGACTATTTCATTCCTATATAGAAAACTCTCAGTCACTACATCGTCCTCTGATCGGGTATATCTTTTAATGTTAAAAGTTCCATCTATATCTTCATCTACGCCAGTATCATCCAATACAAATCTTTGGGTAAAACCCTCTCCTGTGCCTAGTTGTTCACCTTGGACCACAAGTAATAGATTATCTAGATCATATCCATCAGAACCTTCCATAGCCGATACATATAACCGCATGTTATTGGTATGGGTTCCATCGTCAGTATGTGCTTCTGCAAATTGTAGCTTTATAGGGGGTACAACATTCTCTTCAGTTTCTCGGCCAGTTCTCTTTGCTCTTTCTTGTAGATCGCCCATAACACCTACGATAACTGCCGAGGCTATCGCAGCGACTAGAATCAGGCCGATAAAGACGATCAAAGTACCTATTCCAATTGCACCACTTTCCTCATCTGGCATCCTTTTGATTCGTTTCATGTTAAATATTTCCTCCATCTCGTACTTCCCGGATATCTAAGTTTGCCTTATTAATAAAATTTTCGATTACATGACATAATTTGTGTTATTTTAATAATTTCATGCTGCGTAAGATATTATTTTAAACGCTTTTCGTTCTTACAACAGCCACATCTGCATTTGAATGCTTCAAAACTCTTTCCGTAGTGCTACCAAGCAGATACGATGATATCCCGGAAAGGCCATGTGATGAGATATAGATTATATCTTCATCTTCGGCAAGTTCACAGATCTTTTCGTAAACCCTTCCTTCGAAGGTATTAGTTTCCAACTCTACATCCATCTCCCCTGCTAGGTTTTTAACTTCTGATAAAATAGAGTCCCCTCGATCTTTAAGGATCTTTACCATTTCATTTAGACATCTATGTCCCAACTCCTCGATACGATATCGCCCGAAAGCTTTTCCAGGATGATACGGAGGGATAACGTGTACTGCCACAGCAGGGATGTTTAGAGATCTAGCTAACTCTAAGCCTTCTTTAACTGAAACTAACGAATACTCTGAGCCGTCCGTGGGTATGATCACCTTCCCATACATTCTACAATATATCGACCTTGTTAGATGTAAACATTTCGGTTTTTTACCTGTACATCATCTCTCTACTCTTCTTGGATCCCTTTTCCTTTGACTTTTTGGATCGCTTCCTTTTCAATGCTTTTTCCTGGCTGGGATTGGTTCCATGGAATTGTATATCAGAGCGTTTCAACCTCAAATATTTTTTATCTGGGAGAGCATCAACACTGACTATCCCTTTGGAGACCAATCCTTTTACAGTTCTCTCTAATTTATTCTCTGAAACGTTAAGTTTATTGGCAGCTTCCTTCAAAGTTATATTTTCTCCACGCATCAATAATTTGATAAGTCTTGATTCTAAACTATCACTATCTATCTGTACCGGCATGGTATCAACCAAAATAAGAGCTTGAGGGTTTATTATCTTCTTCAGGTTCGTCATTCTCTTCGATTATATCTATCGACGTGATCATATGGTTAGGTACGATCCTGATTTCTCCTTCATCCCCATCATTCTTATCATCTAATTTGATCCTTAATGCATGTCCCCTACCAAGTGAAACATAACCTTCAAAGAAACCTCTAGTTTCTAACAAATCATCTCTTGTTGCAAGCGATTTAACAAGATAGTGAGAACCTTCTGTTAAAGCAGAATTTGCCTTCTTTTTATTTTTATCTTTCATCCATATCAATCCTCAGTCAACTTCTTTATTCGTTTTATGGTTTGTCTGTATCGTTTTAAAGTAGACTCCACATTAGCTTCAGTAACATGCCATGCAGTCAATAGATCGCCCTGGCGTATCCGATAACCTTTCTTGATGACCTCTCCATCATCTTCTAAAACCAGTTCTTCTGATTCTAAAAGATCCATGTCTTTTAACTTACGTAGATGACGATAAATGGTCGGTTTAGATGTTTCTAAAATAGCGGTCATATTATCTACTGTTTTTGGTTTATCTGGGTTTTTTAAAAAAACATCAGTCCATAACCTAAAAGGTATGCTTTCATGAACATCCTTGCCGGTTTTTCTACCTGATAAATAACCTATATCAAGGAGAAAATCCTCTAAGATCTCATTTAGGTCATTACCTGCCGCTGGTGTATGGCTGGATATCTTGATTTCGAATGACATGTATTTGGATTTAAGTTATCACTTATAATTGTTATGCTTTTTGCTTGAATAATTAACAACGAAAATATTACTCTTGAATCGAAAAAACCATATAATTGCTTTCATGAATATAGTCTGATGGCTTCTGAAATCAAAGTTAGGGTCAAGTTCTTCGCTTCTGCAAGGGAGATAGTCGGTCATAGAGAAGTAGAAATGAGAATCAAGAAAGGAACCAAGGCAAATGACTTACTTGATATCTTGATAAAAAGGTATCCAGACTTAAATGATTTAAAAGATCAATTGATACTTGCGGTAAATAAACAAACGGGCAAAGCAGATAAGAATTTAAAAGATGGTGACGAGATCGCTGTCCTTCCACCTGTGACCGGCGGATAAAGAAAATTAGGCTAAACTTTATATCAGGTAATTAATACTATTTCTTCTTGAAGTCTAGATGTAAGGAGAAGTAAACGATTATGAAAATAGATACATCCAAGTTTATATTGTCCTTTATCGTCCTATTACTCTTATTTAGCACCTTTGTTGCTGTTAAAGGTGGAGAAAACACATACTTGGATTCCTGGATCATAGAGCAAGATGAGATAAGAAGGTTTGAAGATGAAGAAATCATTTTAGACGAAAGATTAATAATCAAAGGATCACTCCAAATACGAAATTCCGACCTTTTTATTAAAGGATCTGAAGGTGGAGAAATAATAATAGAAGAGGGGGGTATTTTAAAAATAGAAAACTCACTGGTCCAACCGTATTATAGGCGATACCATCCAACAATTTCACTAGAATTAGAAGAAGGATATAATACTTTATCTTTCCCTTTTTATCGTGAAGACTATTCTACTAAAGAGGTTTTGGAACCTTTAGACGGTCACTATGAGTCCGCTTGGTATTATTCTCAAGAATCTGGATGGTTAAGTTTTAGACCACATCGTGAAGAACATTTTAACGATTTAAATAAGATCACAACTGATATAGGGGTTAATGTTGAAATCACAGATGAATTAACGTTTGAGAACAGTGGATTCCTACCTAAATCGAATGAAATAGAACTCCATGAAGGATATAATCTAGTTTCTTATCCAAGTTCAAAACAGGAGACGGTCTCCAGTGTATTCTCCAACATTTTAGATCGTATCGAATCTATTTATACTGTTAAGTCTGGTGAAAATGTATATCTGACCCTGGATGATACTATGACCCCAGGGAGAGGGTACTGGATTCAAGTTGATAGGGATTGTACTTGGGAATTTTATAATGAAAACGGCCTTACAGAAGAAGAAGCATTAGATTTTGAAATGGATAATAGTATCAGTATAGATTACAAGCCAGGTAGTTTGGGACATATAAAAGATTCCAGATTGGAATACCTTGGTGATAGTGATGAAGATCCTGGACTAATAATTCAGTCTGACTCGGTCTCCTTGGAGGATTCAAATCTTGAAAGAAATTATATCGGTGTTTCTATAGTAGAAGGAACCCCTAGTATATCTGGTTGTAGTTTCGAAAATTCTGCACACAGTGACATCAGTTCATTCTATTCCTCTTTCAACGCATATAATAACAAATTTTCTAGTTCAGAAGGATACGCTGTTAAAGTAACGGGGGGAGCACCTACTATAAGTGAGAACTACATAATAGATAACAAGGGGATTTATCTCGAAAACAGTAAAGCCCGTGTTTTCTCAAACGAGATTCATAATACTCTCGAAAACGGGATTTTAATAAATCAGGGTGATCCAAGATTAGAAAAAAATGATCTTATAGAAAATCCAACTGGGATCAAAACTCGTGATTCCAATGCTTCGATTTTAGATAACATCTTTTACAATAACCAAATCGGACTTGATATCGATGATGGTAAACCGATCATAGAAAAAAATTTATTCAATTATCATGACCATGGGATTTTAATTCAACAAGGAAATGCAGTGATAAAAAATAATGAAATTAGAAATATCGAGGGATGGGGAATAGATATAAGATATTCTGAAAACATCACAATTATAGGCAATAATATCCGTAGCAGTACATTTGGCATCCAGATATCTGGAAACGATTCAACTGTAATAGATAATTTGATAACTGAAGGGCAAAATGGAGTTATGATAAAAAGATCCAATAATTTTATATTTGAAAGCAATACCATAAATAGGAATTCTAATACTGGATTGACTATCGAAGAATCAGAAGGAGCAGTCATTGATAACCAGATAAACAACAACCATGTTGGTGTAGAAATAAAATCATCGATCTCATTCCTTGAAAACACCGTATCTAATAATAAATTATACGGCATAAATGTTCGTAGAAGTTCCCCTTATTTCCATGGGAATATATTGTCCAATAATGAAGAAAACGCCTTTAGATTTGAAGGCAGTGATTCGACGATAAATAGGGCTAGTATATTGAACAGTAGATATCATATATATCTTATCAACACTCGATTGACTGTGATAAACTCTGCATTCAGCGATGATATGGTTTACCTAGATGATAGCAGCGAACTCACCGTAAAAAACAATTTTAACGCTTCAGTCGATGAGGGGGCTACGTTGAGAGATTACAGTATCTACGAATCTTTGCCTCCCTCTGCAGATGTCACTAGTTTTCATGGAAATGATAGGGTAGAGGTCGTTGTAGAAGACGATTCAATATACTTCAAACCTGAAGATTATTTTTCTGGAACTATCAATATGACATTTAATGTTACCATAATGGGAGAATGGGAGACAGAGGTCCCATTCGTTCTAGATGTGAATCCAGTGAATAATCCTCCGAAATTGTTCAATAAGAGCGTTGAGGTCACATATGAACCCACAAGAGTAAGGTGGGATATAGTATACGAAGATAAAGACGGAACACTCCCAACTAGCATCGAAATCGTTGTTGATGGCGATCATTATCAGATGAAAGAACTTAACGAAACTGATCAGTGTACTTTTGATGGTAAAAAATACTATTATGAGATGTATCTGGAACCGGGTACCTATGAGTATTATATAGAAGCTGAAGAAAATAATACTTTAGGCCCGAATAATACAGTAAGAACCGCATTCAGTGAACTTGAGATATCTCCTCCAAAACCTAGATGGTTAGGTATGACAAATATGGAGATTGCTAGTATAGGAACCTTCCTACTTTTAGCCGTAATAACTTTGCTATATCTTAGAGTAAAAGGAAGGGATAAGCAAAAAGATTCACAATTTACGGATGATACAAAACTACTGGATAGACCTATAAAAACTCTTCCAGTTTTACAGAAAAAAAGTGAAATTGAAAAAAAGGGAACTGATGATAAAAGCAGTTCTATTGAAGAAAATAAACCTTTAGTTAAAGAACTCCCTGTTTTGAAAAAGAGTGATGAAGATAAATCGGATATGAACGATGTTAGAAAACATCGGCTTATAAAGGAAGAAAAGCAGAAAGAAGTCATTGAAGAAGAGCAAGAAGAACCTATAATTGATACTGTAAGCGAGGAGTATGTAGAAGAAAGGGATGAGGATAATAATAAAAAACAAAGGATCATCAGGAATAAAAAAACAATTCAGCCTAAAAAAAGGGTTATGAAAGAAGATAACTCAGATAAAAGTAAAAACGGAAAAATGAAAAGGGTCCTAAAAGAAGATTAGACACCTTCACCTAGTACCTTGACTTTATCGCCCGCCATATCTAACTTGAGTAGAGTTTTGATCTTGATGCTCAGTTCCTTTTCCAACTGCTCTTTTACTCCTACTTTTTCGAAGATCAGCATCACATCTACTATCTCGACACCTATCTTATCAAGGGCTTTTACGATAGCACGCAGTGTACCTCCGGTGCTTAAAACATCATCTATAAAGAATACCCTATCTCCGGGTTCTACGAAATTTATATACATTTCACTCTCTGAATAACCCGTGATCTGGCTTACAGAGATCTCTCCATCTAAACCATACTTTCTTTTCCTGATGAACTTGTATGGGATACCTGTTTTCATGGAAAGCGCAGAAGCTAACGGAAACCCCATAGACTGTGCTGTCAGTATATAATCACAATCCAGATTAGCGTGTTCGATAACGGTGTCCACGACCTCGTTTATCAGTTCCGGTTCAACTTGTGGAAGACCGTCTGTAAGAGGATGTATGAAATAATGATAATCTCCCATATCTACTACTGGACAACTTTCTAATGATCCTTTCAATCTTTCAAGCATGGATATCACTTTCCCGAAACCAATTCCATAGCTTTACTTTTTGCGGTTTTCATTAGCTCTTCTTCTCCATCTACGTATCTGTTGCGCATCACGATCTTACCGTCTATTATCACGTCAGTTACATCGGAACCGCTCATGGAATAGATCATATCTGAGACCGGATTGTGTCCAGGTATCGATGACACATCTTTTCCTATAAGAATCAGGTCCGCTGCTTTTCCCTCACTTACAACTCCTCCACCGGTATTCAATGCTTCTGCTCCGTTCTTTGTTATCATCTCGTAAGCCTCTCTAGCAGGTAATCTCGTCGGATATCCAGGCATCTTTTGTTGTATAGCTGCTATCTTGGCTTCTTCTAACATATCTAGATTGTTGTTAGATGCGCAGCCGTCGGTGCCAAGAGTTATCTTAACATCATTTTCCTTTAATTTAGAATAATTCATCTGTTTGCCCACCCCCAACTTCATGTTCGATGTGGGATTATGACTGACGGTTACTTTATTTTCACCTAAGTTTACAAAATCTTCCTCTTCTAACCAAACGGAGTGAGCGGCTATCAACATCTCGTTCAACAGACCTACTTCTTTTAGATACTCTGTAAGTGAGATATCATGATCTTGTTTAAAATCCTTCAACTCCTTTTCAGTTTCCGCTACATGAAGGTTCACCAGAAGGTCGTCATTGACTGATTTTTCAGCACACCATCCTAACAGTTCTTTGGAAACGGTGTAGATGGCATGAGGACCCAAGGCTGGTTGGATGCTGCTGTATTGTTCCATATCCTCCAAAAATTCTTCAGTTTTTTCAATTTCAGATATTCTTTTTTCCTCGTCGTCGAGATCTATCATACCGTAACTCAATATGGCTTTCATACCCATCTCGTTGACAGCTTTCGCCGTGGATTCCATGAAGAAATACATATCGTTGAAAGCGACTGTCCCTGTTTTGATCATCTCTAAGCAGGCGAGTTTGGTTCCCCAGTAAACATAATCTTCGTTCAGACGTCCTTCAACCGGCCAGATCTTTTTCTGGAGCCATCTTTGTAAAGGCATATCGTCTGCATAACCTCTGAGTAAACTCATGGCGGCATGGGTGTGAGTGTTGACGAATCCAGGGGATAGGTATTTGCCTTCTGCATCTAGGACTTCGTCACCATCTTCATCTTCAGTTATGCTACTTATTTTACCATCTTCGATCAGAACATCCCATATACCGTCCTTACCGATGATATCTGCATTTTTGATTACCAAACTCATATCTATCACAATCCTTCGAAGTAAGTTTCTAAGACCTCAGTAACGTTCTCCCAATTATCCCTAGCTGTTTCCACGATCTTTTCATACTTCACCT
>CAYNQI010000002.1:0-61264 GCA_964399335.1 uncultured Thermoplasmata archaeon | reverse complement strand
GCTAAAAAACTAATCGAAAAAGACGTACCTTTCTCATTGATATTCACCACCGATGAAGAGATATCCATGAACGGTGCACTAGAAGCTGCTTCTGAACCTGAAATAACGGAAGCTTCAGCCATAATCGTAGCAGAGCCCACTGCAAAACTAGTGGTAACACAGGAAAAGGGAGTTTACCAGTTCGAATTACAAACCAAAGGGATCAACGCCCACGCTAGTATGCCTGAAAAAGGTGAAAACGCTATCATGAAGATGGTCCCGATAATCAAGAATCTAAATTCTAAAGGTCATGTTCCAGCCACCAAAGATGAGATGACCTGTTCCGTTAACGTCATAGAATCAGGCAGTGCTACGAACGTGATACCGAAAAGATGCAGAGTTGAAGTCGATGTCAGGTTCCCACCGAGCTTTTCCAGATCAGAACTCGAAGAGCATCTATTCGGTGATATAGATGAAGATCATGATTTAGATGTTATCCAGTATCTAGACGCAGTCAAAGTAGATGAAGACATGGACTGTGTTAAGAAGATGCTTGAGATAGCAGATACCGAACTATGGTCAGTACCTTATGGTACAGAGATGGTCAGGTTTGCTGAATACAACAAAAACACATTCATATTTGGTCCAGGCGAAGTTGACTCAGCACACCAGCCCGACGAGTATATAGATCTAGAACATCTTTTCGAGATAGTTGATATATATGTTGAATATGCAGGATCCGTGACCAAAGAACGGTGAGAACTTGAAGTGTATATTTACCTCGGACCTACATGGAAAAGAAAAAAAATATAAACTCTTGATAGAAGTGCTAGATAAGATAGATCCCGATGCTCTTTTCCTTGGTGGTGATCTACTACCGAGCTTCATTAGAGATAAAAATAGAGTGAAGGATTTTTTATCAAACAATCTCATCAAACCCATTCAGAATATCCGAGAGGAGTCAGATAAAGAAATGAGATGTTTTGTGATCATGGGTAACGATGATCCAAGGGTATTCGAAGATATATTAAATGGGTTTGACGAAAAAGGACACATAGATTACGTCAACCAGAAATGTGCAGATTTTAAGGGATATAATATATGTGGGTACAGCTTTATACCTCCCACACCTTTTCATCTTAAAGACTGGGAAAAATATGATGTTTCAAGATTTATTGATGTAGGAGTCGTTGCTCCTGAGGAAGGAACTAGAACTGTAAAGATAAATAAAAATGAGATCACTTACTCTACTATCGAAAAAGATATAGTGGATATAAAACGAGCATCAGATCCGAAAAATACTATATATCTGTTCCACGCACCTCCATATGATACCGATCTGGACAGAGCTGATCTAGACGGGAAGGAAGTGGACCATGTACCCTTGGATGTTCATGTAGGAAGTATAGCTATCAGGAATTTTATAAAAAAAGAGCAGCCATTTCTCACACTGCATGGTCATGTTCATGAAACAGTCGAGTTGACGGGAAATTGGAGATGCAGCATCGGCGATACTTATAGTTTTACAGGCGTAACATCCGGAGATGGGCTTGCATTGGTCATATTCGATACAGAAAACTTAAAGGATGCACGTAGAACTGTAGTCGATTCATGAATCACTACCATCCAAGGGGATCTCCCGGGCTGATCTATATCTAGAATTTATATGTGAAGCCCATGAGGTATTTTCTTTTATATCCTCATCAGTTATGAAATGGATGTCTAATATTTTATCCACTTCAATACCCGTCCTATCCTTATTTTCTTCAACTAATTTTTTATCCCATCCATAGAACCAGTTCTCCAACTTTTCCTTCTTTTCTTGCTCTCCTGTATAATGGACTATAAGATCAATGTCGCTTCTAGAACAAGCTGTACCTTCTTTTGTGCTCCCAACGATATATAGGCCTTTAACCCCGTATATATCCGGGTCCAACTCATCTGCCATGGTTTCCACTTTATTCATCCTCCATTCCCAATGGTCTGGAGACCTTAGATAAGCTAGAGCTTCGTTGGCTTCGCCGTCCATGACAACATCTAAGGAACCGCCTGAACTGATATCACTGACCCGGACTAACCGGATAACTTCTTCGAAATCCTCCTGTCCAGGAAGTATCTCGGTCAGTCGATTCTCTGACCTATACAACAATTCTTCGTTGAAGATGTTTCCGGACTCATCTGGATAAAGAGGTAAGTATTTTATATCGGCCTCAACTAGATCCTGGAAAAAGTGAGTTCCAAAAGATAATTCTGGTAAATATCCACCTTTTTCTTTAGCTATCTCTACTATCAATGAAGTATTGTTGATATCCCTGTACTTCACCGGTACCCCAAGAGTGATATCTCCCCGGCTTCCCCATCTCCCGGGTCCCATCAATATGAACCTTTTCTCAGGGAGACTGTTGTTCAATTCTCCAACTATATCAGCTACTTTTCTCATCTTACGTTCGCTATCGAGACTTGCGTATCCTTCTGGAGAAACATACACTATATATTCAATGTTCTCTAGGTGACCGGTGGTGACAAATTTTTTACTGGAGAACAGTTTATCCTTGTTCTTTATGTCCATGGGGATAGGTTTACGTTTTATCTGTTGAGTCTGGCTTTGAGGGCGACACTGAAGGATGTAAAGATTATCTCCATCATGAGCGAATTCAACATCGACAGGTGTCTCTATCTTACTTTCGAGTATATCCATTATCTTACACATCAAAAGTAAGAAGTCAGTCTCTTCGAACAGCTTATCGAAGGTTACTATCATATCCTCTTCTTCAGGATCGAATAAAAAGCTTTTAGGTTTTCTAAGTTCACCATCCTCATACACCGACACGATCTTGTCAAGGAACGGAAATTTCTCTCCATATTTCTTGTATATCTCTATGGCATCAACGGTTTCTATAGCTCCAGTTTCAAGATTTATGACATCCATGTATCGTGGAGAGTACTTTATCCGCTCTTCAACCAGTGTATTCACCCTGAGTTCAGGTCTTTTAGGAGAAACCAAGATAGGATAGTCATTACCCACTCTATCAACTGCTCTAGTTCCCAATCCGGGTACTAATCTGATTATCCCATCATCTCTATTGATACGAGGTGACCATCTGAACTCGTTCTTACTGAAAGCAACACCCGCATAGGCTGGAACATAATATGGACCTACCCTTTTACCCACGACCTCTTGAATAAGTATCCCCATCTCTTCACTGAAATCTAACATCCCTTTTTCTCGACGATACTCTATGGGATCCGGACCAAAAGTAGACGCATACACCTCGGCGACCGCTTCCATGAGAGCATTCAATCTTTCCTCTTCAGAACCTTTGTTTGATAAAAAGAGACTCTTGTATTTGCCTGAAAAGGCTGCTCCGAAGTTGTCTTCAAGGAGACTAGAGGATCTTACTATTATCGGATTATCGTCTATATCCCTGAGGATCTTTTTAAATCCCTCAACGATCTCTGAAGTGAATACAGCATTCTTCATGATCTGTTCGAGGAATGGCTGTTCTTGTCTGATCCTATCTGGATCGAGATATTTTATGTGTATAACTTCATCCAAGTCGTTATAATGTATCAGGTCTAGCATAGAATCCGACGTAAGATACCAACTTTTGGGGAACTTGATGTCTTTGAGATCAGGGTGTCTATCCTTCTCCCTTTGAAGGATCTTATAGGCTAGATATGCCCCAGAGGTTTTACCACCTACTTTACCAGCACCTTGGGCAGGACCGATGAGCCGTTTCAATAAAGAGACAAAATCATCCAATTGGATGTAATTTTTTGCGATGTTGATGAACTCCAATCTATCGGTGAAAAACCTTTGGATAAGGGCTGTTCTGATAGCCATCTTATCCTCGGGAGCTAGAGCTGTATTTGCATCAGCTTTTTCGAAAAAACGATTGAGCTCATCTGTTATCTCAACCAAAGGTATACCCTTCCTTTGAGAAGCAAGTAGTAACGGTCTAGCTTTATCTTCCTTCAACCATCTATGAAAGAGTTCAGATATCTCTTCCGGTTCTAAACTATCTTTTGCAATCTGAAACACACTTTTCTGGATCTCTTTCAATGACTCTAGATCCTGTTTAGGATTTGGCATATTTATCCCACACCATTTTGGTGTGTCAGAATCGGGTTCGATGGGACACACATCATTCAAAAGCATCGAGATCTGTTCGTTCTCATGTCTGTAAAGGTAATACACCATCTTTCGGGTCATCCTGAGAAGGGTCTTAGGATCAGTCCTCATCAACAGGTCTATGATAACTTCCCAATCCTGTTTTTCATCTGAGATCTGTTTCTTCACCCTTCTTTCTTCTATGAACCTTCCTAAAAGATCAGAAACAGTGTTCAGAAGTCTCCGTTCTTCGATGAGAAACGGTCCTTCATCTATCTCGGGTTTTTCCTCTAGATAGCATACTTCTAGAGACCCTTTAATCTCCCCCCCAACTTCTATTATACTCTGCTGTTTCCACTCCGTTTCTCGAAAATCATCCGTCTTATACTCTTCACCGTTCAATTTTATCCTAGCACAAGCGATATCTTCATACTGCCAAGATGGGGGAAGTAGTTCCACGATCTTTTGCAAAGCTTCTTCTAATGATAAATTGTCATCGTTAACTATCTCGGATATACCATAGATACAGTTGAGTTCTTTCACCCGTTCTTGAAGTTCATCCAATTCCTTCCTAGGGGTTATCTTATCCTCGATTTCCTTTTCAATTCTATTTTCGACGTTAACATCCTCATCCATGATATTTACCTTATATATCTATGATTAACCTCGCTAAATAGTTTTGTTCTATAGACTGCATCAATTATCTTCTTCAACATCCTTTTTAGACTTTTTGATGACACCTTTACCCTCTTTTCCATCTATCATGACTTCTAATGGTTCTTTGGTTCTAACATGGACAATATCTTCTAGTTTTTCTACTATCTGTTGAGATCTCAACCAGTCCCAATCAATATTTTCTGAATCCGCTATCATATATCCAGCTTGAGAAGAGATCATGTCATGGAAGAAATGAGAGCCTTGGGAAGGATCGATGTGCCTACCTGCAGTCGTGGTTTCTACTATGATCCTTGCCCCGGCAATATCACTCCATAAGACCGGGATACCCAACCACTCATCAGAGGATCCCCATCTCCCTGGACCGACCAAAATATAAGGTCTTTTATCATCCATCAAACGTTTGTTTAATCTTCTAAGTTTTTCAACAACGCTCTGAGAATCCTTGAAGTCGAACTCGTCATATTTGATATAAATCACGTCTCTTATATCCCCGATCACTCCATATCCTATGGCGTTCTGACTTTTACAGATTAGTTCATCTTCCTTATATTCATCGATATCCATATCTAAAAAACTCTCGGTCGTGATCATACTTCTTATCTGGAGTATGACTAGTTCCGCGGGTTCATTTTTTCCTTTGTTTAGATTTACTGCGAATTCTATCTCAACGGGATAACCTAATGCTATCCTACTTACCTTCAACAGCATCTTCAAAGCCTTTGCGAGAGGTACTGAATTATATTTCACTATGGGACCAAAATCGACCACCATAGGACCCTCATGGGCAGTACCTGGATATAACCTATCGTTCCTCAGGGAAAAAGTAGATACAGTCTTATCGAGTACACCATGTTTCTTTACTTCGTCTAGTTTCAATTTAACGAGTGATGTTTCTTCGTCCTTTTTTATCCGTTTGTAAACGGATTCAAGATCAACTGCATACAAGTCGGTCTGAGAGTACTTCATAAAATCTTTTGGGGTACCCGATAAAGGAATTTTGGGATGTTCTGGGCAGAAACAGAAAGTGTTGCTCCCGTCAACCACTGCTTTACCAAGACCAAGGGCAAGATAAACTATACCATCTTCAGAACTGCATGGACCAGAAGGATAATGATTGTACGATTTAGCCACACCAGATATATCGGGATAAAAATATTTACCATGTTTTTTTCCGACCACTTCCTGAATCATCACCGCCATCTTTTCATCCCCTAATTTCTTAGGTGTGGACATCAGGTAGGTCCTTGCTTTTTCGAAGAATGCCGATGCATAGACATGTTTGATGGCGTTACAGACTTCTTTGAACCTAAGATCCGTTTCCCATGAGTCATTAGGAAGTAATACTGAAGAATAGATACCGGCAAAGGGCTGCATCAATGAATCTTCCAATAAACCAGAAGAACGAACGATAAGAGGTGTTTTCGTGTTTCTAACAAAGGATCTAAGATCGCCTAATACAGTCGCTGACAAGGAACCATCGATGAATTTAGATGATATCCTTTGATCGGACATCAGATCGATGTTATCATTAATAAGATCATTTTTCTCGAGAAATTTATCATAAACCTCTGTTGATAGTACCACACTTCTAGGGACTGTGATACGTAAGCCATCGAACATCTCGTCTGTGACATATTTTGACAGTATCTTAGCCATGAAAGCTAATCCTCTTGCTTTCCCACCTAATGCACCTTTTCCGATCCTGCTGATCTTGCTATAGTGATTCTCCCTTCTTCTCTCGAAATTCGTTATCGTGCCTTGATGATATCTGTATCTGTGCTCTTCTAAGATGTTGATAAGCTGGCTTTTCAACTCTTCTTTCTCTCCCTCCTTTGAGAGGTTTTCTATCTCCTCAGCTAAGACATACTCAGCTCTAGCTCTTAACCAGGTAGTTATCTGACTTTCCATGAGATACTTTTCTAAGATCTCGTTATCGATATTCCATAAAGCTTCTTCGAGTCCTTTAAGACCATCTACGACCGCCAATTCAGTTCCGACTTCATTTTTAAAAATTAGCTCTAACGGTCCTATATTTTTCCTAACGAACTCACCGATCTTGGAAGTGAGTACAGGAGAGTCCTTTAAAATGAATTCTATATCGCTATCTTCAGGGAACCCTTCTATAGGTTCCGAGGATTGAACTAAAATAGAAAGGTCTTCTCTCTCTTTCTCGACTTGTAGAGCAAAATCGAGTCCCGGATGTTCTTCGTTGTCTGAACCACAGTGATTATCAGTCACTATACATATCAAATTATCGTGATATCTATTATAAAGATCCTTCCCCTTCCGTATATCGGAAGCGAATAGAATGAAAGGTTTACTCCAGTATCTTTTACTCTTGATCTTTTTTGGTAGGTCGTCTTCGATTACAGAGTCGAGGTAATGCCATATCTCTTCATAAATCAACGGCAGATATTTTGAATAGAACTGGATAGAATCCTCTATCAGCAATATAGCCTTTCCATCTTTCGAAAGTACCTCGTTTTCAAGATTTTTCTTATCTTCGATATACTGGATAATACTGAGGATTATCCTACCGTCCCCGTACCATGTGAAAGCTTCTTCGATGGTATCTTTACTGTCTTCTCTTAGTATCTCTTTGATCTCTACTGTATCGTTGCTGATCAAAACTATGGGGATATCAGGATGATCATCCTTGACCATACCAGAGAATTTCAACAGTTCCATATCCATGGGTTCACTGAAAACTATTATCAGGTCTATCTTGGTGTCATCCAAGACATCCTTTCCTTCACCACCATTTTCCACATGGATCACATTTGGTACTGGACCAAATTCCCTACCTCCAAATACATCGTCAAAGAGTTCTTCTAACCTACCTTCTTCCTCGAATAAAAAATAATCGAAGGGAGGGGAAATGATCAGGACATTTTCTACATAGGATGCCCTAAGATATTCATCTCCCTTATCTTCCTTCTCTGTTTTTGGGGTTATCCCGGTTATCTCCTCGATAGTTTTTTTTATCTCGTCTTCTCGATTCTTCATCTATCTCCACTATACCCAACCGCGTTTTTTGCAGGCTTCAGCTACTCTATCTATAGATATCATATAAGCTGCATCACGAACACGGATATTTTTCCGTTTAGCGAGTTCCCATACCTCGTAGAAGGCATCGGTCATCATGTTATCCAATTTTCCCAGAACTTCCTCCTTGGGCCAATAGTAGTTCTGATTGCTCTGTACCTGTTCGAAGTAACTGCAAGTAACACCGCCGGCATTGGCTAGGAAGTCTGGTATGACAACTATGTCCATTTCTTCTAGCATTTCATCAGCTTCAGGGGTTATAGGTCCGTTCGCTCCAGAGATTATCAACCTCACACTATCTTTGATATCTTCTACGTTATCCTCGGTGATAGCGTTCTCTAAAGCCGCTGGAATCAGTATATCTACTTCGTCCTTTATCCAATCTTCACCAGATCTCCTCGTGTACCCTTTCTCTTTAGCTTTCTTTTTATCTATAGAACCAAACCTGTCAGTTATCCCTCTGAGTTCCTCCAGATCGATCCCATCTTCCCTAAAGTAACTGTAAGCACAGCTGTCTTCTTGGTCCCAGCAGGATACAGACACAACTGTACCGCCATATTCAATGAACAACTCAACAGCATGCTGGGCAACATTTCCGAAACCTTGAACCGAAGCGGTCATCTCGTTTATATCAAGATCCATCTCTTTTAGAACTTCTCTCAGAACGTATATAACACCATAACCAGTAGCTTCTGTACGTCCCAACGAACCTCCCATATCAACTGGTTTACCAGTTATCACACCTGGATTCTTGGATCCGTTGATCTTCTCATATTCATCCATCATCCACAACATATGCTGTGCAGTTGTCATAACGTCCGGAGCGGGTATGTCTTTATCAGGTCCCAATTCGTCATATATCTCTCTTACGTAGCCTCTGCATATCCGTTCCTGCTCTCTATCAGATAGATCGTGAGGATCACATATGACTCCTCCTTTTCCTCCACCCAATGGGATATTTGCTACTGCTGTTTTCCAAGTCATCCACATCGCTAAAGCCCTTACAGTATCAACTGTCTCTTGTGGATGGAACCTGATACCTCCTTTGCAAGGTCCTCTAGCATCGTTATGCTGGATCCTAAAAGCCTCAAAGACCTGGGTGGAGCCATCGTCCATCTTTACAGGTATATTAAAGTGATATTCTCGTATCGGTTTTCTTAGGATTTTTCTTGTACCTTCATCTAGGTCAAGTTTATCAGCTATCCTATCGAACTGCTTCTGAGCCATCTTAAACGCATTAAACCCTTCTTTTGCCATATTTTCGCCACCTATTTTTCCGGTATTTGAGCCAAATGGCAAGGAGTATAAATATCTGCTTTACACTTTCTCATACTTTTTTTATACACTTTGGTTAAAATAGGTACATATGATTTAACATTTTTGCTAAGTAAAGGTAAGTCAGATTAAAAAACACTGTTTTCAAATCTGTAAGATCTTATACTGGAAGAGAAAATCGAACTGATTCCATATTGTAGGGACTTCAATGTTCAATCTCCCACAACTGCCTCTCGATAAGACCTAAAGAGACCTTGTGAGGTTTGATAGTATGTATCATCTTTGATGACAATATAGTATTCGAGATCGCACCGATACTTCCTGGAAAGTTAAAATTTAACCTCTCACCCCAGTCGAAGAAATCTTCGATGTTTTCAAAGGCTGAAAACAGAAGGAAGTTATACCTTTCTGTACTTGTTTCTACTGCTCTAGGGACGTGGTCATCTCTCGTAATATATTTTTTTACACTGTCTACTTTGGATTTCACTTCTATCAAAGAAACTACAAAATTATAGCCTGGTGGTACGAATAGGTTTTTGAAAAAACAGCACGGTTCCTCTATTACACCATTCTCTAGTAAAGTTTCTATCCGCCTCCTTACGGTTTTTCGATCAGCACCGATCTCTCTACCTATTGCCGAGGCGTTAGTTCTGAAACAATCCCCCCTCAATAAAAGTTCTAGCAGTTGGAACGAAGTTTCATCGAAATGGATGCCGTTAAGTTCTAAATTCCCGTCAATTTTCCACTGTTTTTTAATCGGTCTTATGAAACAATTTGGGTCATACTTGAATGTGAGTTTATTACTGAATATCTCAGCGTGTGCTGGTACACGGTTCTCTCTAGACGGGATCTTCTTATCTTTTACGATCTGTTCTCTCCACAAATGGTAAGATTCTAGGTCTTCGAAGAATTCTATAAGCAGAGTGTTGTAGGACCCTTCCATACATGAAAATGCTCCAAATATATGGGAATCTTCTTTGAAGAAGGTGATAGCATCTGATGTTCTGGGCATATCCGCTTTGACTAAAACCAATAGAGGATTTTTTTCGAATAGGTAAGGAAATGGATATAGTGGCGGGTTCAAAATATTGTTTTCATATAGCATGTTCAGTTTTCTTTTTGCTGTAGCCCGGTGGATCCCCAGTTCCCGGGATAAAAAGCTAATATTGGCTTTGACGTAATTCCCTGATACAATATGTCTGAGAAGTTTCAGGTTCAACAAGTCATCTAAGGGTTCCATGTCTGTTTTAAAGTCCTAGGACTATATTATAATTGGGTATTACTTCTAATAGTTTAACCCATTATGTATAATTCAGGGTCTACACCTATTCGGAGTTCGCGGGAAAGCGATGGCGTCTCGGATATGGTCCAGGTTGCACAACCACATGATCACACGTTCGATACCCAAACCGTACCCGGCATGGGGAACACTACCGTATCTTCGAGTATCCAAGAACCAGTCATAATTCGATGGATCTTCTCCTTCCTCTTCAAGTCTATCTATCAAAGAATCAACCTCCGTTTCCCGGACACTACCTCCTATCAGTTCACCGACATGAGGTACCATAAGGTCGTATCCTAATACTTTATCTGGATCTTTCTCATCCCTTTTCATGTAGAATGCTTTGATCTCTTTTGGATAATGTGTAACAAACACCGGTTTATCGAACATAGATGTGAGTTTTTTCTCTTCTGGAACTCCGAGATCGTCACCGTAATTTACATCCATACCGGCATCTTTCAACTTTTCTACTGCTTCATCATAGGTGATCCTTGGGAAAGGCCCTTCTAGCTTTTCTAGATATTCAATTCCCTCATCATGTATGTTCTCCATCTCTTCTCTATTCTCTTCTAACACCTTTTTAGCGATATGGAGAACCAGACCCTCCCCCATATCTATTAGATCATCGTTATCTAACCAAAGTCCTTCCATCTCGGCATGCCAGAATTCAGTCAGATGTCTAGGAGTTCTGGATTTTTCCGCTCTAAAACTGGGTGCGATCGTGTACAAATTCCCCAATCCAAATATGGCCGCTTCTGCATAAAGCTGCCAGCTTTGAGTGAGATATACTTCCTCATCAAAATAGTCAACAGGGAATAAAGTCGCACCACCTTCACAAGCTAGCGGTGTTATGATCGGTGATTGAAATTCTTTGTACCCATTCTTTCTAAAGAATTCGTGAATAGCTCCAAAAACTGTAGAACGGATAGAAAGTATATCCCTCATCCGTGTTGAACGTATCCATAGATGACGGTTATCCAGTAAGTGCTCAACACTTTGGTCCTTATGGATCGGGAAATCATCTGAGGCGTGGACTATCTCTACATCCGAGGCTCTTAGCTCGTAACCTCCTGGAGCTCTGTAGTCTTCAGCCACTTCACCCCGAACCTTAAGAGAAGTTTCGACCAGCAGTTTTTTGATATCTTCGAACTTATTCTCATCGAAGTTGTCCTTTGCGATGGTAACTTGAACTATCCCAGATGGATCACGCACGTTCAAAAACACCATATTACCGATATCTCTTTCACGATGTATCCATCCTCGGATACTGACTTCTTTTCCTGTGTGCTGGCCTTCCAGTATATCGACTATGTCTACGAAAGTAGCATCGTCGAGATCGCTGGATATCTCTTCTTGGGTTCTTTCTTGGCCCATATTATCCACTCAAGTGGAGCAGTGAGGTTTTTAGATAAAAGCATTTTGGAAGTGATCTTCGGTAAAGCGGGAAAATAGCCGGTATTTAGATAATGCATAAATAATATAAGTATTTGTAAGCCAGACTTGCTTTTTCAACTTCAAAGTTGATCATTTCTAACACGATATTGCACTTATCTATTATTATTTTCAAGAATTATATAAATACATCACTAGCTATGCTATTATCGTGAGAAAAATGAAGAGAACATACCCAAGCCAGGAATATAGTGAGGCAAGAATGTTGTCAGGCCAGTATTGAAAACGAAAAAAGAAAAAAGAAGGTGAAAGAGATGATAAGAAATTACCCGAGCCAAAAATATAGTGAAGCAAGGTTATTGACTGGACAGTATTAAGAACAAAAAGGAGTGGTGGCCTCTGTCACCATCCCTTAGGAACTTTTTTTCCTTTTTTTAGAGATTTTTGAATATCATCTTTCATATCCAGAGTTGCCTGTCTAGATGCTTTGGCAAAATTCTCCTCTCCAAATTTTTCAGAATATGGTTCCCTTTCATATGCGAAGATGATCCCTCTTGATGAATTAACTATACCCCCGTAACCATCATCATTGAAACATGGTATTATATCATCGGCAGTTCCACCCTGAGCTCCATAGCCAGGTACTAAGAATATTGCCTTTTTCATCATTTTCCTCAACTTTTCCGCTTCTTCGGGATATGTTGCACCAACAACTGCACCAACGGATGAGTAACCTCTGTTTCCAACCAGATCATCACCCCATCCCTTAACTAACTCGGCCATGAGCTCGTAAACTTTCCCTTCACCTTCTATCTCCTTGTCCTGAAGCTCCCCGGAAGAAGGATTAGAAGTCTTGACCAATATGAATATACCTTTCCCATATTTTTTGCATACATCTAAAAACGGTTCCACTCCATCTGATCCAAGGTAAGCGTTGACGGTCACCATGTCTGAGTCAAAGGAAGATGTGAATTCCCTGTTTATCCTTTCTACCTCTCCGAGATGAGCGGATGCATAAGCTTCAGCAGTACTGCCTATATCGTTCCTCTTAACGTCGGAGATGACTATCAGTCCTTTATCTTTAGCATAATCTATGGTTTCTTCGAATGCTCTCATACCATGACTGCCATACTGTTCGTAAAAGGCTACCTGTGGCTTCACCGCAGGAACGATATCTTTTATCTCATCGATGATCGATTTATTGAATTCTTCGAAGGAGTATCTGACCGCTTCGAAAGGAGTGTCCGCTCTGTCGCCGGCCTCTTCTTTGATGTGGTCCGGGATCCTATTGATCCGAGGATCCAGCCCTACAACCGACGGGTTCTTCTTATCATCTATAGCATCCAGCAGCCTGTCAGCAAGATTCTTTTTGTTCATGGATTCACCTTTTCTACGATATAATATAATGGGTATTAATAACGTTTTCATTTGCTACGATTGTTCATCTATGTTCTTCATTGAGATGTTTCCGATACATCTTTCAGTTTGAGAATACCTCCCCACATGCTTTGCATTTGTATTCTTCCTTATCAGGCATGGCCCTCACCCCCTTTTATGTATATCCTAAATTTATTTTATGTCGAACAGGGATTTAAAGTTTTTTAAAATACATTAGAAAACCAAATTATATTTATCACGATTTAGTTAATTATAATTATGATAAAGAATGAAGTCATCGAAACCATGATGAATCATCGCTCCATACGAAAATATAAAGATGGAGCACCTTCTGACGAGGAAATGGAGTCCATAGTTAGGGCTGGAATGCAGGCACCTTTTGTATCCCAATTATACAGTGTGATCTTATCTAGAAATCAAGAAGATCATCCCTTCGACGCCCCTTTACTTTTCACGATCTGTGCCGATTTCCACAAATTTGAAAAGATCATGGAAAAGAGAGATTGGAAACCTGTAACAAATGATCTATCTATACTGTTCTTCGCTGTCCAAGACGCCTGCTACATGGCCCAAAACATGGTGACCGCCGGAGAGAGTCTCGGTATCGGGAGCTGTTTTTTGGGTATGGCACCTTACAAAGCCAAAAATCTGAAAGAAAAGTACAACCTACCTGATAAAGTGTTCCCGGTTGTACAGTTAGTCATGGGATATCCCGAAGAGGACCCAAAGCCTAGACCCAGATATCCGATGGAATATGTTCTATTCGAGGATGAATATCCTGAATTTACTGGAGAATTGATCGAAAAGGCTATGGAGGAGATGGACGGAGGCTATCTCGAACAGGATTATTACAAAAAATTAGATGCTAAAATAGCTATTCAAGATGATAAGGAAGATGAATACACATACGACAACTATAGCTGGACAGAACACATCTGTAGGAAATGGGGTCAATGGTATCCCGATGTAGAGCAACTGCTAAAACAGTTAAAAGAATGTGGGTTCGATATCACTACAGATGAATAATACTCTAAATCACTGCTTCCTCGGGTCTTTCTCCATGACCTCGATATTGTCGAAGTAATCGATCTTAGGTACTCTGTTAGCTTTAGATTTGACTATCTCTACTTCACCGGTATCGTTTTCTATCTCGATCTTACCGACTTCTTCTTCCCGGATACCGTGTTTTTGCATATTCTTAACGATATCCCATTTAGATGCATCTTTTTTCAATGAAAATCTGAAAGGAACCATACCGTATATATTTGAAAGTTCATTGTAATCGGTCTTCATTTTTACTCGACCGGTCCCATGGATCTCTTTAACTTCCAAACTCTTATCGATGTACTCCTCGATCCTTTCTAAAAATTCAAGTTCATCGCCGGTCACGAAAGTTATGGCTTTTCCATCTTTACCCAATCTACCGGTTCTTCCGATACGATGGACATAGTCTTTTTCATATCTAGGAATATCATAGTTCACCACGTGGGTGATATTATCAACATCGATGCCTCTTGCTGAAACATCGGTTGAAACCAAGATATCTATTTCACCCTTTTTGAATCGATTCATAGTATTAGTCCTGGCAGATTGACTCATATCTCCATGCATTGGGTGAGCTTTGTATCCGAGTCTTTGAAGTTTTTCTGACAGTATCTGAGTCCATTTTTTTGTATTGGAAAATATCAGGTATTTACCAGGTTCGGTATCAAGCAGAGCAGATAGTCTAGCTAATTTATTTGATTTACCCACTCTTATAAAGTACTGATCGATCCCTTTAGCGGAAACATCGTCTTCAGATAAAAGTATCTTATGCGGGTCTTCCATGTATTTCTTCGCCAATCTCATTATCTCGCTGGGCATAGTTGCAGAATAAAGCATCACTTGTTTGTCACCTGACGTATTAGAGATGATCCATCTGATATCTGGTAAGAATCCCATATCCAGCATCCTGTCAGCTTCATCTAGTACAAAAAAATCTATATCTCTTAGATTGAGTTCTCCCCTCTTCATAAGGTCGATAACTCTACCAGGGGTACCTGCTACGAAAGAAGCTTTTTTCAGCTTGTTTATCTGACGGCTGATACTAGCTCCTCCATATATGGCTACAGTCTTTAAATCGTGATGTTTTGCAATTTTACTAGCTTCAAGTTCGACCTGTTGTGCCAATTCTCTTGTAGGAGTCAGAACTATAGCCCTTACTCCTTTACCCCCTTCGATATTTTCAAATATAGGTATCAAAAAGGAATGTGTTTTACCCGAGCCAGTTCTAGCCTGTACCACAACGTCTTTACCCTCTAATGCAGGTGGTATCGCTTCTGTCTGGACATCGGTAGCTTGCTTAAAATCAATATCTTCTAAAGCAGAAAGTGTATTTCTGTCTATAGAAAGTTCTTCGAATTTAGTTGTTTTACTCATAAATGTCAACCCTTTGTTTGTTAGATCTCTAATGATCAATTATTAGTTCTTTGACCTTCTCACATAACGGGTCCTTTATAAACTTGCCCCTAAAAATAGCTCTTATGTTTTAGATTTAGCAAAATTAACATACCCTCATATACTGACTTCAATTTCTATTACCTGGTAATAACTTTATTCAATACCTTTTCATCTGACTTTTTCTCTTTTTTTCCCTATACTTCTCCGCCCTTTTCATATACCTATAATATGTGAATGCAGTCCAACCAACAGCAGCTATAACGATCAAGACCAAAATAAATATCAATGTATCTCCTTCATAGAATGGGATCGGGGATCCTCTATCTTCAGGGGGGAGAGGAGGATATTCTGTAAGAGTTGACCCTTCAAAGATAAGCTGAATTGTTTCGATAGATCCTGATAAATCTTCTTCAGGGATGGAGGAAATATCGGAAGACCTCAAAGGCTCAGTAGCTTGAATCGTGAATATTAGTGAAGATAAGAAGATGATTAAAACTAAAGTTAAAGTGATCATCTTCATATCAAATTTTTTAAACATCGTACTCATATCTGTGCAATCACCAAAAAACCTTTCCCTCTCTGTTACATAAGCTACATATCAAGAACCATATAGAAAATACACTTTCATCACCCTCCCCTGTGTCATATTTTAAACCCCCCATGTTTTCAAGTAAAGTGTTAATAAGTGGAGATATATGCGAAAAATCCGGAGCATAGAAAATGAAGAATTACTCAGATGATGAGATCAGGGAAAATTTCAAGATATATTTTGAGGAAGAAGGATTCACATCGGAGATTATCAGAGTCGCAGAAAATTATCCTGAGGACAGATCCCTCGAAATCACCTATGGTGACTTATTGGACCATTTTGAGGTAGAATTCCCTGAGTACATACATGAAAACCCAAGAGCATGTTTAGAACTTGCAACTGAAGCGATAAATGAGATACTTGGATCTAGCTACGAGGAAACCTCTATAAGATTAAGAATCAAGGATCTCCCAGAAGCACATAATAAAGGTATCAGGGAGTTGAGGGCTGAAGATCTTACCAAATTTATCGGGGTCAAAGGTTTGGTTAGAAAGGCTACAGAAGTTAGACCTAGGATCACGATAGCGGTTTTCCAGTGTTTGAGATGCGGTGCAAAGATCAAGCAGCCACAGAGTGTAGGTAAAATAGAAGAACCCATGGAATGTCAAAGTTGTGGAAAATCAGCGAACAAAACAAGTTTCAAACTAATTTTAGAGGACTCCGAATTTACAGATTATCAAACCTTAGAGATTCAAGAAAGTCCAGAAGACCTTAGGGGCGGGGAACAGCCTCAGCGATTAAAGGGTTGGACTAAGGAGGACCTTGTTGGAACAGTCTCTCCAGGTGACAGGATTGTGATGAATGGAATTTTAGATGGAACCCCTAAAAGTGGCCCTGGTGGGTCAAAATCAAGGACTTTCAACATATTCATGAGGTTAAATAGTATAGAGGTTCAGGATTATGAGTACAAAGAAGTCAAACTTTCGGATGAAGATAAAAACGAGATAATGGAAACCTCAAAGGATCCCCGACTATTCTCAAAACTAGTCAATTCTATAGCTCCAAGTATTCAGGGTATGAAGATGATAAAAACGGGACTCGCCCTTCAATTGTTCAGTGGTGTTAAAAAGAAAACTCCTGATAATAGCAATGTTAGAGGAGATATTCACATATTACTTGTTGGTGATCCAGGTACTGCTAAATCTCAGCTTTTAAGATATATTTCGGATTTGACTCCAAGGGGTATGTACGCTTCAGGGAAAGGTACTACGGGAGCAGGCCTTACAGCAGCAGCGGTCAGAGAAGAGGTCATGGGAGAAAGTCAGTGGATACTGGAAGCTGGAACACTCGTTTTAGCGGATAACGGTATCGCAGCTGTTGACGAGTTAGATAAAATGAGGGATGAAGATAGAAGTGCGATGCACGAGGCTATGGAACAGCAGAGTATATCCGTAGCAAAAGCCGGAATTAATGCTCGATTGAACTCTCGCTGTGCTGTATTAGGCGCAGCGAATCCAGAATATGGAAGATTCGAAAAGCATGAAAACATATCTCAGCAGATCAAACTACCACCTCCTTTGATTTCAAGATTCGATCTGATCTTTGCCATATTGGATAAACCTGATAAAGAGAAGGACAGGGACATTGCACAGCATATTTTGGAACTTCATCAGGTGGGTGAAAAGATGATCAACGACGAAAGTTATGAACCCGATAAACGGTTTGTCCCTCCATTTGAAAAGGAATTTTTAAAGAAGTACGTTTCCTATGCTAAAACTGTAAACCCTATTATGACCGATGAAGCAAGAGATGAACTGGAACACTTTTATTTAGATATCAGATCAAGTGGCGGAAGTGAAGATTCGATACCTATAACTGCAAGGCAGTTGGAATCTCTTGTAAGATTATCCGAATCAAGTGCAAGGGCACATCTTAGAAAGAGAGTTACAAAAGAGGATGCAAAAAGAGCGATAAATGTTACTAGATATTTCCTTAACGAAGTGGCTTCTACTACAGAGGGAGGATTAGATATCGATTTCGTTGCGTCAGAAGTATCATCAAGCGAAAGGACTATAATGCATGACATACGAGATATAATCAAAGAACTTGAACAACTCCACGAAGGTGGTGCCCCTGAAGACGAAGTCATAGAAAGGGGAGAAAAAGCCGGAATATCACCAGATAACATTAGAAAAGAACTGGAAAAGATGAGAAGGAATGGACAGATATACTCCCCTTCTCCAGGAAAATATAGATTCAGTTAAAAAGAGATGTATAAAATGAAAATCAGCTACTCTGTATACGAACAGAAAGGAGAGAAGTTACTCGCAGCCTGCGATAAACACCTCTTAGGCGAAACATTGAAGGAAGGAGAGATGAATCTTAAAGTAAAAGAATCCTTTTATGGTGGAGAAGAGGTCGAAATAGATGGTCTAGTTCAATATTTCAAGACTAGTACTATCGCAAATCTAGTAGGAAAAAAAACGGTAGAAAAAGCCATAGAGAATGGATTTGGATATGAAGAGGATATCCTTATGATCCAAGGGGTGCCTCATCTACAGATTGTGAGGATTTGATGTGATGTTCTGCGTAGAATGTGGATCCGAACCGGATAAACTATACGATGGGTTATGTCCAGACTGCTACATAGATACGAAGTTAAAGGTCGAGATAGACTGCCCTATAAAGATCGATATATGTCCCGTCTGCAATAGCGTGAGGAAGAAAAATAGTTGGATAGAACGCCCGGATTTAAATGCTATAATGTTAGATAGGATCGATGATGCGCTTTCTATTCCGTACGAAGTTGATAGTTATGGTTTTAATGTGGGATTTGAAGAAAAGGATCCATACAATATAGATGCAAATATCAACGTAGAACTTGAATCAAATGACCTCTCAACAGAACAAAAGATATCTACTAAAATAGTTTTTAAAAAAGTTCAATGTCAGATATGTAGTAGAGTTCATGGCAATTATTATGAAGCCATCTTACAAGTCAGACCTTCGGATAAAGAAATGACAGATGAACAGAAAGAATTAGTTATGAAAAAAGTCAAGAGAAGGATAGAAGTGAAAGAAGGCGAAAAAAGGAACATCTTTTTAACCTTTCATGAAGAGATCCACGGAGGTATGGATTTTTATCTTAGTGATACCGGTGTAACTAAAAACTTAGCTAAAGATATCTCGAACGCTGTAGGAGGGACTGTAAAAAGTTCAGCTAAATTAGCAGGTAGAGAGGATGGTCAAAATATCTACAGGATGACCTATTCTGTCAGAATACCTCCTTACAACTTAGGTGACTTTATCGAGGTTGAAGAACAGATATACCGTGTCAAGAAATTAAAGGGCAACACAGGTAAAGTCATCTTAAGGGATATAAAGAGTGGAAAGAAGATCAGGATGGACGATAAGCAGTTAGAGGATGCCGAAGTCTTAGGTGGTAAGGAATTGATAATGAGTGCAGTGATCGTGTCTAAAACTGATGAGGAGATGAAATTATTAGATCCAAAAAGTTACGAGACAGTTACAGTTCTAAAACCAAAAGATTTCTCAACTGACAAGAAGGAAGTAGAAGTGATCAAAGTGAAAGGTCACCTATATATTATTGAAGATGAAGGTAAGTAAATTTTATAGTTTACCGTTCTTTTCATTAGATCATGTCAAGTAAAGATAGAAAATTACTATATACCACATGGTTCGGGGTTTTTGTTATAGATGGAGAGAATGTGATTGATAAAATCCTTTTTGATAAAGATCCAGAGATCATTGCTGAAAAAAGATTAAAGGTCAACAATGACGAGATTTTAAAAGAGGAGGAAGAATTAGCCAGTGAATATAATTCGATCAAGGTCACTGAAAAAAGATTAACTGGATTAGGCGATGTGGTTTCTAAGGAAGTATCTTTTATAGATCCAAAAGATTACTCATATCCACCTGATCTACTCCAAAAGTCATTGACCGAACTAGGTGGTTTAGAGCTGAAAAAGTCTGTTGAACATGGAGAACATTTAGCAAAGGGGGTTAAGACCATACAGGATCTTAACGAAACCCTGAACATACTCATGGAGAGATTGAGGGACTGGTACTCAGTACATTATCCAGAACTTCAAGAAAATGTCAAAGATGATGATTTCTTAAAACTTATAGCCAATTTTGGTAGCAGAGATGGGATACAAGAGAAAACAGGGATGGTAGATGATTCCGTAGGTGGAAATATATCGGAAAAGGAGAAAGATATTTATCAAAGATTTGCAAACATAGTTATAGATAAAAGGAATTTTAGGGACGAACTTTGGGATTATGTTGAAGACTTGATGAGAGAAAGTGCACCGACTTTAACTGAACTCACAGGTGTAAAACTCGGAGCCGAGTTGATAGCTCAAGCAGGTTCTTTAGAGAAGATGGCTAGGATGCCCTCAAGTACTATTCAAGTTCTTGGGGCTGAAAAGGCGTTATTTAGTCACCTAAGTAAAGGAACTAAACCCCCTAAACACGGACTCATACTCCAGCACCCATTCGTCCATAAAACGGATCCCGAGCTCAGAGGTAAAATCTCTAGAATGTTTGCCAATAAGATCGCTATTGCCGCTAGAATAGATTACTTTGGAGATAGAAATAAAGGTTCAGAACTCAGAGAAGAGTTAGAAAAAAAGATAAAGGATATTAGGGCTTGATTTTGTCAGCCCTTTCTTATCCTTCCTTCAGGTATATCCATCCCCGAAGATATATTTGGTGTAGAATGGTCGTTTTTGTAAACTGGCCCGGTCTTGTAAGTCTGTTGCATCGATGGTTTTTCTTCGATCAATTTCCACGGCCAGATCCTTGAAACATGGTCAACTCTAATATAGACCTCTTCAAGATGGACCGCTGTCCAGTCAACGAATCCGTATCTTTCGTTTTTTGATTCTACTTTTTCTTTCACACTGGAGTCCACGTCTTCACTAACTTCTTCCCAATTGATCTCACTAGAAGAGCCTTGGTATACGTCAGTTAAGATCAAGGTGTTTTTATCAAACTCCTTTAACGTCCCGATAAAAGAAAGACCGTCGTCCATAACGACAACCAAACTCCCACCTACCAATTTTTTGAGTTTCTTCTCTAACATTGAATCTATCATACTCGGGCACCTCAATAAAATATATGGGTTTGCAGTTATTAAAACTTTTTCATCAATGATCTTTACCAAATACCGATTCGACAGTGTTGCGTATAGATCTCAGTTTCCCTTCTAGAATATTAACACGGCATTTTAATTCTGAATTCTCTTTTTTCAACTCTTCAAATCTTTTTCTAAGTAGTGAATTTGGACCTGACGAGATATGTTCATTCATATTAGAAACCCTTTCTACCTCTGATGTATCAGAGCCCTTTAGGTAATATTTGAGTTTGATCTGTACTTCGATGATGTTTTCTTTTTGTATATCATAATAAACACTTTTTTTCCCTACATCTAGAAGATTTCTATGTAGTTCTAGGTCTCTAGTCACCATCACATCATCTTTTTCCATCTTGTCCACGAGCTTTAGGTCTAAAATACCTTTATACTTTTCATCTATGTCCAGGATATCATTTTGATCGTGAATATCCTTGATTTCTTCTTTTATATCGCTTGGTAGATTTTCATCCAGGATTATTCTCATATTTTTAAATCAAAGGATTCAGTAATTATAGTTTTTCATATAAGATTAAGCGAGGATGTCAACTTAATCACCTCGTAAAGTGGTACATACTTACAAACGATTCAAGCCAGTGTTGTGCTGTTTCAACACTAGCATTATGTGGCCATCGTTTGTAAAATAACTTTATTCTTTGTTTTAGTATTCCAAACCATTGTTCGATCGGATTTCTATTTCCGAAGGTAACATGTTCCCATTCTATACCCAATCTATTCAGTGCTGGTTTGTACCATGGACCTCCATCGACATAGATTTTTGGCTTGTTCTTACATTTATTCAATACGCTTTTAATGAAACTGTAAGCTTCAATTGAAGATCTACCTTGTGATATCCAGACTCCCAAAACTTCCCAGCTATGGATATCAATCGCAGCCCAAAGTATATGCTGCTTACCTTGAATTTTTACTTTAGTTTCGTCAATTGCTAAAGCTTGGCGTTGTTTTTTCTGCAAGGAAAAAATATCTTTTGCTTTAAGATACCATTTTCTTACAGCTTCATGACTTACCCTTTCAAAAGAAGAAATTACTGTTCTAGTTTTCCTCAATGACAGACCAAAGTGATATAGCAGTATACCAAGTGCTCTAGTTCTAGTAGCTTTTCGATCTCTTTCAAAAATGTTTTTATTCTCTAAAGTATTAACTAGGTTAGAGAGCATCCCATTCATGTTTGATCCCATATAAACATATGGGATGCTCTTTTTTAATTCTTAAGTTGACATCCTCGATTAAGCGATAGAAAGATTTTTATTGGTAAAAACTCATTTCACGCTGTGATAACATGGTAGTCAAAATAGATGAGGATGCCTGTATAGCTTGTGGATTGTGTGAAGAAGCATGTCCAGTAGATGCTCTTACAGTCGAAGACGTGGCAAAAGTAGATGCTGATAAGTGTGAAGATATTGGAGACTGTGTAGAGGTCTGCCCTGTGGACGCCCTGTCTTTATAAAAAGTCAGTAAAACTTTTATATACTGCACGCCTCACTTCCGTCGTGATAATATGGTAGTAAAAGTAGATGAAGATGCGTGCATAGCATGTGGCCAATGTGAGCCAGAATGCCCAGTAGAGGCCATAACGATTGAAGAAGTAGCAATCATCGATGAGGATACCTGCATTGATTGCGGTAACTGTATCGAGGTATGTCCGGTTGACGCTTTAAGCCTATAAAAACATTTAACGGGCCTATCAGGTCCATCTTAATTTTTCTGTTCATTCTAGTTTTTCTATGATTATATTACTCTCTTCTAGCATCTCTTTCGAAAGTTCATCGGGGTACCCTTCTTTATAAACAACTCGTTTAATATCAGCATTTATCAATATCTTCATGCATAAAACACATGGATGATGGGTGCAGTACAAAGTTGCGTTCTTTACACTTACTCCAAAAACCGCCGCTTGAATTACCGCGTTCTGTTCTGCATGGACCCCCCGGCATAGTTCGTGTCTAGTCCCGGATTTAACTTTCATCTTCTTCCTTCTACATCCTACCTCTTCGCAGTGGGGTAACTCCTTCGGTGCACCGTTATACCCAGTACTCAGCACCTGTTTATCTTTCACGATCACTGCCCCAACTTTTCTTCGCAGACAGGTTGATCGTGATCCAGCAAGTTCTGCCATCGCCATAAAATATTCATCAACTGTAGGTCTATTCATCGAATTAATGTAAACTCTTTTACTTTAATTAACTTTCGAATGGAAGATAATAGAAGCGAAGTTTTATAAATATTGAACATATTCTATGAGAAGGCTCAAAAAGTATTATTAAAAAATCAGGAGGGATACACTTGTTTGATATAAAAGTACAAAATATTGTTGCCTCGATCACGTTGGGAAAATCCTTTGACCTCGATGAACTATGCAGGATCTTAGATGGTGCGGAGTACGAACCAGAGAGGTTCAGAGGTGTAATATATAAGTTGAGAAAACCTGGTGTACGGACATCGGTTTTATTATTTGGAAGTGGTAAGATGGTTTGCACAGGTGCTAAGCAAGAAGAAGAGATATACAAAACAGTTGCCCATCTTAAAGGAGTTTTAGAAGAGAAAGGTGTTGAAGTTCTAGATGAACCAGAGATTCAAATACAAAACATAGTAGCTACTACTGATCTTAAAGGAACATTGAACCTCACTTCAATAGCCATATCTTTGGGTTTAGAAAGAACAGAATACGAACCAGAACAATTTCCAGGATTGGTTTATAGGATGAATGATCCCAAACTTGTAATGCTTTTTTTTGGTTCTGGAAAAGTTGTATGTACCGGCGGAAAGAATGAAGAAGATATACAAAAAGGTGTTGAAAAAGTATATGAGGAACTAACAAAGACTGGTTTTCTTCGAGAAAATAATTAATAATGCTTCATCCTAATTGGTTTTAACATGCAAGAGTATAGGGACGAAATCGTTCAGGTTTTAAAGGACGCTGCAGTGGCTTTATTGATATTAGCGATAATACTTAGCTCACTGTATGTATATACTGGTAGATGGCCACCCATGGTTGTTATTGAATCTGCTAGTATGAGCCATGGGGAAGGTGATCCACCTGAAAGCATGTTGGGTGTTATAGATACTGGTGACATAGTGGCTGTTAAAACCGTTAATGATAGGCATGAAATAGTAACATATATTGAAGGAAGAGCTTCAGGATATCGAACTTATGGGCAATATGGGGATGTGATAATCTTTCGTCCAGATGGTTCTGAGGATAAGACTCCTGTTATTCACCGCCCAGTATTGTACATAGAATACAATGAAACTGCAGATGGATTCGATGTACCGGATCTTGCAGATTTAACTTATGAAAAGGATTGGCAGAGCGATGAAGGCGAAAGGGTTTATGGCCTCACAAAGAATATAATACTCAATGATTATGGGCACAGGGATGTTACTTTGGAGATAGACTTGGGTTCCTTTCTCAATAGCGACAATGAGTATCAGCCCGATGGTTTTATCACCATGGGCGACAACAATATAGATAATAATAGAGGCATTTATGACCAAGGAAATTTAAGAAACATTAATGAACCTATCAGGATTGAATGGGTTGAAGGTAAAGCTAGAGGAGAATTACCATGGTTCGGGTCGTTAAAACTGATTTACATGGGAAGGACAGAAAGTGTACCTCCAAACACCTGGAGAAATCTTATCATATCCATAGCAGTGATTATTTCGTTACCGATAATTATAGAGTATGCTTTAGACTACTATAAGAAGAAAGATAAAGATGATGAGGAAGTTGAACTAGAGAAAGAGAACAAAACAGGAAAAGAGAAAAAAATATTAAAGAAAAAATATTGATTTTTTACCTTCAGATAAGTTTTGTTTGTTTAACTGAGGAAAGTGAAAGTTTTTCTACAGGTTTAATACTTTCATCCTCCTCTATTATCTCTATGGTATCTCCATTTTGTACACTAGCTTGTATCTCTCGAGTTCTACCTCTTCTACCGAAGGATTTAACCCTGGCGTTGATGAGGCCTAGCATATCCAATTCTGAAATCAGATCAGTTATCCTTCTCTGTGTAAGTGGATCCATACCTGAGAGTATGCACAATTCTTTGTAACCGGCATATACCTCTCCTGTAGTCATTTTTTTATGGCCGTTATTTTCACTTAGTAATATTGAGTATAGTACAAGTTTGGAATGTGTCGGTAATGTTGTTACTGCTTCTCTAACACAATCCTGTTCAATCTTATTCTTTGCTTTATATACATGGTTAGTATCAATGTTTTCACAATTCTCTCTTTCAGCGATCTCTGTAGAAACTCTAAGAAGATCCAAAGCTCTTCTAGCATCTCCATGCTCTTGTGCTGCAAGGGCGGAGCAAAGTGACACAACTTCTCCACTAATGATGTCCATTTCGAAGGCCTTATTTGCTCTTTTAGATAGGATATCTTTCAATTGATCAGCATTGTATGGTGGGAAAATCAGTTTTTCTTCACCTAAACGACTTCTGACCCGAGGATCTAAAAATTCTGTGAATTTAAGATTGTTAGATATCCCTATCAAACTCACCTTGCTTTTTTCCAGTTCGGAATTTATTTTCGAAAGATGGTATAGGACAGAATCACCACTTTTCGTTACGAGTTTGTCTAATTCGTCTAAAATTATCACGACAACTCTAGATTTTTCATCGATTCTATCTTTTAATGATTCGTAAACCTTCTCCATGGGCCAACCGGTGAACGGAATTTGTTCACTCCATTTTTCTACAAACTTGTTACCGATATTCTTCATTACACCATAATGAGTATCTACTACCTCACAATTTATGTAAACATACTCTACCTGGTTAATTTTTTTGTCGTCAAATTCACCTTCTAGATTACTATCAGCGGACTCTTTTTTCAATCGGCGGATCTCCCTTTCTAAATAACGAACAACTGCTGTTTTACCTGTTCCCGTTTTACCAAAGATCAGTACATTAGAGGGTCTGTTTCCTCTTAATGCTGTTACCATGATGGATGCCAAATCGTTGATATATTTCTCCCGATGAGGTAGCTCCTCAGGTATATAAGAGGGGCGTAGGATATCTCTATCTCCCTTGAATAAAGGCTTCGAATTTATGTAGCTGCTGAATACGTTTCCTTCCATATTTATCTCCCCCTGTAATCTTATGAAACCTTCTGGGCTTGAAGGCTTTAAACGATCCTTTAATATGACCGTCGCTTTGATCATCAGGGCTATATTTGTTACCCCCTATATTTCATGTGGAACTCGGAACCTAGATTTTACATATGCTAAGCCTTTGATTCGCACTTGCTTTCACCAAGTAGGGGGGTTTTGACTAGGGAAATCTAAGGATGTACTAATCTATAAAAAATCTTTCGTCAGACGCTTCCTGGTAATAATCCTTAAGGGAATTTAAAGGAAGTTGTATGACACTTTATATAAGTTTATATAGTAGTAAACCGAGATATTAATTAAATTTCAAATATATAAGTTTGAAAATTGACACTCGCCGCCGGCGAATTCCGCCGGAAATAGTTTTTCAAATTCGTTCGAACTATAAACTACCGATTTCATCTGCAGATATATCAAACGATTTCACAATTTTTGGCGGATAACAGTCCTTTTCGATCATTTCTTTCAATATTCGTGCAGTTTGCTTAGCTTGTTTTTTCAGATCCTTAGATAAATCAAATGCCTGAAATTCATCGAGATCTAAAATTATGTAACTTCCATCTAGATCCACCCAAAAATCCAAGAATAAATCCACGGCTTCGTAACCATCCTTGATCCGTCTCGGAGGGGTTCGAATATCTGAATAATATCCTACAAAATTTTTCTTACAATCATATATCTTGACAACGTTGTACCATCTATCTAAAAAATCAAACAATACCCCATAGTATCCATCTTTAATCAAAATACGGGAATCAAAAGGTGAAAAAGGTTTTTTAAGGCGGAATCGAAAGGTTGATACGATCATATCATCTCTATCCGCCAATAGGGTCTGTTCCCACTCTCTGGTTTCTCCACTAGGTTTAAGATATCGAACGAGTACCATCATTCCTCAACAGGTCCGATCGGGAATATGGTTTTATCATAGTACTCGTTGGTGACCTCAGCGAGGGCGGTGTATATCGCACTGAATCCGCAGAAGATACCTTCTATACCAGCTATTGTGTAAACGATCTGACCTGCATCACTATCCGGACCGATAGCATAGGCAGTAGCTAGCAGGAAGAACAGTATCGTTAATGTTGAGAAAACCACTTGAAGAGCTCTATTCAACTTAAGCGTCGAAAGGAACATCCATCCTGTGAACAGCCCCCACATGGCAAGGTAAGCCGCTGTTGCAGTATGGCCTGGTGCTTCAATACCTTCAACGACTGCGGGTATAATACGTATACCTACGAAAGTAAGCCAAAATAGGCCATAAGAACTGAAAGCGACCGCAGCGAAAGTGTTATTCTGTTTGATCTCCCACCAACCCGCTATCAGTTGGGCGAAACCTCCATAGAATATGCCCATCGCTAGAATCATGCCTCCGAGGGGAATAATACCTGCATTATGAATGTTCAACAGTACAGTAGTCATTCCGAAACCCATCAAACCTAGAGGGGCGACATTTGCTAATTTATTTTCTTCAGCCATATAATCACTTCTTGGTAAAATATTTGGTATATATAGTATTTATCAAGACTTCTTCGCTTTTTTCTTGGCCCTTTTTCTTCTTTTTTTAGCATCGAAACCGGTAGCTCTTTCCAAGAAATCATTCCATTTCGAAATAGTATCCATGGCTTCCTGTTCGTCGGCATCATCATCCATCTCGATATCGACCCATAAGCCGGTTCTGCCTTCAGTCCAGACTTCAAGATGATCAATTGCTCCGTAAGATGTCTCCAGTTTTTCATCTTTTTCTTCAACATCCTCGAAGATCTCATCCATCAATTCCTTCAATTGGTCACCTTCTATATTCTTGAAATGACCTCTTTTTACGTCGTATTTGTTCTTTCCCATATTATCACTTCATGGTAATTTTTTATTTGAGCTGAGATGTGAAAAGTAACTCATATAATTTTTCATCTGTTTTTGGTGAGTAGATAGAGATATAATAATTGAAAAGATGATTAACAAAATTTATTGATTAGTAGGAACTTTATAAGAGTATGAGCAAGTTCGACCCAGATAACGCGGACCATCTAGATTCCAAAGAAAGACGAGAAAGATTAGCACCTGATGATATATTTTCATTGTTAGATATAGAAAAGAATGATACTGTTCTAGACTTTGGAGCAGGAACTGGATTTTTGACTTTTCCCATATCTAGGAGGTTAACGGATGGGAAAGTTTACGCCGTAGATGTGCAGGAAGAGATGCTTGATAAGTTGAGGAAGAAGTGCCAAGAGAACGGATGTAAAAATATAGAAGTCCTATTGAACGAAGAGGGGTGCATCCCGATCAAGGACGGAGAAATCGATAAGGCTTTTTTGATCAACGTTCTCCACGAAATAGACGATGAAGCCACATTCGAAGAACTTTACAGATTGATCAATGAAGGCGGTAAAATGTGTGTTGTTGATTGGGATAAAGAGGGAGAAACCAGCCATGGTCCTCCTGCATCGAAACGCTTTCCATTAAAAGAAGCGATTGAATTGCTTGAAAGATATGGTTTTGCTCCGATCAAATCTTATAAAAACAAACATCATTTTTTTGTTTCATTTCAAAAGTAGCTCAGTAAAAGAAAGTTAGAATCGCCCATAAAATTGATAGAATCCCAACGCTGATGAATATAGTATTCAATCCAAAGAATATCAAAAGCAGGCCGATAATTATGGGGGCAGCAGTCATTCCGATATATTTCATCATGTTGAAAACAGCTATAACCGATCCAGAGAGTTTCGGTGGAGATAACTTAGTAACCCTGTTATATATAGTCGGAGAAACGATACCCATACCGATACCGTAGGTTATGAAACTGATAGTTATTAAATAACTCCCAACATTCCAGAAAGGTAAGAATAGAAAACTTAAAGATACCAGTAAAAAACCCAACGAAGCTCTCTTTCTCCAATCTAGATAACCGGCGATGAATTCAGCTCGAGAAGCTAAGATTGCTCCAAAAGCGCCTTGGATGGAAAGGGCAAATCCACTGAAAAGCTCACCAAAACCATGTGTTTTGAAAAGATAGATAGGAAGGTAAGTAACTAAAGCGTAAAGTAGAAAGAATATGATGAATGAATGGACCATCACGTTCCGAATATTTTTGATCTTCAATGTCGATACCAATGATTTAGCGTATTCTAGAGCAGAATCTGATCTTACACCACTTGATTTCTTCACGCGTCTAGTTTCAGGAAGTGTGAAGAAAAATACAACGGCTAGAAAGATCGATAGACCATAGACTGCAAAGACCAGCCTCCAATCCACTGAGGCAAGAGTACCTCCGATCGTGGGGATAATAACAGCTCCTAAGGATATAGTTCCACTTAGGTAACCCATAAATCTCAGTCTTGTATCTCCTGTAAAGATATCACCGATAACGGTCATAGCTACTGGAATTAAGCCAGCTATTCCGATACCTTGTATGAATCTTAGTACTAATAAAGTGTGAAAGTTAGGAACAAAAATTATGGCTAAGCCAGTGATCCCATCGATGAGTAAACATGTTATTCCAACTTTTCTCCTGCCTACTGCATCGATAAAATACCCTATAAATGGAAGACTCATTGCCGCAGCTAATGTATATAGACTTAAAATCAACCCGATCTGTTCGTCGGGTGCATCGAATGCTCGACCTATTGTTGGTAGACCCGGAGCTACTAGACCACCTCCCATGACACCGAAGGCCCCCATTATCAGGAGCGTGATTACCACGAATTTGGAAACATGACCTCTATCTGTTATCAATAACTTCACATCCGATATAGATTAAACTGTTTATTTAGATTTGAAAGTCAAGACATGGATTAAATTTTTCCTTATTTTAAATGTTCATCAATTTCTGAAAAGTCTTCATCCTCGGACTTAAACAGTTCTTTTTCTTTTTTTGTAGATCTTCTTACCACGAACTCACAACACTCATCCCCAGCAGGCATGGCTTTTTTGTGGACCTGGATGTGATCTTCATTGAATCCCAGATATTTTGCTGGATCTACGTAACAGTAAAGTCTTCCGAGTTCTTCCTCACCGTATTCACGCCATAACTTTCCCATAGTACATCCAAAAAGTTTCATGGAATCCCCCGTACTTTCCAACTCCGAGTGCATACCGAACTTTGGGATCCTTAAAACATTTCCTTTACTGAAGTTCTCAGGGATCGGCTCTAATCCCTTTTCTTCTATCTCTTCTCTTCTTTTCTCTCCAATCCATCGACCGTATCTTTTTATAGACTTTAAAACCAATTCTTCACCACGTTCCTCACCCAACTCTTCAGTAAGAGTTTTTGCATAAGCTAAATGAAGCAACGCTAATCTTTTACTGACCAATTCTACTTCTTTAGCCGCCTCTTCGATGTCTATTTTCTTTTCAGTCATAGTACTTACAATGTCAATATTTTTTATAATATTTATCTTAAGATCTTTTATTTGAAGACAATCCAAATGGTGTTTACTTCAGAACTCTGACTCGTATTCCTGTGTGGAATATCCACATCCGCTACAGACACCAGAACCGTCGAATTCTACATCCATCTTTTCTTGTCCGCATTTTGGACATTCTTTCAATTTTGATTCCTTTGAATAACCTATTCCCATAGAACTGGTGGAGGTGTTTGCATCATCCCTTTCGCTACTCCATATCTTATGGGCCATATAAAGCAATCCGAAGCCAATTATAAACAAAAATACAGAAATAGCAAACCCGTCAGGTCTGTTATCTCTGATAGCCATACCCAATAAAACTAGTCCTGCTATGTTTAAAACCAATCCACCAACTAAGAATTTCGCGAACAAATATCCTTTGAATGCATCCATTAATCCCATTTAATTCACCAAAGTAAATCATCATATATATCAGTATAAATAAAATTTACCCTAAGAGATTATAGTGGTATAAAGTTTTAAAACATATATTTATCACATTATGTATATAATGTATTACAATGTGAATACATGAGCAAGTCTATATCTCTCAGGATACCTGAGTCTTTAAAGAAACAGATAGATGAGATTACGGAGGAGGAGGAGTCCAAAGATAGATCGACTCTAATCAGAGAGTTGATAAAGTCTAGTTTGAAAGAGAAGAGGATAGAGAATGCTTTAAAAAATATGAAAAGGGGTAAGTTACTCTTTGGAAAGCTGCAATTATGTCACGGGTATCTTTGAGAAACATGATGAAACTTCTGGAGGTATGCCCTGTATATTATACATGACCCGCAGTAATGTCCACATCTCCCGATTAGATTTTTTTCATTCATGGAATTAAGTTTTAGTGAATTCCGACGAAATAACTTTCCCTGATTGTATTTATGGACTCATTTATCAGAGCATCAAACACAAGATTTATATTTTTGTAGTATTTTTGCATAACCATGACTCATGAATACACAAGTATCGTTCATTGGAGCGATAAGGAAGACGAGCACGGTAGTATAAGCATGGATTGTGGCTATGCTTGTGGATTTAACAAACCCGTAGAGTTCGGTGGAGCAGATGGTATGATGAATCCTGAAGATGCTTTCGTTGGTTCACTAGCTATGTGTTATTCCATTACTTTCAAGTCTACTCTAGAAAAGATGAGGACTGAAATATCAGATTTTGAATTAGAAACTAGAGGTATACTCGAAGATACTGATGAAGGCAGCATGATAACTAAAATAGATCTGGTCCCTAGAGTTGAATTGAAGAACGAGGATGACAAGAAAAAGATAGAAAGGGCTCTGGAATTAGCTAAAAAGAACTGTCTCATATCAAAAAGTATGAGATCCGAGATAGTTTTGAAACCTGAAATAGAGTGAAGTGATATTTTAAAAACCAACAAGTTTAAAAATTACGCCGTTATAATAAATATGGTGATAAAAATGGCCGAACCAAAGATGGCTACGTTCAAAGCTGAAGTTGACAAGAAAAAGGGTATGGAATGTGAGGCGAGGATGAGAGATTTTACCCTCACTATAGATGAACCTGATAATCTAGGTGGCACTGATAAAGGGCCCAACCCGGTAGAAGTACTTTTAAGCTCACTTGGGGGATGTTTGAGTATCGTAGGGGTTGTAGTGGCGAAAGAGATGGACCTCGAACTTGAGGATTTTAAATTGAAGATAGAAGGTGACCTAGATCCACGAGGTTTTATGGGTACGGCTGATGTACCGTCAGGTTTCCAGAGTATCAGGGTCAAAATAGATGAAATACAAGGGATACCTGAAGATAAAATGGATGAGTTTCTCAAGAAGATTCAGAACAGGTGCCCTATCGAAGATACCCTCAAGAGAAAATTGGACGTTAAGATAGAAAAGTAGATGGCTTTTAAGATTAAAAGCCTATTTCATACTTCTATTTATCATTAATAATTAAACTTGGGATTTACTAATCCAACCATTAAGTTGATATACGATTTTTCACCTATTATTTACCGATGGGATAAAGGGTGGATCAAAAATGAAAGATAAAACGATCTACTTGGGGATCATAATCGTTAACGCAGCTATTTTAGTTGCAGCTGGAGCTTACCTGCCAATGGAAGATGAAGGAGAACCAATAGATTTTGAATCCATCGAGTCAGGTTTTCGTCCCGAAAGAAGGGCAAATGGAACTGAAGTATTTATTATCAATAATGCTGAGGAGTATGAACGGGTAATTGGAAGTCTGGATAATAAAACAGAGATAAATTTTGAAGAAAATTCGATCATAGCAGTACTTCTCGGCCAAAGGCGCACAGGCGGTTATAATGTTGAAATTGATGAAATAAGGGAAAAAGAAGATAAGATAGTAATCCATGCTACAGAAACTAGGCCAGGTAAAGATTGTGGGGTGATTCAGGTTTTGACATATCCATATGAGGTGGTTTTAGTTGAAAACATTGAAGAGGAAACTGAAGTTGAGATAGATCTAACTGTAGAAACTCGTGACTGTGAGTGAGGTATTCATCTAGACTGTAACTTTAACGTTATAATAGACTTCTTATATTAGGTCTAAACCATTTTGATTACTGCTACAGCAAGTAGAATTATGCCTATCAGTAAGATTATCACACCATGCCAAAAATAGGGATGTACATCCTCACTAACATCTGCGATACCCCAACTAGCTTCTGATCCCGGCCCTCCAGCAGGTTCACTATATGCCATAGCTGCGATCCCAGCCACTATCAAGATAACTCCCAATATGATCACTATCAGCTTCTTATCCATGTATATTATAAAATCATCTATAGGAATAAACTTTTTCCACTTTTTTTAAACAGTTATATACACCATTTTTAGACATCATGACACTTTGGAAATTTTTATTAAGTTAGTAAATGATTGACACCCAAACCAAGATCCGAGATCATCAGAGGGAAAATATGTCTAGTGCTATAGCTTATCCGACCAACTTTGCTATAATTTTCGTTGCAGCTACCTTAGTTGGTTATATAGCACATAGATTAGGGCAGCCTACGATAGTTTCGTATATTTTAACGGGCGTTATCCTAGGACCCGTCGGCCTCAATATAGTTGTTGAAGAAGGATTAGTAGAGATCATGTCCAGTCTCGGCTTAGGATTCCTTCTTTTCCTTCTAGGGATCAAGATGCACTTCGATGAGATCAAAGAAATATTTCGACCCATAGTAAATATAGCCGGGAGTCAGATCCTATTACAGCAATCCCTGGCCTTTTTAGTGGCGTATCTCCTTGGTTTCCCATTATGGCAGGCATTCGTGATAGGTTTGTGTACGATATTCGGTGCTACACCGGTGATAGTAAAAGTACTCACTGATAAAGATGAGATCCGAACGTTACCCGGAAGGATAAATGTGGGAGTCTTGATCGGCCAAGATATCTATCTAGTCATCGCTCTAGCATTATTGGGTATAGGTACCTTAGCCGAACCACTAGAAGTTGCTACAACCGTGGTCAAAATACTGATATTGATAGCTGCTATTAGTATTGTTACAATAGCTTCATCCCGTTACGTACTTCCTAAAATTTTTAAAAAGATAGCAGATAACAAAGAGGTTTTTTTCTTATTTACCATAGCATGGGCCTTTCTATTTATTTACACCTCCAAACGACTTGAGTTGTCCATAGAAGTTGGTGCTTTCCTTGCAGGCTTAGGTCTTGCTCAATTGCCGTACAGTAGAGAATTGGAAGATCGTGTCAAACCGATAACTGATTTTTTCATACTGGTTTTCTTCTCTAGCATAGGATTACGATTAGTGGCTGACGAGCTTTTCTATTACTGGAAGGAAGCGGTCATAGCTTCGGTCATCCTCGTATTCGGAAATTTCTTGATAATGTTTTATTTGATATATAAAGAGGATTTCTCCGTTAAAACCTCTTTCATAGGCAGTATCAATATGATACAGGTCAGCGAGTTCTCTCTGGTAGTCGGGGCTTTAGCAGTAGCTCAGGGTTTTATCGAGATAGAAGTACTAGGCTACCTGAGTCTTATGGCTCTTATGACTATGAGTGCTTCTACTTATATCATAGCTAATAACCATAAGATCTACGAACGTGTGAAACATTTGTTTAAACGATTAGATACTGAAAGAAAGGATGTTGATCTGAAAAAGTACAGTGAACACGCAGTGGTCATAGGATACGACAATTTAGCTGAAAAACTTGTACCAGTACTAAAAGAGCATTTCGAACATGTACTAATCCTTGACAGCGATGCTGAAAAGATAGTAAAATTGGATAGCCAGGGTCTAGACAATATCTATGGTGATTTCAGGTATGGTGAGGTACGTAGAGCTTTAAATCTTAAAGAAGCTAGTTTTGTTTTCAGTTCTATTTCAGATATTCATTTAAATTCAATTTTATTAGATAATGTTGGATCTGGTACCAAAGTATTCATAGAATGTGAATGGAAGGAAGAGTCTGATATATTACATGAGATGGGTGCAGATCATGTATTACTTATTAACGAAGTATCTGCATTACAGCTTTTCAAATATGTTGAAGGCTACTTGAAAGATATGAACGATCAAGATATTGGAGGTGAACTGAAAGATGGCCGTTGAGTTAGCAGAGCCGGTCATGGATCTAGCTATCTTATTCATAATCATAGGCGGTTTTCTGTTAATATCTAATAAATTATCGCTACCTTCGGTACCTATATTCATATTAGCCGGCATAATTGCAGGTTTTTTCATCGAGCAAGAAAACATATTCGAATTGGCCCGCTGGGGTGTTGCGTTCTTAGTATTTGCTTTCGGCGTTTCAGTAGATTTTAAGGAGATCAAAACTGTGTTATGGGAAAGTGAATATGCTGTAAGTATCCAGATATTGATAATAGGGTCTTTAAGTATAATCATAGGTCTGATGATAGGTTTTGACCACATAAATTCCCTTTACTTTGCAGCCGCAGTTATCCTCAGTTCTACCATGGTAGGTTTTAAATTAGCAGGCCATGAAGGCAAAACTAGATTGGTCCGTGGTCGGTTATCTGAAACGATTCAATTCACAGATGATATCTTAGCTGTGTTTCTTATATTGTTCCTCGGTGCAGTATCTATTAGAGGTCTTACACCTATACCTATTTTAAGAAACTTGATCATCGGGATTATCTTGTTGGTCATAGCCATGTTGATATACAATTATGGCTTTGAATATATAGTAAGTTTAGCTGGTGATTCAGAAGAGTTATCTCTTATGAGTAGTATTTCATTACTTATAATATTCATCTCGATAAGTGAATATTTTGGTATCTCGATAGCTGTTGGGGCATTTATAGCGGGATTAGCTGTAAAGATAGAACCAGTTAAATCTACAGAGCTACTTAACGGTGTTGAATCCATAAAATATTTTTTCTCAGCTATATTTTTTGCTATGCTGGGTGGACTTTTAACTTTACCTAGTTTACAAACAGTTCTTATATCTTTAGTATTGGTGCTTCTAGTAGTATTTATCAAGCCATTCTTTACTATCCTGATATTACTTTGGGAGGGTTTCGATATCAGGACATCCGCATTGACCGGTTTTCGTTTGAATCAGATGAGCGAGTTCACACTTATAATCGCTATCGAGGGATTTTTGTTAGGGATAATCATCCTAGAACTGTTCGATGCCATAATCTTAGCAGTAGTTGTCACCATGATAATCTCTTCTATCACAATCAGAAAAGAAGAGCAGATATTTGGGAAAATTTTCAAACGAATGGTCGATAAATACCCTGCTAAGAGGATTGACGATAAAAGTGTAGTCCAACCTGGTCTGAAAAATCATACCATAATACTTGGATATGGGCGGCAGGGTAAAAAATTAGTAGAAATCTGCAGATCTAAGGGCTTTGATTTTCTTGTAATTGAGGACGACCCTGTTAAGTTGGAAGAGTTGGATGAGGAGTGTGAGAATTATGTTTTTGGTGATGCGATGCATGACTATACTTGGGAGAAAGCGTCAATTAATAATGCTAAGGTAGTGATATCTACTATCGATAGAGACATAGTATCTCAAAAATTACTTGAGATGGATGTACATTGTCCAGTGGTACCAAAAGCACATACGATGGAAAAGACCCGAGAGTATTTTGAAAAAGGAGCATTATACGTGAACAATCCTAACATTTTAGTCTCAAGATATTTGATAGAAAAAATCAATGAAGAAGTGGTTCAAGATTGAAGATGTGGTATTGTTTTATTCAGGTGAGATATTACCATTGAATATTGTATCGTAGATATGTGGGCTAGGCTTTGATGAAGATTTTGAGAGGTGTCCTAGCAATTGCTTAAATTTATTTTAATTATTACATTCTGTGAGGATGATTCAACCACGTATACTAACCCCAATTGAACCGGCGTCCGTCCTAGAAATTATAAAACTTTACGTACGTTCGTGAGAAAATACGATGGATATTTTGAAAAATCCTCTCTTCTTTATCCCATAAATTATATGGTCTTCGCTCTTTATAGATTCCTCAGTGATATAGTTGAAAAAAGATGTTCTTCTTGTTATAATACTCGCTTTCATCCTATCCTTCTTGATAGCCTTACTTCTACCATATATCCCGTTATATGGAGAGGATATCGGTCTTTCTATATCTATGATAGGTTATGTTGTGGCTGTTTACCATCTTGTACAGGTATTCGGAAGGATACCTATGGGTTCACTTTCCGATATATTGGGTTACAACAGGATGATCGTTTTTGGATCCTTATCTCTGTTCTTATCCATGATATTGTACTTGATGTCCCCTGTTCTATGGCCCCTTCTTTTCCTAGCTCAGATCCTGGTAGGTATCGCTGTATGTATGGAGTGGGTGACACTGCCTTCGTTCATGACCCAATTTGGTAAGGAGAAGATCCCACTTTTTACCTTAATAGTCGGTGTAGCTTACACAATGTCGGTACCTCTAGGAGGATTTCTGAAAGATCTATATGGCATGGATCGTCTTTTTTTGATATGTTTCCTCCTTTCATTACCTACTCTTTTCATCGTTTTTTTGCTGGTTAAAAACGATCGTTCAGAAGAAAGAGTTGAGGATTTAAACAGCACGTCCTTAATTTCGATATACAAAGATTCTATAAAAACTCTGAAGAACCCAGAGGTGATGAGGGGTTCTTTATTTTCAGTATTGATGTTCATGAACTTCAATCTGGCTTTTTCTATTTTTCCTTTATACCTGTCTGGGATAGGTTTCACAGCCACGATAATCGGTTTGATACAGTTTACCCGTATGGGTTTTGCTTCTATGGTCCGTATATTCAGTAAGAAGATAGAAAAAGTTTTTAGCAAAAAAATTATTTTAACTATTTCAACAGGATTCTCAGCCTTGGCTATAATATTGGTATCTCAAACTGAATCCCTCATGATATTGATATTGATCTCGATGTTCTGGGGTATTATAGGGGGACTCTATCATCCTGTGGTTTTCGAGATGATAGCTGATGGAACGGCAAAAGAGGACAGAGGAAAAGGTATGGGTATAAGGGGTACCATGGGTACGATAGGTTCTTTCTCAGGCATAATCATCTTTTCAAATCTTGCAGAGATATTTTCAGTTGGAACCGCATTGTTGATAGCAGGTATATCGATGATCATCGGTGTTATATTGATAGAGTTGTACTTGAGACCAGGAAAGAAATGATCCATGTTCAATACTTTTTGTTGGTTCTAGAATTTTATAAAGTTTAAGTATTCTCACCTATCCAGTTATCTATAATAGACACCTATCTACAGTTGTAGTCTATTATCTTTGGTATTTTATCTGATTTTAGGTTTCATATATGATCAAACATTCCTAATGAATAGTCTGTTCATCTTTGGGATATTGTTCATAGTGGGAGGATTAGCTAGTCAAATTCCATATCGAAGACCTGATATACTGTCCTATCGTCGCTGTAGTTGTATCCTTTCTGCTATTATGAAACTATCATAGATACCCAATAAAATAGCGGTGAATATCCATTTCACTTATATATTTCCGGTATGACCACATTATCACCCACCACGATATCATTATCTTCAAAGAATCCCTGGTTCACTTCAAGGGCGAATCTATATGGCTCTTCAGGTTTGTGTACCTCAGTAGTTTCTGGTTCCATATCTCGTATCTCCATTATCATCCCGCTCTCAGAGATAAAAGCTATAGAAAGCGGTATGTAAGTATCCTTCATCCAAAATCCTCCTTCAACATCCTCTTCGAATACGAAAAGCATACCGCAGTAATCACACAGCGTTTCTCGTCCCATCAATCCCTTTTCATTTTGTTCACTATCTTCGGCTACTAAAACGTTCATCTCGATCTCATCACCGTTTGAATTCGTGATAAAGATAATTTCCTCTTCGAAGTGGATATCATCTCGTGTATTTTTAAAAGCGAAAGATATTATAAGGATTAATACAATAATTAACACCAAGTAAAAAGCTAACTTTTTTTTTGAGGTCTTTTTTTTAAGTTCATTGCTACGACTTAAAATTATCATTAATTGATCTCGATATATAGGTTGCGCAGGACTTCAGGTTTCATCCATGAAATACTATCCAGGATTTCCTTTCTTGAAAGAGTTCAAGTAAACTCTGCTATTCTACCAAAGTAAGATGAAAACAATACGTATAAATAAAACTCCATAATATTAAGGAATGAGGTGAAAGATAATGGATGGTATCAAACTGAGTGATCAAAACCTGTTTACAAACGATGATGTTGAAACAGCTAAAAGTAAGATACAATCTATTGTTTATTCCGAATCTAGCATAAATTTGAGTGGTTATCAGAATATATTAGAAGGTAAGAGCACATTGAATTCCTACGAATTTGAATTCTACCCTCAACGGAACGGAACCAGCATACAGGCCAAGTATGGTTTAACTACATTAGGCTTGATACTCGGCATAATACTACTTATGCCCGGTGTTATTTTTGGAGCTATAATATTCATTTTATGGTATCTCAAAATGGATGAGGTTAAAAGTGCATTAGGTAGAGCTTTTCCACAGTACTTTCCACCTCAATATGGATATCAACAAGGCCAAGCTCAACCTCCGCAGGAACCATCTGGTCAAGAAAGTCATCATTCCACTCAAGGGGATTCAGACACCCCACCACCTGAATGATTTTTCCATTAAAACTGGTTTTATTTATGGGATTTTAACTCTTCGAAGACCGCTGCAACGTTCTTTCCAGTTTCGTCGATTATCGCTTGCCAATCTCCGTTATCTGGAGCTATACCTAATAATCGGGCCGCTTTCATGATGGATATGTGGTAAACTGTTTGTACCCCTGGCTCTTCTTCCCATATAACCATATTACATGGGAAGAGACATCCGATCTTCATGGTCATATCCAGAGCATTATCAGCTACTTTGGCATTGCAGGCACCTAAAACGTAATATGGATCTTTATCTGCACCCACTTTTTTGTTCAACACCTCAGAGGGTGAAAACTCCACTAGTATCCCGAAACCGTTTTTTTCACAGACTTTTCGCACGTATTCGATTGCCTCTTTGTGTCCCATCTCCAACCTAGCTGTCTTTTCTCCGATATCATCTGAATCCAATATACTAGGATCTATCTTTAGTGCCATGGCGATCACCATTCGATATCGACGGTTACACCTTTAGTGATAGTGTTATCAACTGGACACCTATCTTGAACGGCCTCTAAAAATTCCGTTATCTTTTCTTCAGGGATACCTTTTACTTCTTTCACTTTTACATGTATCTCCTGTAATCCCGCAGGTACGTCAGCTTCACCCATGACCCCACGTGGATCAAGTTCTCCTTCAACTTCGAGCTTGAAATCTTCTAGTTCATATCCCATCTGCTGAGCTACAATAGTTCCGGTGAAATCTAGACAGCCCACTAAAGAACCAAGTAAAACTTCAACAGGATTAGGGCCTTTGTTCGTTCCTCCAATTCTTTCTGGTTCATCGATAGTTATCGTAAAATCCCTGATTTTTACTTCGGATTCGAACCCACTCTTTTTATTTAGCACGGCTTTGTATTTATTCATTTTATTTTTTTCTCCACCCATGTTATCACATAAGTTATAACAACATTATATAATAAATCTGTTGATTTTGAATCCCTTAGCCAGATTAGAAAATCTATAAAAAACAGATAAACGACAAATATAAATATTTTAATCTCATATTATAATCTGAGGTTTGAAAGCTATAGTGGTAGCAAATCTAGAAAGATCCAGAATTGAACTTGGGGATCACCATAGGTCCCTCAGTATTCTTCAGGAAGTATTCAAAATAAAAGATTTTAAGGATACTATTTATAAACTTTTAATGAACATTACAACACTAAAAATTTGAGAATCTCGTTATCAATTATAAAAAAATGTAGGTGGTTAAGATATGGAAAAAAATAGGCATGGTAAAGCGATAATTTTAGCGGTTACATCGATGTTAATTCTCTCAATCTTGGTTGCGGGTATTGCATCGTTGGATATACAAAGAAACGAAAATTTTGAATATACACAGACCGAAATGGAATTGAAACAGTTAGCGGATTCTCCATGGCCTAGTTTTGGTCGTGATCAAAGGAACACCCGTAGGAGTCCATACGACACCAGTCATGTAGATGGCACTGAAAGATGGAGCTTTGAAACAGAGGATAATATCTTGTCATCTCCTGCTATTGGAGACGATGGTACCATATATGTTGGCTCCCGGGACAATAATCTATATGCTCTCAATAGAGTCGGGACAGAAAGATGGAGCTTTGAGGCTAACGATCATATCTCTTCATCTCCCGCCATTGGTGATGACGGAACCATATATGTCGGCTCGCACGATGGCAATCTATATGCTATTAGTAGGGCAGGTACTGAAAGATGGACTTTTGAAACAGATGGTATAGTGTTTTCTTCTCCCACCATCGGGGAGGACGGTACAATCTATTTTGGTTCTTTTGATAACAACATATATGCAATCAACCCAGATGGGACTGAGAAATGGAATTTTACCACTGGTGATTTAGTGTTTTCTTCTCCTGCTATCGGTGACGATGGAACCATATATGCAGGTTCCTGGGACAATAATCTATACGCACTCAATCCGAATGGGACAGAAAGATGGAGCTTTGAAACAGGTGGGAATGTATGGTCCACCCCTACTATCGCTGACGACGGTACGATCTATTTCGGTTCCTGGGACGAGAATTTGTATGCGGTTAACCCAGATGGGACTGAGAAATGGACCTTCGAAATAGGGTGGGAACCATCACCTAATCCGGCTATTGGTGAGGATGGTACTATCTACGTAGGTGGTGGAGACGAGAACCTCTATGCAATCAACCCAGATGGGACGGAAGAATGGATATATCATACAGGCGGTTTTGTGCAATCTGCACCAGCTATCGGTGGTGATGGTACAATATATATTGGATCAGCAAACAACAACTTACATGCCGTGAATCAAGATGGAACGGAAGATTGGACGTTTATGACGGATGATGATGTGAGATCATCACCATCAATTGGAGAAGATGGCACTTTATACTTTGGGTCTTTTGATAATCATCTTTATGCCATAACAGGTGAACATACACTTACGATAAATGACCCCATCGGGGAAGGTACAGTCGAAGTAGATGGTGTTGAAATAACAGAATGGCCCTATGAAGACGTTTATCTACACGGAACTGAAGTTGAGTTGAATGCAGTCCCATATGAGGATAGAGAATTTTATGAATGGACAGGAGATTACGTTAGTGAAGAGGAGAACATCGTTATAGTCATGGAAAGCGATATGGATATCACGGCTCATTTCGAAGAGGACCCCACTGCTCTAGATCCCGCAGAGTTTGAATTTTCGAATCTGAGAACCGAACCAACTGAGGTTCTTGTAGGTGAAGAATTAGAGTTGATTATCGATGTAGAAAATGTTGGTGAGGAGACAGGTGATTATACTGTAGAGTTTTATGTCAACGAAGTTAATGTTGGATCGGATACGGTCTCTGTTGCTGGTGGAGAAACCGAAACCGCTAGTATAACTTTTATGACAGATGAAGCTGGAACTTATGAAGTAGAAGCAGAAGGTTTGACTGCTGAATTTATCGTTAATGTAGAAGAAGATGAAGTAGATCCTGAAGGATTTTTGGATGATTTAATAGAGAGAGGTATGATGTGTCTCGCTATAGCTATTATAATAATCATCGTTATCATAGCGGTAATCATAGTGGTTGCCGTAAAATTGATGGGTAGCGGTGACAAAGGAGATCAGGGAGGTCACGTACCTCCGGATCAAGGTCCACCACCAGAATCGCCACAGCCACCACAACAGGAACGGACTTCGTATCCTCCGAAGGAAGAAGGTGGTTTTGATGAAGGAGAAACTCCGCCCCCTCCTCCCCAAAGATGAATCCGAAGGAATTTCCCTAACACCCCTAGGGGATTCTTATTAATTGCATGAAACATCAAGAACTTTGGTAATCATAGAGGTCTATGTTTCAAAGGACTAACGAAATATTAGCTTGCTTGTTAAGCCAAAAAGAGTATGTATAATGTTAATCCCGGAACTATACAAGCAGATATAAAAATAGATGAACTAAGTTTACGGAGAATGTTTTAGTATCCAAATTTCAACGAACTTTTGGTCCTAAAAGTTGACCTATCAGATTCTTAACATCCCTGGTATTCATCTTGTCGAAGGTGAATTTCTTCTTTCCAATCGTCGATTTGATAACCATCTTATTTGATAACTGTTGATTTGATCCGTAATCGTAGTGACCTGCCCTAACTTTAACGGTTTTAATCTGATCCGGCCTAAGTTCGTAATTGTTAGGGCTCTCCTGCAATATAGACTGTGGCGGCATATTGTGATACCTGTTGTGAAAGTTGAAATGGGATGACATAGACGCTTTCCAACGACTCATCATACCTTCATTCTGTACCCCCGCTGTAGCTCTTTCACGTTCCTGATTCAACAATTGTTTAGTAACCTCTGCGAAGATCAATCTATAATTGGTAACAACAAGAGTAAAAGAACTCTGCCCGAACATGCCAGTGTTTAAATTTGGAACAACTCCAATAATTCTTTCAGGATGCATGAAAGGAAAGAGACTGAGATGTATTTAAATTTAGAGTTGATCAAATTATGGATAGGTTATTTCCTTCAGTATCTCTACTCCTACTTCTTCAAGCTTCTCTATCATCTTATCATATATCGGACCCTTTATACAATCCTCAGGCGGAACTATTCCTTCCCCAGATATCTCTCCTTTTGCCATCATCTCAGCGGCGATAGCCGGAGGAAAACAGGTCGTTCGCTGCATTGCAGTGAGTCCTGTTTCAGTATCTTCTTCATCCCACATGTAGTAATCGATACTGACCTCTTCGCCATCTATTTTCCCCTCTGCAGTATTCCACATAACACATACGTCCCTATCTCCTTCTTTTGGTTTCAATCTAGGTGTGATCACGTTCAATAGTACCTCTCTTGGCACGACTTTGATTCCATTCATGTCAATGGGTTCAGTATCTAACATCCCACATTTTTTGAACTCCTTGATAGTGTCATAATGTCCAGGCCAACGAACAGTTTTCTCATAGGTATTTTTTAGCTCTGACCTAGTGTACACAAAACTGGGCATACCCGGGGTTACTGCACACTCCAACTCTATATCTTTTCCAAATTTATCGAATTTGAACTTCTCATGTTCTGATAGGGCTTCGACCTCTCTCCTCTCTCCATCTTTGATAGCATTGGATTTTACATTGTACTCCCTAAGAACATGATCAAATGCCCATGTTATCATATACTTTAAAGGATGTCTTTCAGCGGATTTTTCGTTCGGTATTCCTCCACAGCGTGCTATGGCAGACTTAGTTTCATCCATCTCTCTAAGACCCTCACCCAAAGTAAAATTCGTTATGCCAGGGGCAAAACCGATACCATCCAAAAGCATGATCCCTTTTTCTTTGTACTTTTCATGAATATATTCTCCATAATCATCCACTGACATCCCTTTTGGAACCTCTAAATCTTCCGTCTCATAGGCATCAGGTCTCCTGTGGTATTCTTCGAGTATATCGATCATGTTCAAACCAACATCAGCAGCATTCTCGATGGTCTTGTAACTGGTCTGTCTTGTTGGAAGTGCGTTGATACCAATATCGTACATCCCCATCACATCTTTTACCTTCTCAGAGTCTAAAACATTCCCAACATATTTTTTTAGTTTATGACTACCGACGAACTCGATAATATCGTCTATGGGACCAGGTGACCTACTAAAGATGCCTATCTCTTCAAAATCTGTATGATTTGCTAGATACCATGCTATTCCCTCAGCCTGTCTACCTGCCCCGAATATCAAAGCCTTCATTTTATCTCCCATTGACAAATCGAAATCGAAGCTATAAATATTTCGTAAGATTCATCATTGAGTCACTATAAGTCCATGAAAGGCTTTTATACATGGAACATAAATTAGGTAAAACATGAAAAGAATTCATTCCACGGATGCAGTTAATCTTGAAGACGGTGAGAAATGTAAACTGGCCGGATGGTTACAGGAAGTCAAGAACCTTGGAGGGATCGCTTTTTTAAAGGTTAGAGACCGCGAGGATGTATTTCAAGTGGTACTGGTAAAGAAGGAGACCGGCGAAGATGAATTCGAGGATATCGTTAATATACCGAGAGAGAGTGTTATCGAAATAGAAGGTAAGAAAACCGATACCGATCAAACAGATCTTGGATACGAGGTACATCCTATATCGATCAAGGTTGTCTGTGAGGCTGAAAAACCACTCCCACTGGGTGTTGTTGACAAAGTTGACGCTGAACTTCCAACGAGATTGGATAACCGTTTCTTAGATTTAAGGAAAAAGGACAAGAGGAACATCTTCGAATTGAGGAATCTTTTGATCGAAGGTATGAGGGATTTCTTTTCCCAGGAGGGTTTTTTAGAAGTTAGTACTCCAAAGGTAGTAGCAGCCGGTGCCGAGGGTGGCGCCACGTTATTCGATGTTGATTATTATGAAGAGAAGGCACACTTAGCTCAAAGTCCACAGCTGTTCAAACAGATATTGATGTCCGCTGGATTTGAAAGGGTTTACGAGATAGCACCGGCTTACAGAGCCGAGGATTTTGACACTATAAGACATACTTCGGAATTCATTTCTGTTGATTTTGAGATGTCATTCATAGATGGTTCGGAAGATATAATGGACATGACCAGTTATATGGTAAGTCATACACTTTCACATGTAAAGGAACACGGAAATAAACAGCTCGAAGAACTCGATGTAGAACTGGAAGTTCCCGAGCATCCGATCAAAAAAATAACCCATAGAGGCTGCATCGAGATCTTGCAGGATTTGGGAAAGGAATGGGAAGACAGACCGGAGATCGATACGGAAGCTGAGAAGATGCTGGGAGATTACGTTAAAGAAAATCATGATACTGACTTCTTCTACATAACAGAATTTCCGACAAGACTCAAAGAGAGTACTTTCTACGCTATGAGGAAAGAGTACGACCCGTCACTAACCACTTATTTCGATCTTGAGTACAAAGGTCAGGAGTTAGTTTCAGGTGGACAAAGAGAGCACAGGTACGATGTTCTTATCAAGCAGATGGACGAGATAGGTCTAGAAGAGGAAGATTTCGAGGATTACTTGAAGGCTTTCAAATACGGCATGCCAACACACGGTGGGATAGGTTTAGGTCTAGATCGATTCGTTCAGCAGATGCTCGATTTATCAAATATAAGAGAAGCGATATTGTTCCCAAGAGACACTTCTAGGTTAAGGCCTTAGTTTCAGTCACCTCTGATTGATAAATATATATAACATACTCGCACTGTTAAAAACGATGGCCGTCGGTAAATACGAAAGAGAGTTGAAAGGAATTTTATCTGGGGATGAGGAGGTTATCAATAATGCTACGAAAACCTGTAGTGATAAAGAACTCGAAGGATACCGAGCGATCCACGATATACCCTTTCTTGTCGTCAGAGCCGGTGGAAGCCTTGGCATTGATCTTATAGCTTTAAGAGGTGAGATTTCTTTCCCGATAGAAGTAAAATCATCCAAGGAAAACGTACTCTATTTTAGGAACGAGGGTAGGTTGAGTGAACAGGCGGAATGGATGAAAGAAGTGTGTGTGAACAGCAACGTTCTTCCCCTTTATGCATATAGGTTGAAAAGCCAGAGAGGAGACAAATGGAGAGTATATACCATGGACATAGATGGCATGAAGAAAAAACATCAAGTCCTCCAGAGAAAGATCCCATACATGCAGACCACGGTTCACGGCAACCTTAAAATGGAATGGGACAAAGGTATGCCGCTCAATCAACTTCTAGCTTATCTAAAGCATCTGATCCATTAATAGGCAATCCTTTTATTAAGTGGTTATCAAATTACCGATCATGAAAGTTATACCATCGATATCGTTCAAAGGCGGTAAACCCGTGACCGTCAAAAACGGGTATTACGAACATTATTCTAAAAATGGTAATAACCTAGACTATAATGATGTTCTATTCCTTTTAAGTGATTATGATATTATTTACTTGTTAGACTTAAATGGTATAGAAAGTAGAAGCCTACAATCGGATATGATACGAAAAGTCGGAACTCGTAGAGAAGTTTGGGCTGACGTTGGAGCTAGGGATACAGCGACCATTACAGACGGTTACATAGCTGGGGCAGACAGAATAGTCATTTCCACTAAAACGATGTATTCGATCGATTTGATGAACGAATCGTCAAGAATCAGTGATAAGATGGTCTTCTGTATAGATTATAAAGATGGAATCATCTCACCATCGAATGAGATTAAACAAACCAATATAAAAGAACTGATCCTAGAAGCTGTTGAAACTGGTATCGATACGATAGTCATCCACGATTTGAGCGATGAAAATTTTGATAACACCCTTTTAGATTACATGCTAGATAAAGATCACGAGCTTTACATAGGAGGAAAAATCGATATAGATAAAATCGATTTATATGAGGATAAAGTAGATGGAGTTATATTAGGTCTAGAGGATTCGATAGAATGGCAAGCAAGGAATTGAAATATACGATAGCCTTCATATTCCAAAGAGCGGGAGCTCAAGAAATAGATAAAGATGAGTTCATATACGGTCCTCCTGCCGATTTAGGATGGTTCACATCTAGTGAAGCTAAAAAACTTCTTAAGATAGCAAGAAAAGAGGGTTTAGTAAAGCTGAAGGATGATATCGTCCGTTCAGAGTTCGATCCTGCTAACGTTAATATACCGTTGGGTTTCGAACCATCAAAAAGAATCCTTGAAGAAAATAAGAAACCACTTTTCCAGAGTATGTTGGATGATGTGGTTATGTACAGTCATCTAAATCGACAGGAGATAATGTCCCGTGTGAACGTTAAACAGGATGATATGAATATAGAAATCGAAGCTGCTTTACTGCTATTAGCTCGAGAACTTGAACTAGAATTACCTAAAAAACAAGAATACATAGACGCAGTACGTAAAAAGGTACGTGGACGATGAATCTACAAAAGAGACCGTCCGTCTAGATTTTTAGGGGGTTTTACTTTCATCATCTTTAAAATGGTTGGGTAAAGATCTATAATATTAGCTTTTTCCGCAGATATTGGCTCAGAGGAATAAACAAAAGCATCATCGTATGTATGCATCCCGTTTCGGAGGCCCTTGCTTATAAATTCAACTTTACCAAATTTACTTTTTAAGTCATATCCATTTTTTGGATGAACAAGCAAATCTGGTGCATTTTCTTCGTATGGGCCTGAATAGATATCCTCACGTTTGAAAACCTTATCTACGATCTCACGTCCCGACATCGGGTCTCGGAGGTTACTCAATTTTTCAATCAATTCATCTCTAAGTGAGTTGTATTCCTTTTTTGATACGCTACCGTTCCTTTCCCTTCCTTCCAGATTGATGTATATCCTCCCAGGGATCAAACTGTATGCTTTTGTTTCTCTAGTTATGTTAGAGAATTCCTTAACCTCTTCTAGATAACCTTCTTCCATAAGCCATCTATTTAGCTGAACTTCCTGTTCCAATCTTGTAAACCCGTGGTCAGAAATAATTAAAAGCTTATCATTTTCATCTAGATTTTTCTTTAATAGCCCAACCATACGGTCGATTTTCTTATAAAATGAAATAAACTTGTCCGCATATTTATCCCCATCTAGATAATTCCCCATCATGAAATGATTGATACGGTCGGTGGCCATGAAATGGAACATCATAAAGTGATAGTTTTTATTGAGATAATGAGACATTACCTTCTTTTTAGATTCAAAGGTTTCATTGATATCCTTTAAGAACTTCTCTAGATTTTCAAGTGCTAAAGATGACTCGGCATCTATCTTATAACCCAACTTATAAAGTTCCGAGGCAAACTCCTTTGGATATGTACCTTTTATTAGGTTTGAACATAGAAAACCAGATACTAATTTACCATTCACTTTTCTTGGAGGGTAGGTCAAAGGCACATTCATCACAAATACCTTTTTTTTCTTTTCACTGAGATACTCCCAAAGTGTCTGGGATTTTAGATCCTTCGAATTACATATCTGTAAATTTTTACTATTAGACTTTCTGTCTACAAAGCCATATATGTTATGTTTTCCAGGATTTTTTCCGGTCATAAAAGATGACCATGCAACGGACGAGATCGTTGGATAAACAGAACTCATCTTATGATATTCAGGAGAACCCAAATGTTTGAACTCTCCCTTTTCGTACATGTCTTTTATAAAACTGTAAGGAACCCCATCCAATGCTAAAACCACGGTCTTAAAATCTCGACCCAATAACTTATCCAAGAAACCCATAAGTTTCTACAAATGTAAAGTCATATTTGGTTATTTTGCATGTTTCGAAACTTATTTATACATCACAACAACAGTCACTTTTAAGTATTAGAACATATATGAATCGAATCCCGAGTTCATTCGGAGGTTTACTATGTCTAGAATGCACAGTTCAAAACACGGAAGATCAGGCTCGACACGCCCCTATGTTACTTCTAATCCTGAATGGGTAAAGATGGATGCAGAAGAGATCGAAGAAAAAGTACTCCTGTTATTCAAAAGAGGAAGAACCCCTAGTGAGATTGGGGTGATACTTAGAGACCAGTATGCTGTACCTAACGTAAAATTAGCTGCAGGTAAAGATGTTACTGAGATATTGAAGGAAAATGAGGTTTACATGGATTTCCCAGAGGACCTTATTAATTTGATGGAAAAAGCCGTCAACCTCCATGAACATCTCGAGGATAATCGGAAGGACCTAAAAAACAAACGTGGTCTCCAACTTATCGAATCTAAAATAAGACGGCTGGCCAAGTACTATAAAAGAAAAGGAGAAATTCCTGAAGATTGGAAATATTCCATAGATATAGCAGAGATGCTTACACAATAATCAATGTAGGGGAGGGAATGTGGTAGAGTTACCGAAGGGGTTAGAGAAAAAATATGAATCTGCTTCAGAGATTTTAAATTCTTACAATAAATTCAGGGTAATATCACATTACGACGGCGATGGAATCTCAGCAGCTTCTGTTTTAGCACTTACATTGATGAGGGAGAATAAGGGATTTCACGCTAGATTTGTCAGTAAACTACCGGAAAATTTACCAAAAGATATTCCTATAATTTTAACTGATATAGGTAACAGTCAATTAGAGGACATCAAAAAGATAGATGAACCTGTGATAGTTTTAGATCATCATAAAGTTGATGAAGATGTGGAGAGCGAAGATGAGGAACACGTTTTCATAAACCCTCATAATCATGGGATCAACGGTTCCGATGAAGTTTGTGGTGCAACTCTTGCTTTGATTTTGTCGATGATATATGATAAAAAGAACGTTTCTTTATCATTATACGGTCTAGCCGGGGCCGCAGCTGATAAACAGAACATTGAAGGGTTCATAGGTCTTAATGAATCTTTATTAAAAGATGCTTTAGATGAAAAAGAAATTACTGAAAACGTTGGACTTTTCATAGATGGTAAAAACATCAGGGACGCTTTATTGAAGGCATGCGATCCCTATTTCCCTGGGATATCAGGTAGGGAAAAAGAGATCGATAGGATTTTAGAGGATGTTGACATAGATCATGAGACTCCCGTAGATGATGTATCTAGTAAAGCTGAGAGGAAGTTGAATACATTACTTGTTCTATCTCTGCTTGAAAGGGACATACCATCACATGTTATCGATAGTATCAGAGGCCCACACTATTCTTCCAAAAGGTATGGTTTGTCCGTAGATATACTTTACAAACTACTGAATTCCACCGCACGTACAAAACAAGCTGGTTTAGGGATGTCGATCTGCCTAGGTGACAAAAATGCCTTTAAAAAAGCGGAAGAGATCCGTGAAAGTTATAGAGATGAGATGATCGAAAGGCTGCACAGCTTGGAAGACGATGGACCGATAGAAAAAGAAAACATTCAGTACTTTTTCGAAGAGAAAAAGGAAAGAAAGGGCGAGTTAGCCGGCCTCTCCATGCTGTATATATTCGACCAGAGTAAACCGACGTTAGGTGTATGTGAATTGGAAAACAATGTAGATATATCTGCCAGAGGAACGAAGAAATTGGTCAATAATGGATTAGATCTGGGAAAGTTATGTAGGGAAATATCGGAGAAATTTGGAGGTTCTGGTGGAGGACACGATATCGCATCAGGCTCAAGAGTACCAATAGATAAGAGGGATGATTTTCTTGCTGAATTCGATAAGGCTGTCGGTGAAGTATTAGGTTAGAGATGACCGAAAATAATAAGATAGGGCGCTCTTTTCTTAAATTGCTGATATATATGGTGAAATGCAATGATATATTTTCGGAAAGAGCAAAATCCATGAAAACCTCTGAGATAAGAGAACTGCTCAAGTTAACTCAAAAACCGGGTATTATCTCTTTCGCGGGGGGATTACCAAATCCAGATGCCTTTCCTGTAGAAAGTACACGCAGGCTGATAAACGAGCTCATGGATGATATGCCAGAAAGTGTGATGCAGTATGGTTCTACTGAAGGTATAACGCCTTTGAGAGAAGTACTTGCTGAAGAGATGACGAAAAGGGGTATGGATGTAGATAAGGAAAATATTTTGATAACCCACGGTTCTCAGCAGGCCCTAGACCTTATCAGCAAGATATTACTAAATCCCGGTGACACTATCGTTGTTGGTTCACCAACGTATTTGGGAGCTACGGGCGCTTTTAGAGCTTTCCAGGGCCATATGGAAACTGTGCCAGTACAAGAAGATGGCATGGATATGGATCTTCTAGATGAGAAGTTGACTCAACTAGAGAAAGAAGGATGCAAACCCAAATTTTTGTATTTGGTTCCAACTTTCCAGAATCCATCTGGAGCTACCATCCCAGGTGATAAGAGAAGAAGATTACTTGACATAGCATCTGAACACGACGTTTTAGTAGTCGAAGATTCTCCTTATTCTTATCTTCGCTACGAGGGTTCACCTCAACCACATTTGATGTCTTTAGACGATGAAGATAGGGTCGTTAGGCTTCAAACATTCTCTAAGATTTTAGCACCTGGATTTAGGATAGCCTGGTGTGTAGGACCGAAAGATTTCATAGATAAGATGGTCATTGCTAAACAAGCTACTGATTTATGTACAAATCCATTCGGTCAATATGTAGCATACAAATACGTATCAGAAGGCGTACTTGATGAACATCTAGAGTACATCAAAGAATTGTATAATGAAAAAAGATTGGCTATGTTGGATGCCATGGAGAAGTACATGCCGGATCACGTAGAATGGAACAGACCAGAAGGCGGCATGTTCATATGGGCAAAACTACCAGAAAATATCGATACTAGGGAGATGTTCGAAAAAGCCATCGAGAAAAAAGTGGCTTACGTAGTTGGGGATGCCTTCTACGTAGAGGATAACGGACATAACACGATGAGATTGAACTTCACCCATTCCTCTGAAGAAGAGATATGGACTGGTATCGAAAGGTTAGCCGAAGTGATAAGGGAAGAAGTCAAACTCAAGGAAAAGAATGGAGAAATAAAAGAGACACTTATCACTCCATAGGGTAGTGTTTTAGCAACTTTTCAGAAACCCCTTCTCTCTGAATTTTTTCCTTTTTCTCTATGATTCCATTTTCAGTGATCAATTTTATGTGGTCCATCCATGGAATTTTTTCGAAATATTTGTTATGGATAGTTATATCTAATTCGGTTTCCCAAACTTCCTTCGGATCGTGGTGTTCTTCAAAATGAAGAGGAATGCCCTTTGGAAGTATCTTAGATGAGTCCGAGACCACATAAACCGGTTTTTTAAGATGTTGACAAACTATAACAGCAGCATGGGTACCTGTTTTGTTAGTAAATGCTTCATTGGAGATGGAATCACATCCTACGAGTAGTGCATCGATTTTGAAAACCATATCGCAAATTGCTGGGTCGGGATAAAAGTTCACATCCACACCTTCATTACAAAGTTTCTCTGCGGTCTTTCTCCCTTCGAATAAAGGTCTTGATTCTAGAACTGAAACTTTTTGAGAATTTCTTAAAACTTCGATCACCGTAGAACTGTAGCTTAGAGTTCCTATGTTGTTGAATTCACTTACAATGTCTTGAGCTTTGTTGATCACTTTCCTTTTGGATTGTTCAACATCGAGAAGATAATCTTTGATCGACTCCCTATGATTTCCCTTTTTAATGGCTTTAAACGTTTCATTAGCAAGGTTAACCAAAGGGGACATGGAACAACGACCTTGAACTAATTCTATAGCATACTTTTTTGCCTCATCAGGATTTAAAGAGATTATACTTTCCCCGGTTTCAAAGAGAAGTTCGAAAGCTCCTTTTTTGTTATCTCGAATTATTTCTTCTACACCCCGAAAACTCATAGTTATACATACGTTAAATTATTATTTATCAATTTCTAAAGGCCTATAAAATTCCGAACCAGTAAGGTTTAATAACACCATCTTACTTGGAGTTTTATCGTAATATGAACAGAGGTCACAATGCAGAAATGGAGGGGTCAACACGGCTGAACTAGCGCTTTCAGACGAGATGAAATCTTATTTTGATGAACTTGAGCAGTCTGCATTAAAGGCATATGCGGTAGCTAGGGAAGCTAGAGGTAAAGGTTACGATCCGGAACAAGATGTAGAAATACCCATGGCGGAGGATTTGGCCCTGAGAGCTCAGGAATTGACAGGAGTCAAGAATACTGCCGAAAAGATCAGGGAATTGAGTGAAGAATATGACCGTGAGGAAGTATCCATACACATAGCAAGGGAAGTCGCCAATAGAGATGAGGGATCTGTAAAAGAGCGCTTGGAAGATGCTGTGAGGATAGGTTTGGCTGTTCTAACGGAAGGTATTCTCGTCGCACCACTAGAGGGGATCGGAGGATTAGATATCAAAGACAACAGCGACGGGACAAATTACGTAGAGCTTTCCTTCGCAGGTCCCATACGTTCAGCCGGTGGTACCGGTCAGGCTATGAGTGTACTCATAGCGGATGTGGTCAGGAGGGAATTGGGCATCGGTTCTTACAAGGCCACCACGGGGGAGGTACAAAGGTTCAAAGAAGAAGTACCCCTTTACAAAAAAACTAGAAGTTTACAATACACTCCTTCTGCTGAAGAGATAGAAGTCATCGTTAAAGGTTGTCCCATAAGTATCAGTGGTGAAGGGACTGAAAGTGAAGAGGTATCTGGAAATAGGAACCTTCCTAGAGTAGATACAAATCGAGTAAGAGGTGGGGCATGTTTGGTCCTTGCCGAGGGGATGTGTCTTAAAGCACAAAAATTGAAGAAATACGTAGATAAATTGGACATCGAGGGATGGGAATTTATCGACGAGTATATAGAAAAATTCGCTTCAAGTAAAAAAGACTCAGACGATGAAAAACAAGAAGGAATATCTCCAAATTTCAAGTACATAAAAGATACCATCGCCGGTAGACCGGTATTTGGCCATCCTAGTGTTAAGGGTGGATTCAGATTGAGATATGGGAGGAGTAGAACACTTGGTTTAGCTGCTATAGCTGTCAATCCAGCAGTCATGTTTTTGACCGATGAGTTTATGGCCTTGGGAACCCAGATCAAGATCGAAAGGCCCGGTAAGGCTGGAGCGGTAACCCCTTGCGATACTATCGAAGGGCCAACGGTACTTTTCCATAATGGAAAAGTAAAGAGGATAGATAATTATGAAGAGGCTAAAGAGGTTACCAGCAAGGTCAAAGAGATACTGGACCTAGGAGAGATGCTTATACCCTATGGCGAATTTTTGGAGAACAATCATCCACTGGTCCCTGCTGCATACTGTCACGAATGGTGGATCCAGGAAGTGGATGTGGAATTGAATGAAGATGAGATGACTCCTGAAAAAGCCGTAGAATTGAGTCGAGAACAAGGCTATCCCTTACATCCAAAATATATCTATTTCTGGGATTATGTGGGGGTATCGGAACTACGGAGATTGAGGGAGTTTGTAAGTGATAATTCACGTATCGATGAAGGTTTGTACATTTCTAACGATGAAGAGATAAAGAAAATTTTAGAAGATATCGGTCTTCCTCATGAATTGAAGGATGACGAAATATATGTCGAGATTTATCGCCCCTTCTTGTTCACACTTGGAATCGAAGAGGGTGATCTTGAACTTCACGGAGAAAGTCAAAAGGAGGATCTCATTGAGTATCTTTCTGAGTTATCGGGCGTCAAGATCCGCAGCAAGGCCCCAACCACCATCGGCGCAAGGATGGCTAGACCGGAAAAAACTAAAGAAAGGAAAATGAACCCACCGGTACACGGGCTGTTTCCTTTGGGTAGCGCCGGAGGAAATCAGAGATTAGTCAATAAAGCAGTGGAGAACGGGATAATAGAAGTCGAGGTCAGTGCCAGGAGGTGTAGTAAATGCGGCAAGAGTGGTGCCCAGATCAGGTGTACCTGTGGAGGGAGGAGGGAATTATTGGAAAATGACATGGGAAACGGTGGTCCAAAGAAACAGAAGTTAGATATGGCTAGTAAATACAGAGAAGCACTAAGGAACATAGGAGAGGGCGGGAATGTTAAGAGGGTTAAAGGTGTCAAAGGACTAATGACCAAGGAGAAGACCCCAGAGGCACTTGAAAAGGCGATCTTAAGGGCTAAACACAACATCTGGGTCTTTAAAGACGGCACCTGCCGATATGACATGACAGACCTTCCAGTCACTCATTTTAAACCTGAAGAGATCGGACTCAGTGTTGATAAAGCTAGAAAATTAGGTTATAAGAAAGACATCCATGGAGAACCGTTAGAAGATTCGGATCAAATGTTAGAGTTGAAAACCCAGGATTTTATCGCATCTAGGGCTGCGGGGATGTATTTAGTCAAGATAGCTAAATTCGTTGATGATCTACTTGAAAAATACTATGATATAGACCCTTTCTACGAAGCTGAAAGAAAGGAGGACCTCATCGGTGAACTAGTTGTCGGATTAGCACCTCATACTTCTGGTGGGGTCCTGGGAAGATTGATCGGTTATCATGAAGGAAAGGCGGGATACGCTCATCCATTCTTCCATGCTGCAAAGCGGAGGAATTGTTTTTCCCCGGATACCAAATTATGGATTAAATCTAAGGGCGATTGGACATTGAAGCCAATTGAAGAGATAGTTGAAAAAGAACTTACCCGGGGGGATACAAAATATGACGATTTTGGAACCGAGTATAAAGGTATGGATAACTTATTTGTCCCATCAATCTCTAAAGATGGTGAAGAGTCTTTGATGAAAGTGTCCTGTGTTTCTAAACATCCCGCCCCTAATCATTATATTGAATTTAAAACAAGATCTGGACGTGAGCTTAAAGTCACCCCTCAACACAAGATGTTAAAAGCCGGAGATAAAATCGAATTTTACCGTGCCTTCGATTTAGAGGAAGGTGATTTGATTCCTTCGCCCAAAAAAATAGAGATGGAGGGTAAAGAGAATAAAATTGATCTACTAAAAGAATTATCAAAAATACCTGATATTGAAGAAACAATAATGATAAGATCTATTTCATCAGATTTTCTAAAAAGTACCTTTAGACAAAAATTTTCTACTAACTCTTATCTTAAAAAATTATCCGAAGAGACTGGCATTAATAAAAAAACAATTTCTAGTTATATCCAAAGGTGTAGCTTTCCATATTGGATAATGAAAAAGATATTTGGGGATCAGACTTTTGAGATTCTACCAGAAGAAATAAAGTTAGGTAGTAAAAGGGACGAAATTAGCATTAATAGATATATTACTATAGACGAGGATTTTAGCAAACTGATTGGATATTATACTGCAGAAGGATTTGCTAGAAAAAAGAAAGGAAATTTTTATCAGGTCACGATTTGTATACCTGATAGAGATTCAAGAGATTTTTTAAAAAAAGTATATAAACATAAACTAGGTATAAATGCATTTGAAGAAAATGAATGGAAAATAACAGCTTCAAGTAAACTGATATATTTCTTATTCAATAATGTTCTTGGTACTGGAAATAAAGCAAAAAATAAAAAGATCCCTACTCAAATACTTTTATCTAATAAACGTTGTCTATCTAGTTTTCTTTCTGGTTATTTTTCAGGGGATGGTACAACCTCCTCGAAAAGATTAGATATTAGAGCTAGTACAGTAAGTAAAAGACTTGCAGATGAGATAATTTATTCCTTGAAGAGATTTGGAATAAACTCAAAACTATATAAAGAAGAAAGAGACCCAAGTGGAATAGTTAAAGAATTCTACGAGGAAAAAGGAATAGATCATACTGATAAAATATTTACAGCTCACATAATTAAAATAACTTCAAAAAACATAGTCAAATTTAAAAAAGAAATTGGTTTCGACACAAATAGAAAATCAAACTCCCTTAAAGATTCCTTAGAAAATACATCTGTTGGAACCCAACGTCTGATGACAGATAACTGCAACATTTGGTTTGATGAGATTGTAGATAAAAAGATAGTAAAAAATTCTGATGATTATGTTTACTCACTCACTGTTAACGATAATCACACTTTAGTAGCTAATGATTTGTATGTCGGCCAGTGTGACGGCGACGAAGACTGTATCATGCTGCTTATGGATGGGCTGCTGAATTTCTCACAAAAGTTTTTACCTGAAAAGAGGGGAGGAAAGATGGATGCCCCTCTAGTGTTAACCACTAAGATCAACCCGGATGAGATCGACAGCGAAGCCCATAACGTAGATTGCTTATGGAAGTACCCCTTAGAATTCTACGAAAAGACCTTCGAGTATCCCAATCCGAAAGAACTGGTCGATATGATGGATATAGTTGAAGAGAGACTTCACACTGAAAAACAATACGAAGGATTTGGGTATACTCATGAAACATTGAATATCTCCGAGGGCCCCATCGGAAGTCGATACACTAGACTTGACAAGATGACTGAGAAGATGGAAGCACAGCTTAAAGTGGCTAAGATGATCCGTGCGGTTGATGCAACAGATGTTGTGAGTAGGGTGATAGGAGCACATTTCATACCCGACCTTATTGGAAACCTTAACAAATTCTGTGTTCAAGAGACTAGATGTACTAGTTGTAATAGAAAATATAGACGACCCCCTCTGAGTGGAGAATGTCAATGCGGGGGTAATCTAACTTTAACAGTACATGAAGGTAGCGTAAAAAAGTATCTTAGAACGACTATCGAGATGACTGAAAGGTTCGATCTTCCACCATATCTTAAACAGAGGATCGAACAATTAGAGATGCAGATAAACTCATTGTTCGATAACGATAAAGTTTCCACACCTAGCTTAGACGAATTCTGTTGAATTAGAAAGAGGTCAAGGAAGTCTGTTTATCCATATCTCTTCCTTCTATGATCTTCTCTAGAGCTTTATCGACCCTGGATTCTGAAAATTCGTGTTCATCACATAGGAACTTTTTAACTTTGTTGATATCTGGGTCTTTGAAAGTTATATCATAATCCTCTGTGACTTTCGGTTCCAAAAACAGTGCTTTGATCTCCTGAACATTGTTTATTGTTTCGTCTTTTTCCTTTAAAACCTGCTCAATATCACCGTACTTTTTTACGTACTTTAATCCCCTCTTAGGACCTATACCTTTAACACCCTCATTGTAATCAGTTCCACATAATAAAGCGATATCTACGAGTTGTTCCCTTGTGACCCCAAGTTCATCAAGCATTTTTTCTAGACTTATCAACTCAGGTTTGATCTCTTTGTATTCATTCCGACCTGGGAGTTTTCTTTTTCCAGATACTGTTAAATTTCTTACCAATCTATCAGCACCTACTAACAAGGAATCGAAATCCTGGCTGCCTACTGCCCATGCATCCCCTTTCTTAACCATATGGGCTGCCTGGTTCTCTCCCTCCGCCGGAGCTTGAATATAGGGTATACCTAGTGCATCGAGTAATTCTTTACTGCTGTTTTCGATCTCGTCGCTCATCCTAGATGTCTGTTGTGCCTTTGTTCTAGCGGTTTCTAGATCCCCCCTTTCTAAGGCTTCTTCATATTCTGAGTCAGCCTTCTCTTTTCTTTCCTTTCTTTTCTCTAAAGTTCCCTCTTTCATTATGTCTGGTTTACCGTCGAAAACATAGATCAGTTTGATCCCCTCTTGGATAAGGTTCGAATTCCTGTACAATATACCCGAGAGATGTGAAGTGATGTTTCCATTTGAATCTTTAAGAGGGGTGCCATCCCTCTGTCTTATACTCGATAAAAATTGATAGATTATGTTATAGGCATCTACAGCTATGATCTTACCTTTTAGATCTTCGAAATCGATCTCTTTAGATTCAACTATATCTCCGATGGCTGTACCCATTCTTTCCACACCTTTTTTTAAAACACTGCACCTTCGGTCTGAACATCGATGCCATGATCAGTTATCTCGTAAGGCTTTACTTTTCTCGAATGATCGATACGTCTCATCTTGATGACCTGTACATTCATCTGTACTTCCTGGCTGTCCGCTTGATTGTATCCAAGTAAGATCACACCATCTGCAGTATATTCGACCAAACCATCCCTTGAACTTCTTGGATTGTCATCTTTTACTTCGGCCGTTAACAACGTAGTTGCGCCTGAATCTTTAACCATCTTACAGAGGTCGAAAAGCCGATCTCTCTTTTCTTGAGGTGTATTAGACATCATGTTAAGCAGCGAAACGGAATCTATTGCTATCCGTTCTGCATCAAATGATTCTATGAAAGCTGGGAGGTCGCTTTTTAATTTAGAGATGGTCGCCTCTGCATCAGCCGGTGCCAATCTTTCAAGGGCGATCTTGTTTTCTTCGACATAAGGTTCAAAATCCCATCCATAGGATCTACCAGTATCTAGTATGGCCTTTTTATCTTCTTCTAGAGAGATGAAGATACAGGATTCATTATTTTGGAGACCCTGCCATAGGTACTGAAGTGAAAAAGTGGTTTTACCAGTACCGAAAGAACCCATGACCGTGAAAACATGACCTTTCGGTATCCCTCCTTTCAACATTTCATCTAAACCACTTATACCCGTTTCAACCTGCTCTATTTTATATTCTTCCATTTTGATCACCTTATCTTTTCATAATTTACTACATTGTAACCAGCAAAATCTGTTACTTCTGCTGTAAACCTAGCGATCTTCTCTCTTTTTAAATGAGGTAGAACACTCATGAACTTTTCTAAGAACATGTATCTCTGCCGCTTAGATGTGTGGCGACTTTTAGACCACTCGAAACTCATAACTCCGTCAACACTATCGATGAGTAGATATTCAGTGCTTCGATCCATTATACCTTTAGTAAGTAGAAGATATATTACACCACCCCATTTTTTTGATGCCCGTCTCATTCCCTTGATAACGGTTACAAGCTTATCGTTTTCTATAGATGTGTTTGTAAGTAGATCGGTAAGGGAGTCGATTATGACCATGTTTTCCGGGGCTTTTTCTTCTAAAAAATCCACTAATTCCTCTAATATATTAGAATCTGATTCATCACCAAACAACGATGGTTGATGGTTTTCCCTTGTCCAACTGTTTGGTACCATCGTACGTCTAAAATAAGAATTAGAGAAATCCTTGAAATTTAGGTCCTCTTCTATGGCGTCGTAATAATCCTGATTGAAAGAGATTTTGACCTCTTCCAGAATATCTTGTTTAGAACGAGAGAACGTTATATAGTACACTTCTTCAGGTAATATCGAGCCTTTACATTCATCGCCTAAAATTATCGACACATCTCTGGGACTTTTTTTAACCCTCAATAGTTTCGCAGAAGATGTATAAAGGTATTCTAATCCACCTGCCCCTATTTCTGTAAGGAGTAAGACTACTGATCCTGCTGGTAGCCCTCCTTTTATTATCGAGTCTAGATCACTGACGCCTGTGGGTATCTTTTTCATGTACTCTACACCTTGTCTGACAATCTGGTCAATTGGAGTTATAGTAAATCAAACAAATATA
>CAYNQI010000001.1:11578-88360 GCA_964399335.1 uncultured Thermoplasmata archaeon | reverse complement strand
ATAAAGTTACAATTGAAATCACTAAGGTTCTCCACACTATGGCTTTCGGAGAAGTCAAAGGTGAAGCAGATTCAGTTGAGTCTGAAGAACCTGAAGAGGAAGAAGTTGAATCTGAAATCTCAGTAGAAGAGATTGAACTTGAGTGAATTTGCATTTAATATGAGTAAAATGGGATCAAGTTAAGTAAAAACTAATTTTCCTACGTATTACTCAAAAACCTTTTTTACCTTTCTTTTTAATACTCTTTTATGAAATATTACCTGAGAGTTTTTGGCCATACTGCTGTAGATGTCATTCTGCAGACCGACAGCTTACCTGAACCTAATTCATCCACCGCTGTAAAAAATAGAAATGAACGGTGGGGAGGGACCGGAGCAAACATTGCCAAGGCATCTGCCGATTTAAAAGTTGATACTGCACTATCCTCATTCGTTGGAGAAGATTTTCCTAAAAGTTATGAAAAGTCGCTTCAACACTGCGGTGTGGACCTTGAAGATTTAATAAAACTGGAAAACAGAAAAACACCGACCTGCTGGATAGTGACCGAACCTGCTGGTAACCAGATGGCTCTTATGGACCAGGGTGCCATGGATAAGATCCATGGCCGGAAAGCAAGTAGAAAACATATTGAGAACAGCGAAGTTATACACATCGGAACCGGGAGGCCAGAGTATTATGTTAGAGTCATGGAGATCGCATCAAAGTTGGATAAAACGATAGCTTTTGATCCGGCTCAAGAACTTAAATACGTTTATGGACCGGATATATTCGATAAAATGTTGAATATGGCAGATATGTTTTTTTGTAATGAAACTGAAGCAGATCTAGCTTTGAAATATTTGGGTTTAGAACGTATTGAAGATATGTTGGATCATGTGAATTCTGTAATAGTGACCAAGGGTGGAGAAGGGAGTACACTTTACACACAGCAGACCGAAAAATATGTACCTTCTATAGAGCCTAAAAAAATAGTCGATCCTACTGGTGCTGGAGATTGTTACCGAGCTGGATTTTATGCTGGTCTTTTTAGGGATTATGATCTCTATGAATGTTGTTTAATAGGTTCTGCAAGGGCAAGTTTCGCCTTAGAGTCATATGGACCACAAGAATTGAAGGTCAGGTGGGATGATGTTCTAAACAGGTTAGAAGGGGCCGGACACAGCATAATCAATTAATATACCTCCCAATATATGTATTGACAGCCGGTGAACCTCTTGGCAGATAAAGATGAAGTTTTGTCCGAACTCGAAAAGATGAGTCGTGAACGTTTTCAAAGACTCACTATTAGATTACTTGAAAGTATGGGATTTGACATTTCTTCTGCAAGGAGCTTCGGAGGGGACTTGGAAGCAGAAGGCGAGATGCACAGAGAAGGAAGAATCGATGATTATGTTATAAAGATGACCAGATCTAGAGGAGACCCTGAGAAAGAGGTTCAGGGTCTTAAAAATGCACTTGGCCCTGGTGTAAGAGGATTTTATTTGACCACAAGAGATATCTCAGATACTAAAGAAAACGAAGGGATAGAAGTAGTCGGGGGGGATGAGTTTTTCGAATTGTTAAAAGAATATGATATGGTCCCTAGGATTGAGGGGGGGGATGAAGAAGATACTAGAACTTTGAGCAGCGCTACAGAACAGGATCGTTTATTGAAATGGGGGGATGAATTCAAACAGAAGGGTGATCACGATAAGGCTATCGAGTATTACGACAAAGCGATCGAGAATAAACCAGAGGATATAAAGGCTAGAACTAAAAAAGCACAGGCTCTACTCGAATCCAGCCAGGTTCTCGATGCCATCGAGCTGCTTGATGAAACCATAATCTCCGTTTCGGAAAGTCCCAAATTGTGGTATCTTTTAGGTAGTGCTTACCATGAAATCGGAAAATATGATGAAGAAATAGAAGCTTATGAAACCGCTTTAGAGTTCAACGAGGACCATGTGCCTTCATGGAAGAATCTAGGTGCTGTTTTATTTGAAAGAGGGGAATATGATGAGGCGATGCTCTGCTTTGAAAGGGTATTGGAAGTCGAACCAAAGGACGAAGTCGCCTGGAACAATAAAGGTCTGTGTTTGATGAAGAAAGGTGAATTAAAGGAAGCTCTAAATTGTATAAATAATGCTTTATCGATCTATCCTGAGTTCGAAGATGCTTTGATAAATAAGATCTTAATATTTGAAAAAGAGGGTAGAATTTCAAAGGCTGTGGGAACAGCTGATAAACTCACTAAATTGTACCAAAATAATGAAAGTTATCACTACATAAAGGGAGCTTTTTTAGAGAAGGCTGGCTACAAAGAAGATGCTTTGGAATCTATCGAGAAGGCCTTGAAATTGAATCCGAACTATGAATCTGCTCTAAAGTTAAAAAACAGGATAATGGGTGCTGAGAGATCTGAACAGGAAACTGAAAAAGTTAAAACTAAAAAGTTTAAAAAGGCCAAGCCAAGAGATCCAAGGGTTGAAGAGGAAGAAATTGGAAAGCAATATGTTAAAGAGGAAGAAGCAAAAACATTCGAGAAGGAAGAAGTTGAAAGGGCAGTCGAAGAAAGAGAAGAGGATATCCAGAGAGCAGAGGATGAGAAAGAAAAACTCAAAGAAAGATTAGACAAGACCACAGAAGAACTTGAAGAAATTAAAAAAGCGAAGGATGAACTCGAAGAAAAAGTTAAAGAATCGGAAAGTGAAAGTGAGGAAGTAGAAGATTTTGCAAAAGCTTTAGATGAGCAAGAAAATAAGATAGAAAGTTTAAGGGAAGAAAGGGAGAATTTTAAAAGGGATCTAAAAGAGAGCAGGGATATCATAAACCAATTGAAACAAACTAAAAATGAACTCCAAGAAGAACTTGAACGCATAAAAAAGGAAAAGGAAGAGGAAGTTGTATGGAAAGAAAATAAGGCTAGGAAAGAAGTGGAGGAAAAAGAAGAAAAGATCGACAAACTAGAAGAGGAGAGAGAAGAGTTACTAAACGAACTTGAAAAATTAAGGGACGAAAAAAGGACAAAAGAAGAGATAATGGAGGGGATGGCTCAGGTAAGGAAAGAAGAGGAAAAATTGAAAGAGAGGATCACTTACAATGAAGCTGAATTGATGTGGAAGATGGGGGAGTATAGTAAAGTGATTGAAAAACTAAAAGATATCAACTCTACAGATTTTTTTAACATATTAGGTGCTTGCTATTATAGAAGTGATGACATCAAAAATGCAGAGGAATTGTTTAGAAAAGCTGAAGAAGATCTACTTGGAAAATTGAATCTAGAAGAAGTATATTACCAAAATGAACAATATAGGAATAGTATAAAAGTTTCTGAGAACATTGTAGAGGATACTCACCATAACTGTGTATACTGGGAAAGACGGGGAGAAAGCCTGAGAAGAGGTGGGAAGATAGGCGAAGCGGTACTAGCATACTTAAAAGCAGAGGAATTTTCAGATGGAGAATTAACAGATTTTATAATGGCCGAAGCTAGATGTAATGCGGGAACTGAGGGTATCAAAAAGGGAATAGAAACTCTAGAAAAAATTTCTGAGGATAGACATAATGAAGAAATTTTCAATTTACTTGGAGTCTTTAGATATAAAGAAAGAGATTTCCAAAAAAGTATTAACCAATTCAGGAAAGCTGTTAAAAGTGAAAAAGCATTATATTATAACAATCTCGGATGTGCTGCGTTTAAAATGAAAAGATATGGAGAAGCCCTTTCATCTTTTGAAACTGCCATAGATATCCAACCAAATAACCTCATTTACTTGAACAATCTAGGTTACACACAGCTGGAACGAAATCTAACCGACTCCGCGTATGATAACCTAGCTAGAGCCCATGAATTATTTGAAGAGGATCCTGTAACATTATACAATCTAGCTTTAGCTAAAAAACAGAAGGGTGAAGAAGACTGGAAGTCTATGATCAAAAAAGTATTAGAATTAAACCGAGATTTTGAGGAAGCTAAAAAACTTATTTGATTCATTTCAGGAAAAATTATTTATACTTGGTTATTTTGTGGTCCTTTAACCATTTAGAAGCTATCGAACCGAATCGCCTTAATGGAACAAGATATTCACGATAATTTCCTCCTCCCTTTTTCTTTTTAAATTCTTGCTAAAGCCTTATAAAGCCTAATGTATATAATATATTTAAGGAAGAGGGAATATTATGTCTTTAGAAGAAGGATGTAGAACCGCTGTAGAAACCTGCATGGGTGTAAAACCAGAGGATAAAGCTGTGATAATTGCCGACAAAGATAGTGAAAAGATAGCCAAGAAATTGAAAGAGAAAATACTTGAGATTACACCTCATGTAAGATATTTTAATTTGGATATATATGGAGAAAGACCGATTTCGTCCTACCCGGATACCATGGAAAAAGCAGCAACTGATGCCACCGTCACTTTTTGGACCGCTAAGTCCGTGGAAGGTGAGTTGGAAACTGTTAGGATGCCATTTTTAAAGTCTGCCGTGTTTAACGGTCGACATGCACATATGGTAAATATAAATGAAGAGATAGTAAAAACTGGACTTACAGGGGATTACAATAAAGTAGAAGAATTTACGAATACTATGCATTCTAAAGTGAAAAAAGTGGATAAGATCAAGATAAAATCTGATGCTGGAACAGATCTCGAAGCAGAAGTAGGTAAGTACAAATGGATAGCGACAACGGGCATTTTACATGAGCCTGGGGAATGGCACAATCTACCAGATGGTATGGTATATACAGTTCCTCAAAGCATGAGAGGAAAAGCTGTTATCGACGGTACGCTTGGAGATTATTTCGACGATGTTTACTCACTAAAGAGAATTGAAGAATCTCCTCTTAAGATAAGTATAAAAGACGGAAGACCTCCAAGAAAGGAATCTATCACCTGCGACGATAAAGAAATAGAAAGAGATATTAGGGAATATATTGGCCAAGCTGAATGTTCATCTTATTTAGGTGAGCTTGGATTTGGTACTAATCTGTATGTGGATGAATTGATCGGATCTATACTTGTTGACGAAAAAGCACCTGGAGTCCATATAGCCTTTGGTGATCCTAATCAAAACATGACAATGGCTGGATGGACATGTAAACAGCACATAGATATGGTAATGCAGAACTGTGATGTGTGGCTAGACGGAGAAAAAGTGATGGAAGATGGGGACTATCTCGAAAAAATTCTATGACCTATAAATCGGTATCAATAATTTTTAACGCATGCGGCTGCCGGGATTCGAACCCGGGCAGCAAGCTTGGGAAGCTTGAGTCTTAACCAACTAGACCACAGCCGCACAAGGGGGGAGACCCCTGTTTTTCAAGTGGAAATAACGTCGGAGGTCACCTATTTATGTTGTACTCTTCTTCCTTCTCGATGACCTTATCTTCATATTCAGATCCCAGGTATAAAGCTAAGGTTTCGATCCTAGCGATGTTCTTGATGAATTTACTTTTACTATCCGTATCCATAAGTTCCTTGAATTCCTGAATCTTGAGATAGATATCCACAAGAAACCAGGAGAATCCAATTAGTGAAAATATTGATATGACAAATAGCCAGTATATCCAGTTTCCCATCACATCTGCCATATCCAGTAAAGTTCCAGGAGCATAGTCGACCAAAACTATACTGAAAAGTCCTAATATGAACAGATAAGCACTTATTATAATTACAACTATGGATAGTATGATCTGATTATCTTTTAGTTTCTTTTTAAGTTTCATATTATCCCTGAAACTTGAATATTTTACTTAAATGTTATCATCAATCAATGATGATGTGAGTGTAGATTGTAAAAAGCTCGTTCAACGACTTCACTTAAAGCAGGATGTATATGCATTCCCCTAAATATGGGATGAGCTGTTTGATCTTGGGTGTACATAAGGTTGATGATTTCCTGAATCAAAGTCGATGCTTGCGGTCCGACTATATGAGCACCTAAGATACGATAAGTATTTTTCTCAACTATCACTTTGATAAAATAATCTTCTGCCATCATAGCCATGCCTTTTCCAGTATCACTGTAAGGGTAATAACCAACTAAGATATCATGTTCCTTATCAGCTTCCTCTTCCAACATACCGACCGAACCCACTTCCGGATAGGTAAATAGAGCGTGTGGCACTGCATGATAATCCATCTCCCTTTCCCTTTCTGTAAAGGCATTATAATAAACTATTTCAGCTTCTTTGTTAGCTACATGTTTGAACATATATTTACCTGTTGCATCACCTAATGCCCATATATTTTTTTTAGATGTTTCCATCTTTTTATTAACTTTGATCCAACCTTTGTCATCCGTTTCAATACCACTCCTTTCAGGTTTTAAGTATTCTGAAGTAGATTTCCTACCTGCTGCTAAGAGTATACCGTTACACTTAAATCCCTTACGTTTTCCTTGTTCATCTTGTGCGATAACTAATTTTACATCACCCTTTCTTTTAACTTCTACTACTTCATGATCAGTTCTGATTTTCATATGTTTGGATAGTTTCTTTTTTAGTACATCTGATATCTCTGGCTCTTCACCAGGAACGAACTGCTCTCTTTTACCTAATATTGTAACATCGGACCCCATCATAGATAGGAAAAATCCAAACTCAGCACCGATATATCCCCCGCCTATAACCACTACTTTTTTTGGAAGTTCAGTTAAATGTAATAATCCTTCACTTGTAAAATATCCACCTTCTTCAAGACCTTTGATAGGCGGTACTAAAGGTTCAGATCCTGAACATATGAGTATTTTATCTCCTTTAATCTTTTTTTCACCCACTTTTAAAGTATAAGCATCTATGAATTCTCCAGTGGTATGATAAAAGTCTAAATCTTCAGATTGTTTTAAACTATTACCGATGTTATTACTCTGTTTATCAACATGATCTCTCATTCTTTTCATTATCCTTTTGAAATCGATGTTATTCACTTCAGCATCTATACCAAACTTAGAAGTTTCATTTATACGACTTAGTAACTCAGCTGGGTAGAGTATCATTTTAGAGGGGATACAACCTCTAGTTAAACAAATACCACCAGGTTCATCTTTCTCTACGATAGCAACTGAAAGAGTATCATCCCTTGATAAAGCCTGAGTAACCACACTAGTAACGGAACCACTCCCTATAGCGATAACATCATATTCTTTCATATCTATCTAAATGGTTTTTTTATTATTTAGTACCTTTTCCTAAAAATAGAATAAAAACTTTAAACCATATGTCTATACCATTATCATGAAAGAAACAGCATTGTGTAAACTTCATGAAGAAGCAGGAGCAAAGATGACAAAGTTTGCCGGTTATAAGATGCCTTTAAAATTCACGAGTATAACTAAAGAACACATGGCAGTCAGAAAGAAAGCAGGGATCTTCGATGTCTCACATATGGGAGAGATATTGATCAAGGGAGACGGAGCTATCGAATTTATTAGTAAATATTTAACTCAGGATATAACAGATTCAGAGATAAATGAAGTCAAGTATGCTCATATATTGAATGAAAAAGGTGGGATACTGGATGATACTCTTGTAGCAAGATTAACAGAAGATTCTTGTTACATAGTTCCAAACGCCGGTAACAACAAAAGGATATATGATTGGTTAGCTTCTAAAGGTGGAGAAGAGCATCTTACAGATATAACCTATGATACTGTGATGCTGGCACTTCAAGGACCGGAAGCTCAGAGGATATTGTCAGAGGTTTGTGATGAAGATATCTCTGATATTGAATTCTTCAGATCTAAACAGGTAAATGTCAATAAGAAGGTCATGGATGCATTTGATAAAAGTTGGCCGATGTTAGATAGACCATTGGTCCAAAGGAGTGGTTATACTGGTGAAGACGGTTTTGAGATAATATTACCTGAAAAAGCGGGTAAGGTCCTTTGGGAACAGATATTATCTGTTGAAGATCCACCTTTAAGATGTGGTCTAGGTGCTAGAGATACACTCAGATTAGAATTTGGATTTTTACTAGCTGGGCAGGACTTCGATGAATCCCGGACCACTGTTGAAACAGGATGGGGAGAACATGCAGTAGATTGGGATCATGATTTCATCGGTAAAGAAGTTCTTGAAGAGATCAAAGGTACTGATCATCAATTGCTGAAAGGTATGGTGATGAAAGAAAAAGGAATACCTAGGAAAGGTTACGATATTTACGATGGTGATGATAAGATAGGTACAATAACCAGCGGTACCCGCTCACCAGTACTGAAAAAAGGTATAGCTTTAGGATATCTAGACAGCGGGTATCATGAAGAGGGAACAGAAGTTCATATAGAGATAAGAGGAGAGAAGAAAAAAGCAGAAGTTAAAAATCCTCCTTTCATCTCTAAGGAATAGGTGGTCTCGCAAGTTTCCACTTGAAAAACAGGGGTCTCCCCCTGTTATAGGTGATATATATGAAAAGATTAGAAGGATTAGACGAATTCGAGCAGATATTGAAGACCCCAGGCGTATCAGGTTATGAAGATCCGATCAGAGATAAGATAGCCGGTCTGATAGCGGACCAGGTCGAAGCTAGTGACCCAAAAAACATCCGGGAAGATAATATCGGAAATCTGATATACGAGAAATCTGGAGATGAACCACATGTCGCCATGGTAGCTCATATGGACGAGATCGGTATGGTGGTTTCGAACATTGAAGATGATGGATTTTTAAGGATCAAAAAGATCGGTGGAGTCAAGGATTCACTTCTACCGGGAAGACACGTAACTATCCACACTGAAAAAGGTCCCGTCAACGGAGTTATCGGTCACAAGGCACCACATCTGACAACTGATGCTGATAAAAAAGACGAAGTCGTTTCATGGACCAAGACCTACGTTGATGTAGGAGCTTCTTCCAAAGAAGAGGCGGAAAAGATGGGCATCGACGTACCGGACCCGATAGTCTTCATGAAACCACTCAGGTTGATGAACGATAAGATAGTAGCTGGAAGAGCCTTGGATAACAGGATCGGATGTTTCGGATTATTAGGAGCTCTAAGAGAACTATTGAAAGACGGACCATCGTTCAAGCAATCCTATGTATGGAGTGTCCAGGAAGAGATCGGTTTGAGGGGAGCTAAAGTCGTAGGTAATACGCTGAAACCTGATTATGTGATAGCTCTCGACACATACACCACATCGGATTCACCTGGTCTAGAAAGTTTCTACAAGCCCATAGAGCTCGGAGGCGGTCCAGTACTAAGGATGGTCGATGCTCGAGCCATAGCGACTCCTAAACTAGTAAGGCATTTTAAGAAAGTAGCTAAAGAGAACGATATCCCGTTCCAGTATGGAGTTACCGGCGGAACTACAGATGGTATGGCACTCCAAGAATCTGGATGTTTGACCATATCGATAGGAGTTCCGGTCAGGTACTCACATTCTACAGTGGAATGTGCTCACTGGGACGATGTACTTAACCTTGTAAAATTGATATCTGCCGGAGTTAGAGAACTGCCTCTCTAAAAACCATTTCTTTTTCTATTTTAGTTTGAGGGAGAACACTCATCATTGATCGATTATAATTTCTGCAACAACTCCATAATGGTCACTTGCACAATATCCAGATCCCTCGTCAACATCTTTACCAAAAAGTGAGAAACGTTTCAGGAGAGGAGGAGATCTTGGAAAAGTATCTCTTATATATATCCGGTCAAGCCTAGAGCTCGTATATGTGTAATTCTTACCTTTCCATCTTGGATTATTTCTCAGATCTAGAGTTTTCTCTGGTACCGAATCAGTTATATCTGCATAAACTTCTGCTAAGTCGTATAATCGTGGGTCTGCTCCGTTTTTGGCATATAACATCAATAACCTTTCTCCCTTTTGAAAGCTTCTTCCACCAATATCTCATTATCTTTAACAACATAGAGAAATCTATGGTTACCAACTCTTAATCTGTAGAAGGTTTTACTGCCAGACATCTTTTTTATATCGCAACCCGATCTCGGTTTAAAAGGATCGGTAGACAATTTTCTTAAACCATCATAACAGTTTTTCTTCTGGTTATCTGAAAGAGAATCAAGATATTTTTCTACATCTGGATGGAGGAAAATAGAATAACTCATTCCAATCCTCTAGATTCCCCATATTCTTCAAGAGAAATATGTTTTTCTCTGTCTTTTTCAGCTTTATTATGAATATATTCTGAAAAAGCATCAAATTTCTCTCTCAATAAGTCACGAATAAATTCTCCTTTCGAGGTATATTCACCCCTCTCAACGAGTTCCTCTAACTCGTCGTATTGTCTTTCTGTAACTCTAACGTTGAGGGTTTTAGTTTTTGTTGTCATCGTATCCTATGTGTTACTAATGCAACACAATAATATAATCTTTTTGGTGTGGAAGAAGCTTGGATAGCGTAGAGTATATGCCAAAAACGAAGCAGACCTGAAAAGAATTTCGCTTAACTTAGGATATCCGAACTTTATATCGTATATTCCCTCCTCTAGGTGAACACGGTGATCATTGCTTTTCGATTTCAGCATATGTTTCCTCTTTCCTCCGTATCCTTGATTGTATCTAGCGGGCTTTTTATCTTAACACGTGAATTAGAATATCAAAATACTTTTTCCACAGCTTGCCTTTGTCAAATATATCAAAAAAAGAAAAAAGAGTTTTTTAGAATTCCGTCGTTCCAGTGAAGTTGAATTCCGGTATCTTCATGGCGGGAACACTTGTATAACCCGGATAATAGCCCAGTGAGAACAGTACACGTTCATCACCTATCAATTCTACGTTGCTGAACGCATCGAGTAGATTCTGGGTGAACCTAAGATTCTTCAGTGGTTGTGTAACCTCTCCGTCTTCGATCCTCCAGGTCCCGTCTCTAGTAAGTCCTGTCAATATACCTTTTACCGGATGTACCGGCCGGCAGTAATTGAATCTAGTTACCAGTATCCCTTTCTCTGTATCTTCGATCATCTCCTGTACGCTGGCATCTCCCGTATCCATCATCAGATTTAGAGGTATAGGACTCATGGGGCTTGGCATCGGCAAGGCGTGTCCCGTAGATTCTTTATCTTCTTCGTCCCTCCCAGCGGTATAGGAATCGTAAACGACATCGTTAGCGATCCCGTTCTTGATCATATCTACTCTCTGTTTAGGTACACCTTCGTAGTCGAATGGGAAACCGATCATCTCATCGTGCATGGCATCGTCGAAGATGTTAACACGCTCGTCCATGATCTTCTTTCCGAATTTACCGTTCATGAAACTTCTTTTCTCCTGGACTTTCTTAGCGCTCATACCCATCATGGCAAGATACATGAGCATGGTGTTAACGGCTAACGGTTCTAAGACCACAGTATACTCTCCAGGTTCTATACTTTCAGTGTCCATATTGTTCAAACCCTTATCGACAGCGGTCTTAGCAACATTCATGTGATCGATATCTTTCACGTTAGCGGAGCACTGTTCACTCCAACCGAATCCTTGGTCGTTATCCCAGTCTGCGATAGCGGTAGCGGTCAAATTGGCTTTACTCATCCTGCTGCTTTTCATTATCCCATTAGTATTTGCAACAAGTACCTCGATGGTTTCCGTCTCGAAAGCTCCGTACATCCGGTCAACACCTTTACCGCTGGCATACTCTATGATCTCTTTGACCTTTTTAGCCCGTTCATCTGGAGTGTATTTTACAGTTTCTTCAAAATAGTTCTCTTTACCTGAACGATCCTCTTTAGGTTCTGGGAGACCGATAAAATCAGGATCCTTTTTTTGATGCTTAGCTATGTTCTCAGCCCTGCGTAGAGCTTCTACCAAAGATTTTTCATCAACCGAATTTGTAGAAACGGATCCTATTTTCTTACCTAGGATCGCCCTTATGGAAACGTCGAAATCCTTCTGTCCGACATTCTGGTGGATCTTGGAATTGGCGTATCTCGTCAAGGCCTTGTCTTTTCTGTGTATCAACACCTCGACTTCATCGACTTGGACTTTATCTAGTACCTTCTGAGCAGAACTTTTTAAGTCGTTACTTACCATTTTCCCACCCCCACGGTAACGTCTTCAAATCGAGCAGGCGCAACTCCGTGACCGACTCTCATGACCTGAGGCGGTTCTCCTTTCCCGCAGTTCGGGACTCCATGGAGTTTCCAATCATCTTTTCCAGATATGGCGTTGCATCTTCTCCAGAATTCGTAAGTGATCCCTGTATAGGTGGGGTTCTTGATCAACTTCTTGACTTCTCCGTCTTCAACTAGATAACCAGCTTCAGTTCCGAACATGAAGTTCAACCTCTTATCATCTATACTCCAGCTTTTGATCCCATCAAAGATGATACCTTTATCGGTTTCTTCGATTATCTCTTTACGGGACCAATCACCAGGTTCTAAATTGATATTGGTCATCCTGACTAAAGGTAAGTTTCTCCAACCGTCGGCCCTCATGCTTCCACTCACTTCTACATCTACCTGGGCCGCATCTTCTCTAGAAGCCTGGTAACCAACGAACATACCGTCTTTCACAAGATCAACTTTCTTGGCTTTAACTCCTTCATCATCGTAACCGAAGGTTCCTAATCCACCTTCTGCTGTAGCGTCAGAGGTGAGGTGAACTATATCAGAACCATATCTGAGTTTTCCTAATTTGTCAGGTGTCATGAAACTAGTACCGGCATAACTTGCTTCGGTTCCAAGAGCCCTATCCAACTCGGTCGGATGCCCACAGCTTTCGTGTACCTGCAGAGCTAGTTGATTCGTATTCAATATGATATCCATTTTTCCTTCGGGACACTGTTCAGCTTTCAAAAGATCGACCCCCTCTTGGGCAGTTTTCTCGGCATTACCCAAAAGATCCATGCCTTCGAAGAATTCGTATCCACTTGAACTATAATCTCCTCCGAAGGAATTGGGATAACTTCGGGTTTGAACATCTTCTCCGTCAGAAACGGTCACACTCAAACCCCCACCGCACTGGATCAGTTTCTGTTCTATCCGTGCACCTTCAGTACTAGCAAATTCTTTCAAGAACCTCCAAGCCTTAAAATTGGATGTTCGTACGTTAATTTGATCATCGATATCGAGACGCTCGTTCACATCTACTAAATACTCGATCTTCTCATCTAGATCCACTTCAAAAGGCTCCTTCTTGTAATCATTAACATACTTGTCCTGATAAATCTCTACTTCCTTCAGATCCACCCCCTCGGAAGTTTTACCTGAAGCCTTAGCGATCTTCTTAGCTCTTTTAATGGTCTCGTCGATACCCTTTTTGGTCAAGACAGATGATGAAGCAAAGCCCCATCCTTTGTCTATTATCCTTATACCGAATCCCTTGCTGGTATTGTCTTTTATAGTTTCTACAGAACCGTTCCTCACCTGTATCGATTGAGTCAATATATCAGAAAATCTTATGTCACCATATTGGATATCCGAGTCCTCTAATTTTTTTATAGCATAATCAGTGATCTCTCGCATATTTGCACCGTAATGCAAATGTTAGCTGTATTATTTATAGGTTATGTCAACACATCGTAGAAAAACTTAATAACAGCGAATTAATCGAATATATAGAGTGATTAGGATGTATGATAAATTGAACGAAATAAGTTTCAAAGAACTAGTAGGATATTCTATAGAAGGTGAAAAAGCAGCTCATGATGGTTATATGTCTCTTTCTAAAAAGCTAGAGGGTTTAGCATCCGAAAAATTCAAGAACTTAGCAATGGATGAAAAAAGACATATGGAAGAGCTTTTAAAACTGCATGAAATGGAATTTGGTGATAAGGATTATGTTGTTCCTAACGCTGAAGGCCTTCCAGCTCATGAGGGTGAATTCGTTAAAGAGATAAAAACTGTGAGGAACCTGATCGAAGCTATTGATCGTGCTATGTCAGCTGAGGATAACGCTTACGATCTTTACAACCATCTTGCTAAACGTGAAGAAAAATATGAAACGTTTTTTAGATATATTGCATTGATGGAGAAAGGGCATTACGAGAGTTTAAAGGCTGAAAAATACCTGTCTGAAAGTAGTATAGATAAGTTTGAAAAAGAAGGAAAACAAAAAACACCTCGTTTTGCTTCTATGAGTATGTCAGCAGTTTTAGAAAGGGATAGACAGGTATAGAAAATAACTCGAGACCTAATCTATTTTCGATCCCTTTTCTTTATTCTTTTAATATCGTATTCACCACGATGACCGTCCCATTTAATATTACTTTGAACCACTTCAAACCCCCAGTGGTAATTAGGTGCATTAAGTACCAAACTCTCGTACTCCCCGCCCTCTCCTGCAACGTTGATCCCATATTTTTCGTTCAATCCCTCAAGTTCAACAACACAATCCCTGTCGATCTCTCGACCTAACCACTCTTCATCGAAACCCATGGCTGCTACGCTCACGATGATAACTTCGAAATCATCTTCTAATAATTCATTTAATAAAATCTCTTGATCCATATCCCACAAAGGTGCATACAGTTCTAACCCTAACTGAGATGATAGATTTTCTAGCCTTTCATACTGATATGAAGATGCCACAGCACCTGTAATTATGCCATCAACTTCCAAACTCTCCAAACCCCTCTTCAGATCTTCAAGCTCCTTTTCTTTTTCACCTTCTGTACCAACCTTTACCAACTCGATACCCAATGATTCAGCGATATCTGGGACAAAATCTAGATTCGGTTTATGGAACATATAGGAGTCGTCTCTTTCAGGAAATACGGTCACTAAATACTCTACGTTCAAACCATCTTTTTGAGCTTTCCATAACGCCAAGGCGGAATCCTTCCCTCCTGAAAAAAGAGCAGCATACTTCATCTTATCCATATAAGATTTCACGTCAACGTTTAAATAATTTCGCTTATTTAAACGGGATATGGACATAATATTCCATCCGAAATATTTGGATCATAAACAATTTGGCACCCATCCAGAATCACCAGATAGACTTAATTCTATATTGACTCGACTGGAAGATGAAGAGCTGATCGAGGATGTTTTGATACCCGAACCTGCGGAAAGAGAAATTTTAGAAAAAACACACACACCTAGATATCTTGATATGTTAAAAAGTAGCTATGGGCAATATATCGATGGTGGGGACACTTACCTTGATGAAGATACTTATGAGATAGCTAAGCTAGCAGCGGGTGGAGCTTTAGAGGGTATTAAAAAAGCATTAAGTGGTGAAAGGACCTTAGCACTTCTCAGGCCACCAGGTCACCATGCTGGGAAGGATTATGGGGGAGGATTTTGTTACTTAAATAACGCTGCCATCGCCGCAAATCAGGTAAACGCCGGTAGGGTTGCAATAATAGACCTCGATGCTCATCACGGGAACGGTACTAGCGATATATTTTACTCGGATCCTAACGTTCTTTATATCTCAGCACATCATCATGGAATTTACCCTGGTACCGGTGAGGCTGTAGCTGTTGGTCAAGGGCCCGGCGAGGGGTACAACATAAATATACCCTTAAAAACAGGACGTGGGGATTCCACCTTAGATCTAGCTTGGACCGAGATAATGAAACCCATATTGAATCAGTACCAACCTAAAACTATAATCGTTTCTTTTGGAACTGATGGGCATTATGCAGACAAACTCACGGGTCTAACATATTCCAGCCAATGTTATATCAGGATGGCTGAAAGGATCACAGCCCTGTCAAAAAAGTTGTGTAAGGGTTCTGTATCACACATGCTCGAAGGCGGATACCACCTAGAATGCCTCTCAGAGATAGCTGCAGGTATAGTTGCTTCAGAAAGTGGAAAAGAGGTTTCACTAGAATATACAAAAGTGAGTGATACGGAACAAAAAGGAAGGGAAGAGATTTTGGAAACGAAAGCTACTCTCAAGAAGTACTGGGGCCTATCGTGATTCCCTGTATTTGGGGTGTTTCCTATACTTATCTAATTTCTTTTCTTTGTCCTGGTAAATTTTCTTCTGCAAACTGTTTAGACCTTCATCCAAAGCTCTCATTATGTTCCAATCGAATTTCTTTGCATAGAACATACCATGGTCGGTATTCAGTCTCAGTCTAATACTGAATTTCTTTTCATGGCCTGATGTTTGATGGGTCACCACATGGATGTTCAATACAAGAGGTTTCAACACTCTGTTGATCTTCTGTAAATATTTTTGAACCATCTGATACATCTGGTCGTATACATCGGGATCTTCTTCTAAGCCTGTTATTTGGACATATACTTGATCAGATTCCCGAAAACTAGCTATGGTTTCTATCAGATCGATCTGAGTAAGTATACCTTTGATAGCCTCGTCTTCAACAGCAACTAATGTGGATATGTTATTTTTACTCATCTTTTCAGCTGCATCATGTATACTTTCCCCTGGTGTCGTAGTAATTGGGGGTGTTACCATCATACTCCTGATCTCCATATCTGAATATGGTGAATCCTTCTCCCCACTTTTCTCACCCTTTTCGTGTCTAGATACCGGTCGAGAACTCTCTTTGATAATATCTTTTATACCTATCATCCCTGAAATTCTCCCATGTTCATCGGTCACCGGTATGACTTTTTCATCTAGGTTATCCATCATGTTTTTAGCTTTAATAATACTGTCATGCTCTCTTATGGTAGTAGGAGACGGGGTCATGTATTCTCCGACAGTGGATTTTTTAAGCTCATCTATCTCTGGAATCACTTCAATAATATCTGACCGGGAAACGAATCCCACTATATCGTTATTTGATTTGACCGGTATCCCCCTGTATCCAGACGATAATAAGAGCTCACTGACATCTATAATATTGTCACCCTGTTCAACATTAGGTGGTTTTGTCATGATATGGGCTAGTTTAGTGGAAAAAGGTAGATGTCTTTTTTTAACGAACATATCTTCAGCAACTATTCCTACCACCTCCTCATTATCGACAACAGGTATCTCTGCCACATCGTGTTTACGCATAAGGCCGATGGCATCAGAGACTTTATCATCGGGTTTAGCAGTTATAAAATTCTTGGTCATCACGTCCTTTGCCTGAAAATCTTCTACTCGCGCCATTGTTATCTCCTTCAATTATCTTTACTATAATAAGCTCCGCGAACTATAAAAAAATTGTCTTGATTCGACATTTACTTAAACAAAATGGTTTAATATTGAAAAGACAATCACCTCTTGAGGTATAACTATGAAACAAGATGCAGATTATATATATGAACAGGTCGATAAACATCATGAATGGTTCAAGAGATCGTTACCTATGATCGCCTCGGAGAACATAATCAGTCCGATGGCAAGAGAATTACTGATCAGTGATTTTCATGATCGATATGCAGAAGGCCCCCCTGGTGGAAGGTATTATCAAGGGAATACCTTTGTAGATAAAGTTGAGATCAAAACCCAGGAACTTGCTAAAGACCTTTTTGATGTAGATTATGCGGATGTCAGACCGATCTCTGGTACCAACGCAAATCAGGCTGTTTTGATGGGTTTGGGAGGTCCCGGGAAGAGTATCACTTCGGTGGACGTATCAGATGGAGCACATATAAGCAGTGCAAAATTCGGCTCAGTTGGTTTTAGAGGTATGGAACCTAAAACATATCCTTTCAATGTCGATGAGATGAATATAGATGTCGAGGGTACAAAGAAACTGCTAAAGAAAGAGAAGCCGGATATCGCATTATTCGGTAGGTCGGTGTACTTGTTCCCACCACCATTAAAAGAACTCAAAGAAACTTTAGAAGATGTAGGATGTTACGTTTGGTACGATGCCGCCCATGTTCTCGGTTTGATCGCTGGAGGGGAGTTCCAAGATCCATTTAGAGAAGGTGTAGAGGTCATGACTGGAAGCACCCACAAAACACTACCTGGTCCACAGCGAGGTATACTCCTTTCAAATCCAAGGGATGAAGAGATGAAACAGAAATTGTTCTATGGTGTCTTCCCAGGGGTTCTATCAAATCATCATCTTCACACCATGGCTGCCCTGGCAGTATCTTTAGCAGAACATCAAGAATTCGGTAAAGAGTATGCGAAACAGATAATCAAGAACGCTCAGGCCCTCGGTCAGGCACTCTATGAAAGAGACATGGACGTTATGTGCGAGCACAAAGGATTCACAAAGTCTCATACACTGGCAGTTGACGTACAGGAAGAAGGTGGAGGAGAAACTTTAGTAGAAGCCATGGAAGAAGCCAACATGATCGCTAACAAGAACCTTATGCCTTGGGACGATGTTAACAGTGCTCAGGAACCCAGTGGTATCAGATTAGGTGCCCAAGAACTTACCCGTTTGGGCATGAAGGAAAAACACATGCAAGAAGTCGCAGAATTCATCAAGCGTATCGTGAAAGACGGAGAGGACCCCAAAAAGGTCAAAGAGGATGTTATCGAGTTCAGAAATGACTTCCAGGAGATACATTACTGCTACAAAGAAGGTCTACCGGCACACGAGAGGTTCTCTTTCCTCGATAAATACGACTAAACCCCTTTTTTATTTTTTAATAAAAAAGTATTTAAAGAGTTTTTATTCGGTTTCTTTTTTGTATTCTTCAGCAGTGATTAGATCATCTAATTCGGATTCATCATCTATCTCTATCTTGATTATCCACCCCTCTCCGAAAGGGTCTTCATTTATCTGTTCTGGTTCACCTTCGAGCATGGAGTTAACTGCCGATATCGTTCCGGAAACAGGGGCATAAAGATCAGAAACAGTTTTTACAGATTCGACGACTCCGATCACATCTCCTTTTTCTACTTCTTCACCTTCCATGGGTAATTCCACGTATACGATGTCTCCCAGTTCGTCCTGTGCATAATCTGTTATACCGTAGGTAATCTCGTCACCATCGATTTTGATCCATTCATGATTATCGGTGTATTTTAATCCTTCATCTATCTCAGCCATTTTATCAACCATCCCTAAAACAAACTTCGGTTATTTAATATAATCGATTTCTGCTTCATAAATTATCAAAAACGATCTTACCATTAACTACGGTCATCTTAACTTCTATATCATTTATATCTTCAGCTTCTAAAGGATCTTCTGAAAGCACTACAAAATCAGCCTTTTTACCTTCTTTCAATTCCCCGATCTCCTTTTCATCTCTACCGATATATGCACTGTTTGTGATATAGCTTTGCAGTGCATTATATGTGGATATCCTCTGTTCTAACAAGGGATGGTTTGTTGCAGAGTAAACACCAAAAAGAGGCGACATTGGCATATTATCCGAACCAAAGGCCATTTTTACCAAAGCACGCTGAATATTCCAAAGAGGATCTGTCTTTTCCAACCTCTCTCTCCCGAGTCTTTTTTCATTCATACCTCCAGGCTGGGACCAATTGTAAGCAAAATTAGGTTGGACGGAAAGTGATAACCCCATATCTCTAACTCTTTTAATGTTCCCTTCCCAAAGCATCTCTGCATGTTCGATCCTATGACGAAGCTCCTTTATCCTTTCAGCGCTATCATCATAAGCATCTAATACAGTATCTATAGCACGGTCTCCGATGGCATGGATCATGCATTGGAAACCTTTGCTTTCCGCCATGGAGATGATATCATCTAGTTCTCCCTTAGGATGCATCAACATACCTTTATTATCTGGATCATCGTTATACTCCTCGTTAAGAGCAGCAGTTCTTCCTCCTAGAGAGCCATCAGCAAATATTTTGATCCCTCTAAGAGATAGAAATTCACTCTTATTAACTGGTTCTAATTCATCGACTTCATCATAATGAAGATAACATCGTATTCTAAGGTCTAGATCAATCTCGTCATCCAACTCTGCGTAGGCCTCCCAGCCGTCTCTGTCAACTATCTCATGGATTCCAGTAACACCGAGTTCATGGGCGATTTTAATACCTTCTTTTATGGCCTCTTTTCTTTCTTCTATATCTAGATCGATAACTTCATCTAAGTTCCATACGGCCTCTTCTTTTAGTAAACCATTTTCTCTGTTAACTTTATTCCAATCCTCATCGATTTTTTCTAAAGCTCTAGAATTGACGACCGCTATATGCCCACATACCCTTTTCAATATTATAGGATGATCTTCGCTAATTTTGTCTAGTTCTTTTTTAGAGGGGTAACTTGCTTTTTTCCATTTACTATCGTCAAAATCTACTGCTATGATCCATTCACCTTTGTCTTTACCTTGGATATTTTTTTCTAGATAATACTTAGCTTCTTCAAAACTGTTAGTATCTGAAAGATCGATCCAATTTTTTTTTAGGGCCATCTCAAGTAAATGTACATGAGAGTCGATGAAACCAGGAAGAACAGTACTTCCTTTCAGATTGATTTTCTCATCACTCTCATTCATTATCTTATCGTAATCCTTTATATAACAAATTTTTCCATCTTCAACAGAAAATCCATGAAATTTTTCGGAACGTCCAGCTAATGGTATCACCTTACAATTGATAAAAGCTTTAGTCATCGTATCCCCTCTATAAAAGGTCTTTCAGTTTTTCTATTGGCTCTTCTAAACCCTTTAAAACCTTTTCTATATCAGAACTCTTAGGCATTTTGATTGCTAATAAAGCCTGAGGACCATCATTCATGACTAGGACACGTGATTCTTTAAGTTCTACTATAACGTGTGAAAGCTCTTCTTTTAATTCTGAGGTAGCTGTTTCAGCGGACCCTAATAATATTGCAGACATAGCTACAAAAGTTTCCAGATGTGCATTCTCTGGAACATCCCCCCCGATATGCATTCCACTTCTAGATATTAAAGTTACTTCATCCACATCGAGATTTTCCTTGATATTATCTAATAAACTTTCTATTGTATTCGGTGTCATAATAACCACGACTTTTAGACTGATAAGTCACCTAACAATCAGGTTGGAAGATTATAAAGATTTTCCCCATATTCGAGTAAAAATAGGACCAAAAACCAGTAAAAAATTCCTAATGGAAAGATTATTAAATCACCATTGGATATTATACATCATGTCTATTGCCAAGTTTGAGATCAAATCAATCGATGCAGAGCGCTTCACTAGTAGTCAAAACAGGAAGAAAAATGTTAGGATAGATCACAATAGCTCGGTTACAAAGATCAAGCAGATCACAAAGGATTCATTCGATATTTATTTTCGATTCACAGCTAACTACAAAAGTATTGGAAGGATCGAGTTGGAAGGTAGATTGATGATCAAAGATGCACCTTCGGACCTGGCCTCAAAGTGGAGGGATAAAAACGAGATGCCCAATGAAATAGCTAATCAGGTCCATTCTGCGATCATACAAAATTGCATACCTAAATCAGTATTGATCGCTAGAGAGGTGCAGTTACCTCCTCCTATACCCATGCCAAAAGTAAATGTACCAAAAAATGGTAAGAAAAAGAAACCGCAAAGGGGTATGGAAGTTGCGTGAATTTTGAATATGCCTATATTTGAAGGAATATTGGTTACATGGAATAGTCATGTAAATACATCAGCTGTAGGTGCTGACATCGAGGAAAATCAAATCGAAATAAACATTTATCACCCATCAGACACTGCTAGAAATTTACGTGAAAACCATAAGTTCACTTTTTCCTTGGTGAACGATCCATATATGTTTTATAAAGCATCCCTAGAAGGAATTGATGAACCGGGGTATAATGAACTCGGAGAAGATTCCATGAAATGCCAAGATGGTTTTTATTACCCCATAGACGCGTCTAAAGTTTATTTTTGTGAAGTTTCAGATCGTCAAAATTATGAGGTCGAAGATGAATTAGGTACCGCTTTAGTTTCAAAAGTTCTAGGTTCAGTCGTTAAAAAATTTGGTGAGGGAGATTACATACAAAGGGAAAATCCTTTAGTAGATTCGATGGTATACGCTACAAGAGTCCCTCTTGCAGAAGGAGAGTACAAAAAGAAATTAAAGGAAAAGATATATAAAAATCTTGAGAATCAAGAATGTGAACTAGCTGAAAAATTATTAGATTATATTGAGGGATATTGATGAAGATAGATCTGCACGTACATTCCACTTACTCCGGAGACTCCAATGGTAGGCCTGGTGAAATATTGAAAAAGGCAGAAGATGTTGGTCTCGACGGCTTAGCAATAATGGACCACAATACGTTACAGGGTTATAGAAGTGTTAAGGATATTGATAGTCCTTTGATTTTAGTCCCGGGGATCGAGGTTAGTACAGGAGAGGGACATGTTCTAGCTATTGGTATTCAGGAGGAGATCGGAAAACATCCCACTATCGCAGAGGCTATAGACAAAATAGAAGATCAAGGCGGTATAGCTGTAGCCCCTCACCCTTATAGATACTGGTCAGGCATGGGCGAGGATAAACTTTTTTCCAATAAATGGACCGCCATAGAAGGTATAAATGGAAGAAGCTGGCATACGAAAAATGTGAAAGCTAGAAAAGCGGCAGAAAAGATGAACCTTCCAATAATCGGTGGTAGTGATGCACACAGACTGAAAACCGTAGGCAAAGCTTACACGATATTTGAAGATATAGATACGTGGGAGGATGTTGTAACTCAAATAAAGAAAGGTAAAGTAGATGCTGGAGGGAAGGATAGAACTTATGTGCAAACATTCTTCTATATCAGACGAGCAATATTCGGATATGTCCGCCGGGGGTTTAAAAAGATTTGACTAATCAGAGCGTACATATTTATATTCTAATAAAATGACCAAAAATGCACCGATCATTGCGGGTATTATGATCTCGTAGAGAGGAGGATCTATTGCTATCACTTCACTTCCAGGAGCACGTAACCCCCCTACCATCAACCCAAACAAAAATGACATCATCAGGGATTTATGTTTTTCCAATAAAAAATCTAGCAATCTTGAAAATCCAAATAGACCAACGGTCCCACCTGCTAGAAAAGTAACTATCACAGGAATATCAAGATCATTTAGTGCATGCAGCATATAATCGTACTGTTTTAAAAAGATGAGTATGAAGGCACCAGATATGCCAGGAAGGATCATAGAGATGATAACGAAAATTCCGATTATAAAAACTAGTGGAAGACTAGGATCCGTTTGCAATGTTGGAAGTCCAACAATAAGAAATGCAAATAGGAAACCTATAAATCCACAGAAAACGTTCTCTATGTCTAAATTCTCTATATATTTGTTTATCACACCGAGTCCAGCTAGTATGAGTCCAAAGAAGAAGGAGTAAGTAACTGCAGGATGTGAATAGAGGATGAACTCTATAACTCTAGCTAGAAGTAAAGAACCTATCAGTATTCCTATGATCAGAGGGATTAAAAAGTGATAATCTACCTTTTGAAGTTTTTTCTTTAACTTATGAAAATCACCCTTTATAAGTGTCATAGGTGCGTCAATGGGGATGGTGTTGATAGAGTGTATCAATCTATCGTATATACCTGTTATCAGTGCCATGGTACCTCCGGAAACACCTGGGATTATATTTGCCATTCCCATTAGTGCCCCCTCGAAGATACGTTTGATATATTCTTTGTTCTTCATATGATGCTGGTATTAAGAATAGAGTGTGATATATTATTTTTCACTACCCTACGAACCTTATCAATAGAGGAAGTACGACGAATAGGCCTATCCATGTGAATATGTTGGAAAAAGTTCCCACTAGAAACACCTTAATAACGTTGTTAGATAGAAATTCTGAGGCGTTTTTACTGTTGGTAAGTCTTTTAACATCGGCCATCGTCGGCTGTCTTACTTTCAATTCCACATAACCCGAGATCCATCCAGGTCCATGTAGTGTCAAAGACATAAATGGAGCTAGTAGAAATGATATGATTATTGAAAAGGGATGGCCTTTAGCTAGTGCGGAACCCAATGCAGACATCCCACCCACTGCCAAGAACCAATAAAGCCAAGCTCTCCATATGTTCAAAACATCAGAAAAAACGAATAGATATATCGCAAGGGCTATGAAGAAAATCGATGAAGCGTAACGTATCACTTTAGAGTAAACCTTCTTACCTATCTTTTCTAAGTGTGTTACACTTGAATTCTCACCTTTGAATCTTTCTTCCATCTTTAACCGATTAATTTCCTTAAAAATGTCATATATCTTACTTTTAGGTATTACAGCAACAACGGTACCTTTATTACTGAACCCGTACAATTTTTTTGCTATATACTCAACTCTTTCTCTTCTTGCCTTTCTAACTACCGAAGGTGCGAACATTTCTAACTTGTCTAAAACCCCTTCAACGATATCATCATGATGTTTAATATTATCAACTGAGTCACTCTTTTTTTTACCAGAAAAACTTAGCATGGTAGATTTTAGATATTTTATCATCTTTAATTTTTCTAAAATAGACATATTTTGATAAGCGGTTCCTAGGGTAAGTGCAATATCCCTATCAACGAATTCTATATCAGTGTTTAATTTATCGACGAAGGGAACCAACCTAGCTATATGCCCCTCCGCTTCAATATTCTTGAATCTTCTTAGGTTTTCATTGATCGAATCGACGAACGTCTGATATATCAAGGGGCCAATCTTACCTTTCTTATATGTGGGTAATAACGGTTTTTCTTTCCAACTTTCATCACCCTTTAAAGTTTCAAATCTAGTTTCACAAATGGTTATGCCAATTTTATCTGGCTCTTTTTCTTCGATGAAATCAAATATTTGTTCTTCAACACCCTCATCACCGATATAATCGATGCCGAGTAAAGTAAGGTTATCGTCTACTTTTTTGATATCCATCTGAGGCATTAAACAACGAATAAACTATCCACTTACTAATAATTTTTTAATAATCTCGTAGGTCAATTATTTATAAAGGTATATATATATCTATGTGATGGCAGTGGAACTTATAGGGTGGACGGCTATTTTAGCCGTTGGAGTTGTCATACTTATCAAAGGTGCTGATTATCTCGTAGATGGAGGAGGTAAAACTGCAGCTTATCTAGGAGTTCCTACTATCGTCATAGGATTGACTCTAGTTTCGTTTGGTACGTCACTACCAGAACTCGCATCAAGCTTGAATGCAGTATTCAAAGGACGGACCGGCATACCCATCGGTAACGTTATCGGGTCTAACATCGCTAACGTGCTTTTAGTACTAGGTATCAGTTCTTTGGTAAACCCCATCGAGGTGGATAGTGGGGTGATAAAAAGAGAGATCCCGATAATGTTCGGTGCGATGTCTTTACTGCTTATTGTTTCGATTGGGATGTCTATCGATAGATTTCGAGGGATAATACTTCTCATTGGTTTAGCAGCATATATGGTATTTTTTGTATGGATAGCTATTTTCGAGGGTGAAGAAAAGGTAGTTGAGAAAAAATTTGTAACTGAAAAATACGAACAAGTAAAGTCTAAGCAACTAAAAATCAATTTACTAAAACTGATAATCGGGTTGATAGGCATAGCACTTGGTGCAGAACTAATGATCCGATCAGCGGTTTTTTATATTCATGAATTTCAACTTTCTGAGGGTTTAGTAGGTCTTACGATCATAGCTATAGCTACATCCCTTCCGGAGTTAGCCGCCTCTTCAATGGCAGCTCATAAAGAGGAATCTGATATATCTATCGGTAATGTGATCGGTTCCAACACTTTCAATATCCTAATGGTCCTTGGGGTATGTGCAATTTTTGCACCCATAACTTTCACTTCGGAGATAATCCCTAATATGATGATAATGATATCTGTTAGCCTAGTTCTGACACTATTCATCTATACAGGTAAAAAAATCGGGAGAGTAGAAGGGTTGATCATGACTATAGCTTATTTTCTATATCTAGTATACTTATATCTCGGATTGTAATTAATAATTTAATCATATGTCATAAATTATTGTGACAACTGCTATTTAGACACAAATAGTTTTTAGATTAAACAGGAAACAATTTAATATCGAGTTACGATTAACCATTTACATTGCCAAGGAAAAAATTTCCCGAAGGACTGAAAATACAAGATAAAAAGGGCCCTGGGGAACTTTCAAAAACCCTCGAAAAACTAAAAAAATATTCTTTTCAGGGTTATATCAGGATAACCCTAAATGATGAGCTTGAAGGCTATATCACACTTAAGGATGGATCTCCAATGAATGCACTCCTTTACACTCCTTCTAATATGGAGATCAAAGGAAATGAGGCATTTTTAAAGATCATGGGTATAGATGATATGGATGAGATATATTTAGAAGTACATACCAATGTCAATATAGATGATTTGATCAAAAAAGTCGGGGGAAGGGTAAAGGAGGACGATTTACCATCTAAACCTGATAAAAAAGAAAGTATCGAAGAGATACTTGAAATTGAGGATGAAGGTATTGAGAAAGAGCAAAAGGAAAAATCTGAAGAGAAGCAGGAACTGTTCGATCAAATAGATACAGAAACCAAAAGTATCCAGGAGGAAATTTCTGAAGAAAGTGAAAATGTAAATATATCAGAAGAATCTAAGCAGATCACCGAAGATATCCATAAGAAGCATAGGGATGATAAGGAATTAGAAGTTTACGATATGATCATCAAAGATAGGACAGGTAAGAAGGTAAATGGATCTGATTTTCCTAGAAAGTATACCTTTGAAAACTATGTGGTTGGGGAGAATAATAAATTGGCATTTGCTGCATCAAAGGAAATCGTTCGATCAGGTGGAAGAAAATTCAGTCCGCTAGTTCTAACGAGTGAGTCTGGTTTGGGAAAGACTCACCTCCTTAAGGCAATTGGACATTATGTAAAAGAAAATCGTCCCGAATTAAACATCGTTTATTCTACCACCGAAAATTGTACTTCAGAGATTATAACGAGTTTAAGAGACGAAAAATCTGAAGAATTAAGAGGTAAATATTATGGTGCGGATATACTTCTTTTAGACGATATACAATTTCTAGCCGATAGAGAAAAACACCAGGAGATAATTTTCTATCTTTTCAATCATCTTAATAATGAGGACTGTCAAATCATACTTACTTCAGATAGGCCTCCCGAAGATATACCTGATCTAAAGGAAAGATTGGTATCTCGTTTTAAATCGGGACTGGTTATTAGGATAGAACCCCCCTCTTATGAAACAAGGCTGAAAATTATCGAAGAAAAGCTTAAACAGCAGGGATTGGATGTATCTGACGAGATAAAAGAATTTTTAGCGACCCACATCACAAAGAATGTAAGGGAGATTGAAGGCGCTATCAACCGAATACTGGCTTTTTCAAGTTTGTTAAATCAAGAGATCACCTTAGATGCTGTAAAAGATAGTCTTAGGCACCATTTTGAGGAAGAAATGGCTTCATCTTCCAATTTTAATTCCCAAGAGCTACAACCCGGTGTCAGCTATATCATCGAGGAAGAACGTCCAGATAAAGGATTCAGTATATTAGAAAATATACTTCAGGAAGGGGGTAAAGTATACATTATTTCAAGAATAAATCCAAATATGATCGCAAAGGAATATTATTTAGATGATGCAGAAATATTTTGGCTATCTAATAGAGAGAGTGAAAACATAAAGACAGTTCGTCCAAACCTGGAAAGCATAACATATAGATTTGAAGAGATTATCGAAGAAGGAAAGGTCATCTTGCTCGACGGGATTGAATACTTGGTCAGCCATACTGGATTTGATGCTACTATGCAGTTTTTAAGGCATATGATCGATATGGTTTCTGAAACGGACACTGTATTTTTGATAACTGTTAGCCCATCTGCTTTGAAAGATAGAGAGATCAGCATCCTTGAACGGGAAATGAAAGTATTGGATGGTAGTATCGATCGAACTTGAGAAGCGTAAAATAAATAATTTAGTTCCTGTATAAGCTTTCAAATTATAAATGTGATAACTATGCCCGAAAGAGTCCAGCAATCAACATTTAACGATTTCGACTTTGACGAGAAGATGGAGATCGCTGAAGAGATGTCTGAAAAAGAAAGAATAGAGTTTATTCGTCAGAAAGGAACTGACGCTATGAAGGCAGGTTTGAACGCAGTTTTTGAAAATAATCGTTGGAAACCAGTACGTGAAAATATGTGGTTGGATCGTTTAGATCAAGGTAAACGTATGGTAAAAACTATTTTAGAGAACGAAGAAGAATAATATCTTATTTTTTATTCTGGATAAGATTCTGAATACCTTCAACAATATCTGCAGGTTTCTTCTCATCCTGGAGCATATCGATTTCGTTACAATTAGAACAGACAACGCCAACACTGTACGATGATTCTGAGCGGCATTTACTGCATTTCTGGGTTTCGGGCAGAAGTTTAGAATTCATAACCTTAAGTTCAATTCTCGATAGTCTACTGCCCAACAACCCGATCTGTGTTGATAATTTTTCAAGTGATTTTTTATCATCATCTTTAGTTTCTCCGAGTTTAGATAGTTCTTCATATTTTTTGTAGAGGAGGCCGGCTTCATCGATGTTAAGGAGTTTTTCTTCCACCAAATCTACGGGTTTTTTACCTTCTGAAAATCCTTTGAAAGCTTTGGACTGCTTTTCTTGGGATATCTCATCAGCAATCACTGTCTCCAATCCAATTACATCCTGTATCTCTTCAAAATCACAGTCTAATTTTTTTGCTATATCAGATGTCTCTTCTCCCTCGAGCAAGAGGTCTTTCACTTTTTTGACGTCTTCTCTTTCAAGCATTAGAACCATGTGGTGTAATAGATAGGTGGTATAAATTTATAAGGGCTGTTTGTCCGGAATGCAAAAAGTTAAACTATGCCGATATCCAATAAATCGTTCAAAACCATTTTTGAAACATCGCCCTTAAAAAGAGCCTGCAAATATCCCATTCCACCTTGGTAGGTATCGTAGAACATACCAGCTTCTGTTAGTTGCTTGTTGGTAAGTCCGAAGACCACGTGCCACACTTGGATGAAAACCTCCTCAAAAGAGACTCCGTTTTGAAGTGGTCTGATCGGTTTAAGTTTCTTCTTTAAAATAGGCATTTCAGTATCAACCCATTTCCTAAGCTCTGGTATTATCGGTTTGATAGCTTCCACGATGATTGGAACTTCTTCTTCTGTGAAATATGGTATGTTCACTTTGAGTCCATCTTGATCTTCTATATAATCTATCTTCTTAAGAAAATCCACAAGGTTACCTTTATCGTGATTCAAATTTTCATTTTGGTATAAAGTATCCAAAATCTCTCCTAATTCTATAGCCATTTCTTTGCGTTTATCAAACAGTACTCTTTCATACTCCTCTCCACCTTGAAAATCGAAATCTGGAAAAACATGCAAAAGGTCGGGTAGAGCATATCTTTGAGCATAATCGTGATGATCGCCAAAAGTGTGAAACATGTAGTCTCCAGTTTTAAGAGCGTGTCCACCCCAGTAGATCCTTTTCAACATCTGGTCGACCTCTTCTTCTCCCCATAAAGTGTATTCATTTCCTCCAGGTTGTGGTTTTTTGTTATCAGCAACATCCCACATCCGGAACAATTCTAAGGACCCCCAGTCAAGTAGATAACAACCTATTATGAAAAATGCTAACTTTTCTTTAGGTACATGTGGATTCTTGTACTGAGTTAGTACTGCAAAAATATCATCTTCCCGTTCTAGAATAAATTCGGAAAGGTCTTTGGCAAAAGGTTCGCATTCCTCGAAGATAAAACGCGAATCTTCAGCATCTAAAAGAGTGAAATTAACATAAACCTTATCGTCTTCCCTCAATGCCCCTAGTTTTAGCAACTTATCTATATCACCTTTAAGGTTATCATACTCTTCCATTAACTGACTTTTCTCCATGGGTTTTCTATTCAACTTGAGCAGCATTTTTCCGACATCGTCTTTTTTTAAAGTGGGCAGTGGATTCAACTCATTAGGTGTTTTATGAGGGTCCAAATCTCCACATATTCCAAATTCTACGTTGGTCATGGAACGAGATTAAAATCAACATTTTTAAAACTTTCACTAAGAAAAATGATATTTAAAACCAATGAGGAAATTTTGTTTTAGAATCAGTTCCAAAAGTATTAGTATCACTGTGTTATATATTGATAGTATAAGGTATAAACATGTTAGAAAACATCAATCTCCAGACATGCCCTGTAGGACCCACATCAAATGCATTTTCTGTTGGTCTTTTGATCGTGATCGTCCTACTGGTCGGGATCATAATTCTGTTACTTCGGAAGATCGAGTCTCAGAAGGAGTAAAGTTAACATAACTCAGGATAAGATTTGATACACGAAAAATTTTGAAGAAAGGGTATTTTAAGCCCATAAGTTTTTGTAGTGTTCCCGTCGGGATTCTAGTCAGAATTCCTACAGAATTCTCACAGCTCACAAAATTACTTCATAATTTTGTTCGCGAACCTAAAGGTTCTCACTCCTCCTTACACATTTTTAAAAGAACATAAAAATGCTCCCGTCGGGATTCGAACCCGAGTAATCGGCTGTCTTTGGCCGGTTTGATCGGCCTCGAAAGGCCGAGATGATTGGCCGGACTACACCACGGGAGCTAGTTTGAAGTTAAACTACACTTCACGTGCTCTTCTTAAAAGCAGGTTGTATATAAAACCAACGAGCCACCTACACCCTCCTAAAAGAAAAGGTCGATAAATATTTTTCTAAGAGTTTTTTCAGTTCTGCCCGAAAAACTTATACTCACTTCGCCATACCATATCCGGTGGTATAATGGAAAAAGACCCGTTCGTTTACGCCCATGAAAGGGAGGACAAGATCGTCTGGATGAGTCAGAACACTAACCAAATAGAAACATCCCCAGAGATATTAGAAGCGATGAAAGATGCCTTAGAAAATAAGAAATTCAACCTTTACCCTCATAGAGATGGTGTACTTGGATTGAAAGAAAGGTTACTTGTAGATCTAGGTTTGAAGGATGGATTTGATGCCATCATCACCAATGGAGCCATCGAAGGAACATACACCCTTACTCGTGCTCTACTAAAAGAAGGTGACAATGTCATAGCGTCGGACCCGAGTTTCATGCCTATACATCATCAGATAAAATTGAGTGGAGCTGTTCCGAAGGAGATCGATGTGTATAAGGATCCTTACAGGATGACAGTCGAAGAGGTGAATGAAGAAGTAGATAAGGATACCAAGATGATACTTCTTATCGATCCACTAAATCCCTTAGGCTCATCATACACTAAAAAAGATGTGAAAGGGATCTGTGAGATCGCTGAGGATAACGATCTTCTAGTTATAGATGATATTACTTACAGGGATTTTGCGTACGAACACACCCTAGCTTCTGAATTCGTTCCAGAACGTACGATGTTCGTTTACTCCTTCTCAAAGAATTTGGGTTTTGCAGGCATGAGATTGGGCGGACTTATCATGCCAAAGGAATACTCTGATATACTTCACAAGTACAGAACCAACGTTCTATCTGCGAATGTTATCGCACAGGTCGGGGCGAAAAAGGCCTTGGAAACCAAAAAGGAATGGCTTCCAGGGATGTTGGAACAGTCAAGAAAGAACCAATCTATCATCAAGGAAGCAGTAGAAGATATACCCGATGTTTTCCTACCTGTTTATCCATCTAACACCAACATGTTCGTGATAGATATTGAAGAAACCGGGTTAGATCCACAGAAGATCCAGGAAAAACTCCTTTACGAACACGATATATTCGTTCGTGGAGGTAACTATCTATCGAATATCGCTGGAGATAAATTCGTAAGGATATCTTTCACGGTTCCTGAAGAGGGAGCTCGCAAATTTGCTGAGAAGTTCCCCGAAGTTTTGGATGAAATGAGATGAAAGAACCGATACCTGTTTCAGACGGTGTTTACCGTATCGAAGGTCGATATTATACAATGAACCTAGTTCCTGGAGAATCTGTTTACGGAGAAGATCTAGTAGAAGTAGACAATTTTGAATACAGAAATTGGGACCCACATCGAAGTAAGTTGGGAGCTTTTTTGGTCAAAGAAGGCGGTTTACCATTCGGTCCAGATGCCGATATCCTCTATCTTGGTGCCGGGGATGGCACAACTGTATCACATCTTTCCGATATATTAACAGATGGCAGGATCTTCGCTGTGGAAAAAGCTAGAAAACCGTATCGCAACCTTTTGAAGTTGTCTAAAAAAAGGAAGAATATCTTCCCGATGATGGCGGATGCTAATCGTCCAGAAAACTACAGAGATCTAGTGGGGCGGGTTGATTTTGTTTACCAAGATATCGCCCAGCGTAATCAATTGGATATATTTTTGAAAAACCTTACCTTTAAAAAAAACAGAGGTTATGGGATGATAGCTATCAAAGCTAAGAGCATAGATGTTTCTAAACCATCAAAAAAAGTCATCGATGATCTGGTAAAACAGGTTATTGATAAAGGGTATCAGATGGTTGATACGGTAGATATATCAAAATGGCAAAAGGACCATTCTATATTGATGGTCGAATGATTTGAGAAATTAAAACATCTCAAACCACTAAAAATTACTGGAAAATAAATTTATACCCATAGGTGTATATCTCAACGCTATGGTGGAGCGAAGTAATATAATGGATATACTGAGGAACGACAAGTTCCAGACAATTCTCGGCTTAGCCGTATTTACATTCATTGTATTACTTTCTACTCTATATGCTGCCGATCCAAAATTGTACTATGGTGCCGCCATCGTTTTCCTTGCAGTTTATATGTGGCTCCTCACCCCGGTTTCCTTCATCTTTTCTACATTCTTGATAATATTTGTTTCTGTAATCCTAGGTCTTATCCCTCCTGAAGAGGCCTTTTATGGATTTCATTCCGGTACACTTTTCTTCCTTATGGGGGCCTTCGTTTTAGCCATAGCCTTCGAAGCCCAGGATCTGCATAAACGTGTTGCCCTTACATTCCTAAAATTCTTTGGAAAATCTACCAAAAGATTTCTTTTAGGTATAGTTGCAGTAGGGGCATTACTCTCCATGCTAATGCCTTCCCATGGTATAGCCGCTATTTTCATTCCTATATTATTGGGGATATATGCCTACACTAATAGGAAAGACATCATGGAGTCAAATTTTGCCAAAGCTACGCTATTAGCATTATCCTACGGGACATCAGTGGGAAGTATCGCTACTTTTTTAGGTGGTGCTAGGAACATATTAGCAGTGGAAATATATACAGAATATACTGGAGAATCGATATCTTTTGTAGAATGGTTCGTTGCCTCTATCCCAGTTTCTTTGGTCATGATCGTTGTGGTTTATTTGGTTTTAAACTGGTTATACGATCTAGAAGATGTAGATATGGAAAACATTAGAAGTAACATCAAAGATGAATTGAAGAAAATGGGAGACCTAAAGATGGGTGAAGGTATGGCTGCCGGCTTCCTTTTTGCAGGTTTTATAGCATGGGCTACTGTAGGTCAGATAATAGGGATGGGTGTTGTAGCCGTGATATTGGCATTCGCTATCGGAGCCACTAAGATCGTTACATGGGAGGATGTGGAATCGAGGATGCCATGGGGTACTTTGTTTCTGTATGTAGGAGCAGTAACCCTTTCATTGATATTACCTCATACCGGTCTTTTAGATCGTATCTCATCTGGAATTATCTCTGGCATCGGTAACAACCCCTTATTGATGATCGCTGTATTCGCCACCCTTACCGTGTTTTTATCTAGTGCCATGAGTAACGCAGCGGTAACGGCGGTCATACTTCCGATAGGTATCTCAGCTATGGTACCTCTTGGCTTCCCTGTTATAGTTCCAGTATTCACTATTGCACTAGCTAGTGGTTTTGCTTTCCTGTTACCCATAGGTACACCCAGTGCGATGCTGGTTTATGGAACGGGTCAACTTGAAGCTAAAGACTTTTTGAAGGCAGGATTATTGCTGAACATATTCGGGATATTGACCTTTATCACAGTAGGGTTAGCATGGTGGAAATTATTAGGGTATTGGTGATAAATAAAGGTGGAAATTTATGGACGAAATAAAAAAAGAAGAACGGAAACAAAAACCTGAAACGCTTCTCATAGCCAGCTATGGACACAAATATTCCAAAAGATCACTTGAAAAGATCAAAATAATCATAAAAAAATTACATCCAGAAAAGATCGCAATCCTCAAGATAATCAAAGAGAGACCTGAAAGGGAAATAGTAGATGCTTATTTGGGCCATGAAGAGAAAGAAAAGATAGATAACGAAGTACAACAGACCAAGAAACAGATGGCAGATGAAATGGCTTCAGATATAATAGATGTTATGGACGAATTCGAGATACCTTACGGTGTCTATTTAAGGACCACTGACGACATATCTAAAGAGATAATCGACGAATTTGAGCGGATGAATATTATCCATGTTATAATCCATAAGTCCATCAAAGGCAAACTTGAGAAGATCATCGATTCCAGTATAGCCGATCGGGTCGTTAAAAAAATAGGTAAAAAGAATATCACCTTACTCGAGTGAGATGAGTTAGCTGACAGGTAAACTTTTTATCGACTATCTACATCAGCATATCATGGCGGAATTGGATGCAGTATGTCCTAAATGTGGGACACATTTTAAAATAGAAAAGGACACCGAATCAAAAGATTGTCCTTTCTGTGGAAAAAAGGTCATTTTTGGTAAAAAATCAAGGATTTAAACCCAAAGTTCTTAAATATCTATATCTACTCCATTTTTGATGGAAGAAGATAAGGAATTGAACGGATTCTTTACCACACTACCTGGTAAAATTGTAATATTTTTTCTACCGTTTCTTATCGCGTCTCTATACCTAATTTTACTATACCTTATCATACATAATAAAAGCATTTATTGGATAACCGGAGGAGGGATGTTCGGTTACTTTTTCCCCCCTGCTGGGAAAGAGAGTGTTATACCTTTAACAGTAGGTGCTATAAATGCTAAAGGTATCCTCACACCTGCTACGATCATAGTTCTTGTTGCTGGATCTATAGCTTTTGTAGATATAGTCACATCGTATTTCCTTTTATGGAATTTTTACATCGCGGAGAAAATACCCCTTATCGGAACTTGGATAAAAAAGTTCGAAAAGTTCGGGGCCAAAAAGATGAAAGAAAAACAATGGATCTCAAAAGTGGCTTTCATCGGTGTAGCTCTATTTGTTATGTTCCCTTTCCAGGGGAGTGGAGGAGTAGGTGCATCTATAATAGGGAAGGTAATCGGTTTAGATAAGTTCAAGGCATGGTTAGCCATTATATTGGGATCTTTTATAGGATGCACTTTTATCGCTGTAGTTTCTTTGTACTTGAGTGATGCCATACTCGAGGCTTTTCAAACAAGTTTATTCCAAGGCATCGGTGCTTTAGTTATAGTTGGGATCATATTTGCTTTAATATATTACATCTCAAAAAATCATATGAATAATTCTAAAAATAAGAGGTCTAAAAAAGGTGAAATAGATGAAATTGAAGAATAGAAAAATACTATTGACTGGAGCAGCTGGTTTTATAGGTAGCCATCTAAGTGATAAGTTGATCGAGGAAAATCATGTAGTCGGATACGATAATCTATCTTCAGGAAAAGAGGAATTGGTTTCTCATCTAAAAGAAAATGATAATTTCGAACTTATAGTCGCTGATGTTTTGGACAAGAACAGACTAGATAAGGAGATGGAAAGATGTGATATGGTTTTCCATCTTGCAGCCAATCCAGATGTTAGAGCTGGAGCCGATGACACTCATGTCCATTTAGAACAAAACGTGATAGCCACATACAACATCTTGGAATCTATGAAACAGAATGATGTTGACGAAATCGTATTCACCTCAACCTCTACAGTATACGGTGAAACGGATGTAATTCCAACACCTGAAGATCTGGGGCCTTTGAAACCAATTTCCCTTTACGCATCTTCAAAACTTTCCTGCGAGGCTATGATCTCGGCTTATTGTCATACGTTTGATATGAAGGCTGTTTGTTTCAGATTCGCCAATGTAGTCGGTCCGAGAAGCACCCATGGTGTGACTTATGATTTTGTACATAAACTGAAAGATGATCCAGAAACTCTTGAAATCTTAGGTAGCCCCCCTGGCACCACTAAATCTTATTTTTACATATCCGACTGCATAAATGGTATGGTATACGGAACCCGTTATGCTGAGGACAGAGTTGAGTATTATAACATAGGCTCCGAGGATTACATCAACGTTAAAGAAATTGCAGATATAGTCTGTGATGAAATGAACCTTGAAGATGTAGAATACAACTGGACTGGGGGAGTTGATGGTGGTAGAGGATGGAAAGGTGATGTAAAAGTTATGCGTCTATCTATTGAAAAGCTAAAAAATTTAGGCTGGTCTCCGGAATATACCAGTGCTGAATCGATCGCATTAACCGTTAGGTCACTCCTAGATTAGAGAAGCTAGAATCTCCATAGGTTTGGCTAGCCAAAGTGCGACTATCAAACATGTTGCGAAATATACGTAATACATAAATGCGTATTTGTATTTCTCGACTGCATCCCATATACTTTCTTTTTCTGTCATACCTTAACACCATATATGTCATATGTTTGTCCGACATTATTAGAAAAGTTTTAACCATATATAAAAGTATCGTTGAATAAATCAATATCACTTATTCTAGCTAGGATCAGTATGACGATTTGCATTATCACTAAATATCTATGTTGAATTTTTTCTTTTCTTTACCAAAAAAATATAAGTAGTTAAATCTCCTACTAAAATAAGCTAGAGGAATCTTAATGGATAAAAAGATCCATAAAAAGATAGATCGTCACGATTCATCTATCACGCTCGCCGATATAGAGGATATGATAGATAATATCCAGAGGGAGAATCCAGATAGAGAAGTATTTTTTGATGGGGACGAATTCGCTATTTGCAGTAGGAAGAAGGAATGATAGACCTTGATATTGATTAAGTTGGGTGGCAGTGTAATCACAGACAAGAATGTTCCTTATACTTTTAAAAGAAGAAGAACTACGAGACTGATTAATGAGATCGCTTCTTCAACAGATAATGACTTTATCGTAGTGCATGGTGGGGGTAGTTTTGGCCATCCTGGGGCTGAGAAATTTGAACTCAACACAAAGGATCCTAAGAACGTTGCTGAGGCCACTTCAAAAGTTCAGAACCATATGAGAGTTTTGAACAATCGAATAATAGAGATGATGATAGATGAGCGTCTTCCAGCGGTATCTATACCAGGTGGTATTGTTACAAAATATACGGATGGCAAACTGAGGGATTTAAATTCTGATATTTTTCACCGATATATTGACATAGGGACCGTTCCGGTGACATTCGGTGATGTTGCATTAGACGAGAAAAGAAAGGTTACGATATGTTCTGGTGACGATCTTATGCTGGGTCTTTGTGAAAAAGCAGAGAAGGCAATATTTGTTTCTAATGTTGATGGTATATACAAAAAAGGGGAGCTAGTTTACGAATTTACAGAGGAGATGTATCCATTGGTAAAAAAGGACATCAAAACCACTGAAACATCTATAGATGTGACTGGCGGGATGAATAGAAAAGTTGAAAAAATGCTAGAGATTTCAGAAAACTGTCGGACATTTGTAATCAACGGTAGTAAGAAAGATAGATTGAAACGGATGCTAAATGGAAAAGATACGGTCTCAACCGAGGTGAAAAGATGATAGAATCAAGAAAAGAAGATCATATGGATATTTGTTTGGATGAGGATGTGGAGGCAGGCAAAGATTATTGGAACATGTTAAAATTTTATCATAATTCAACACCAGAGATTGATTTTCATGAGATCGACACTACTGTTGAATTTTTAAAATCAAGTTTATCCGCGCCATTAATGATCTCAGCTATAACTGGAGGTTACAGTGGTGCTGAAAATATCAATAGTATCCTTGCAGAAGCAGCAGAAGAACTTGGAATACCTTTTGGGGTTGGCAGTCAAAGAGCAGCCTTGGAAGATAAGAGTCTGAGACGTTCTTATGAAGTTATTAAAGAACATAACCCTCCCTTAGTGTTCGGTAACTTAGGGGCGCCACAATTGATCTCTCAGAGAGGAGATGATGCATATGGTGTTGACAAAGCTTTAGAAGCTTTAAAAATGATAGATGGTGACTACCTAGCTGTACATTTAAACTATCTCCAGGAAATCGTTCAACCAGAAGGAGATACAAATTCGAAGGGTGTTTTGGAAGCCATCTCTCTATTATCTGATGAAGTACCAATAATAGCTAAAGAGACCGGTGCTGGCATATCCGCAGATGTCGCCGAAAAACTCCAGAATACTGGAGTTGAAGCCATAGATGTTGGAGGCATGGGAGGAACATCCTTTTCTGCTGTAGAATATTTTAGAGAAAGTGACGAACTTAAAAGATCTATAGCGAAGGAGTTGTGGAACTGGGGTATACCTACACCAGTAACTACTTTTGAATGCAGTAATGCCGTAGACATACCTATAATCTCTACTGGAGGTATCAGAAACGGAATAGAGGTATCTAAAGCTTTATCATTGGGTGCTGAAGTTGTTGGTATAGCCGGGGGAGTTTTACCTTATTTAAGGGAAGGTAAAGACGAGGTCGTAAAATATTTACGACACGTGATCCACGGATTGAAAGTTTCTATGTTTCTTCAGGGATGTTCTACCGTGGATGATCTAAAAGATAGAAGGGTGATAGTTACTGAAGATTTAAGAGATTGGTTATCCCAATAAATCAAGCGTTCTACTTAAATATATCAAATTATTACACCTAGATGTGAAGATAATGACAGACCTCATGGCTGAGATCCAAAGAAGGAAAAAGATCGTAGATGAAGAGATCGTCAAGATATTCAAAAATAAAGATCATTTCATGTGGAAAAACATGGCTTGGTACCCACAGGCTGGAGGTAAAAAACTACGACCCTTTTTAGCCATGGTATCTTGTGGCGCATTGGATGGTGATGAGAACGACGCTATAAAACCTGGTTTATCCATCGAATTGATCCATAATTTCACTTTGATCCACGACGATATCATGGATGATGACGATCTAAGAAGAGGTAGACAAACACTCCATAAAAAGGAAGGGTTACCCACTGCTATCAATGTCGGAGATGCACTCTTCGCCCTTTCTTTTAGATTGATATCAGAGATGGATGTAGAACCTGTGAAAATAAAACAAGTTCTATATGAGATATCTCAAGCGGTATTGAAGGTTGCAGAAGGTCAGGAGGAGGACATGAGATTTGAAACAACTTTCGATATCATCGAAGATGAGTTCATAGAGATGATCGAAAAGAAGACTAGTTATCTCTTCCAGGCTGCTGCTAGGTGTGGGGCTATAGTGGCAGACGCATCCGAGGAACAGGTAGAAATGCTGGGGGAATATGCCCGCAAAATGGGCATCGCTTTCCAGGTTCAAGATGACTATTTAGATTTGATGGGTAATCAAAATGATCTCGGAAAACCCGTTGGTAGTGATATCAAAGCCGGTAAAAGGACGTTGATGGTGATACATGCCCTTCAAAATTTAGAAGATGATGACAGAAACCGTCTCGTTGAGATACTTGAAAACGATAGTACTCAAGAAGAAGTTGATGAAGCCATAGATCTGCTGACCAAATACGACTCGATCGAATATTGTAGAGAGTTAGCAGTGGAGTATGCTAACAGTGCAAAGGATAGTATAAAATCTTTACAAGAAAGTAACCACAAAAATATACTGATTTCTCTAGTAGATTATATGATAGAGCGGGTAAAATAGTTTACAATAGATCATCAAGATGCTTTTTCATCTTGTCTATCCTCTTTTTCTTCTTTTCTAATTTTTCTTTCTTATCTTCTAGTTCTTTCTCACGCTCTTCGATGTTCTTCTCACGCTCTTCCAGCTCTTCCATCTTTTTGGACTCCCCTTCTAGTTCTTTCCAAGTTTCGGTGAGTTCTTTCTTTTCTTCCTTTATCTGATCCCGCTGTTGTTGAAGCTCTGTTTCCTTTTCTTCCAACTCTTGGGCTCTTTCCATGAGATCATTTTTCTTATCATCAAGCATCTGTTCTCTCTTTTCGAGGTTCTTTTCTTTCTGGGCCAATTCCTTTTCGAGTTTTTTCCTCTCTCTTTCTAGTTTTTCTCTCTCATGTTGAATCTCTTCTCTTCGTTTCTTCTCCTCCCTAGCTTTCTTGGATTTGGCATACTGCATCATGTTCATAGCACTTTCCTTTATATCCTGGACGTGCTTCTTTTCTTCTTCTAAATCCCTTTCTCTATCTTCGAGTTCTTCTTTTAAAGACTCAATTCTTCCTTTCTCTTCTTCTAATTGATTCTCTTTTCCTCGAAGCTCCTCCTCTCGCCTTTCAATATCCTCGACTCTTTCTGGTAGTTCCTCTAGAAGCTCTTCTATTTCTTCTCTCTCTTCTTGGATCTTGTTCCTTCTTTCTTCTAACTTATCCTCCCATTCTTCAAGATCATTTTCCCAGGATTGGAGTTCTTTTTCTTTGTCTAAAGCTGTTTGGCTCCAAGAACGAGCCTTCTCCATCTCCCTTGTTACTTCTTCTATCTCTTCTTCTATGTCCTCCTCTTTTTCAGCGAGTTCTTTTTCCTTTGTCTTTATGTCACTTTCCCTTTCGTTTAGATTTTTCTCTTTCTGTTTGAGCTCGTTCTTTTGTACCGCAATCTCTGAACGCTGTTTTTCTAATCTTTCCTCTTTATTTTCAACATCTTCAAGCTTCTCCCCGATATTGGTCCACATCTCGGATAGATCATCCCTCTCTTTTTCTATCTTCTCTAATTCTTCTTCAACTACACCTTCTCTTTCACAAAGGCGAGCTTCTTTATCCTGTATATCCTTGACTTTTTGACTAACTTCTTCTTTTTCTTTTTCAAGTCTATGTTCTTTACTGGATAAATCTTCTCTCCAGTCTTCTAGTTCTTCTTGAAGTCTGCCAAGTCCTTTTTCTTTTTCAAGGATTTTTTCTTCTCTATCTTCAAGGTCCTCTTTAAGTTCGTTTAAATTCTTCTCTTTTTTAGAAACTCGACCTTCTTTCTGGGATAGTTCTTTTTCTAACTTTGTCAAACGGTCGTCTTTTTCTGACAATATCTTGCTTTTTTCGTCTAGTGATGAACTACGTTCACTTAATTCCTCCTCTTTATTACTCACCCTTTCTTCGAACTCATCTCTATCATTTTCTAAAATCTTCTGTTTTTCGTCTAACTTGTCCTCCCATCTATTCAATTCATCTCTTAACTGGTGAAGGCCTTCCCTTTCTTCCTTTAATTGTTTTTTCTCTTTAGACAAATCCTCTTCTTTTTGGTCTAAAGAATCTTGTATCTCTTCGAGTTTTTTCTCTTTCTCATCTAGGTCTTGAGCACTTTCTTCTAGTTCCGTCTCTTTTTTCTCTATATTTTCTTTTCGTTCATCAAGTTCTTCGCTTAGCTCTTTCAATTCTTCTTCTCTATCATCAAGACTGGATTTACGTTCGTTAAGATTGTTTTCCCTCGTATCAAGTTCACTTTCCCACTCTATTAGATGATTCTCTTTTTTACCCAGTTCTTCCTTTTTCTCAGCAAGATTATCTTCTCTTTCATCTTGCTCTTTTTCTCTTTCATTGATGGCTTCCTCCCTGGTATCTAATCCCTGCTCTCTTTCATTTAAGTTGTTATCCCATTCTTGAAGTTCTTTTTCCTTGGCCTTTAATTTCTCATCTTTCTCTTTGAGGTCGGTTTGAAGTTCTTCTAGTTCCGCCTCCCGTTGTTCGATCTTATCTTCTCGTTCATCGAGTTCTTCTTCTTGAGTCTTTATTTGATTTTCACGCTCTACAAGTTCTTTTTGGACATCGTCTAAATTACTTTCCAAGTCTTCTAGCCTTTTTTCACGTTCCTCCAACTCCTCTTTTAGTTCTTCAAGTTCATCTTTTCTTTGATCGAGTTGATTTTCTTTTTCTTCTAAATCGGAACTTTTGTCTGCTAGCTCTTCTTCTCTTCCCTCTACTTCTTCTTCCCAATCTATCAATTGTTCTTCTCTTAAATCTAGCTTGTTTTCAGATTCAGATATATTCTTCCGTCTCTCTTCCAATTCTTTTTCGACGTTTTCCAACTCTTCCTCTTTCTCTTCTAATGACTTCTCTAAAGTTTGAATCTCTTCTTTTCTTTCATTAATATCATCTTCAAGCTTCTCCAACTCTACTTTTCTTTGATCTATCTCCTCTTCCCTTTTCTGTAACTCTTGTTCCTTCTCTTCTATCTCCTTAGATTTAGCCTCGAGTTCTTCATTTTTCTGAGATAGCTCTTCTTCCTTATCATCAAGTTCCTCACTCTTCGAAGCTGTATCATCTTCTCTTTCACTTAATGACTTTTCTCTTTTATCCAATTTTTCTTCAAGTTCATCAAGTTTTTCTTCTTTAGTATCTAAAACATTTTCTTTCTCCTCTAGTTTCTCTATCTCTTCTTCAAGCTCCTGCTCCTTAATTTCTATGTCTTCTAGTTTCTCTTCAGCTTCCTGGATCATCCCTTCTTTCTCTTCTATTGCCAACTCTCTTTCATCCAAGAGTGAGGTCCGCTCTTTCAATTCTTCTTCTTTTTCTTTTATCCCAGTCTCCTTTTCATCTAACTTATTTTCTTTGTCCTCTATCTCTTCTAATCTTTCCTCATAGTCCGAGATTTCTGTTTCTAACTTTTCTTTCTCCTCCCTTTTCTCTTGTAAAGAATCTTCTAGTTCCTCCAATTCTTCCCTTTTTTCTTCGAATAACTCTTGTTTTAGTTCTTCTCTAAGTTTCTTCTCTTTTTCCTGGAGTTTTCTCTCTCTCTCCTCTAACTCTTTCTTATCCTCCTCCAATTTATTTTTAGACCTCTGGAGTGCTCCCTTCTTCCCATCGATACTCTTCTTCAATGTTCTTAGCTCTTCCTCCCTTTCGTCGATTTCAGAAATCTTTTCCTCAACGTCTTCTTCTTTTCTTTCTAACTTTTCCTCTTTTGACTGTAATTCCTTTTCTTTTCCCTCTAAATATCCCTCTTTATCTTCCAATTCTTCTTTTCTTTCTTCGAGATCTTCCCTTTTTTCTAAAACAACTTCTTTTTCTTCCTCGACCTCGTTTTTTAAATCTTTTAACTCATCTCTTTCTTTGTTCAATTCTTGCTCTCTTTTCTTTAACTCTTCCCTTTTTTCTTCGAGCTCTTCATCTTCTTTTTCTAGCTCATCTTTGGATTTGGCAATCTCTCCCCTCTCTTTTTCAAGTTCTTCGATTTCTTTTTGAAGCTCTTCTTTCTTTTCTTCCAGTTCTTTCACATTTTCTGATAACTCACCTAGTTCCTCCTCCCCTTCTAAAAGTTCCTCCTTTCTTTTTTTAAGATCAGCTATCTCTTTTTCAAGTTCACCGTATGTTTCTTCGATACTATCCTTTTCATCTATTATCTTTTCTTTCTTTTCACTCAGTTCTTTGATCTCCGATTCTAAACTTTCTTTCTCTTTCTGAACAGTTTCATACTCTTCAGTCAACCTCTCCAATTCCTCTCGTTTTTCCCTTAATTTCTCATACTCTAGTTCAAGTTCTTCAATCCCTTCTTCCAAATCCTTCTTCTTTTTGACAGTCTCTTTAATTTTAGCTTTGACATTTTCGAACTCCTCTTTTTTGGATTCAAGGTCTTCTTTCTCGATATCTAATCTATCGATTTCTTCAATGAGTTGAGATTTTTTATTCTCGAGCTCTTGGATATCCTTCTGTAGTTCTTCGACTCCTTCTTCCTTCTTTTCGATCTCCTCAGAAGTTTTTTCTTCTTCTTCGAGCGCCTTCTTTGCCCTTTCTCTTAAACCCATCTGTATTACTCCTTATAATTCAAAGGCGTCTAGAACTTTCTCATAAAGTTCAAAATGCTTTGATTTTGCAAACTCACGGATACGATCTTCAGGAAGGTTACCTAATAGATCATCTAAAACAGATAGTATAGTTTCGATTTCTTCCTTCTTTACATCCATCTCAAGGGTTTTTGCTTCAAGCTCTTTCTTCTCTTTACGAACTTCTTCTAGCTCTTTTTCCATTTCTTCTATTTTCTTTTTCCACTCAGTTTCCTTCTTTTTTATCTTTTTTCTAACTTTTGGTACGGAATCATTTGAGATATCAATCGTTTCGTCATCTTCACCCCACATATCCTTTAGATCAAAGAGCTCTTTTTGTATCTTTTTCTGCTCTTCTAACCATTCTTCTTTGGTAACTTTTCCCTCTTTAGGCATCTCTTTTTCGATTTTTTCAAGTGCTTCCTCCCCTTCCTTATATTCTTCAACTTGTGCAGATAAATTTGCTTCTTTTCTTTTTAGTTCTTCTTCCCATATACTGAGCTTCATCTCCCTTTCCTTGAGTTCTTCTTCTTTTTCTTTAAGGGCCTCTTTCTTTTCCTTGATGTCTTCTCTTTCCTTATCCTTCCTTTTAACTACCTTCTTGAACTCTTTAACTCTGTTTTTGAGTTCTTCTTGCTTCTCTTCTAATTCCTTCCTCTGTTTTTCTAGTAAAGTTTCCACTGCATTGTCCATCTGTTCTATACTAGCGATCATATTATGGAAACGCCTTTTTTTCTTTTTAAGCTCCTCCATCTCTTTTTTAAGCTTTTCTTTATCTTCTGGATCTTCACAGTCTTCAATCTCACTTTTTAATTCAACCATGTTATCCTTTATGTCAGCTAGTGTTTCCTCGGTAGTCTTTACTACATCTTCAAAGGGCTTTACCATAAGGTCATATGAGATATCAGTCTCTACCTTGTCTTTCTTTTCAACCTTTTTTTTCTCTTCTTTACCGCCTGTGCCATCAGCTACCTTCTTGAAAACCTCCATAGCCTTGCGTTTTTCTTCGATCTTTTTTTCCAGCTTGCCTTCGGTTTCATCACCCCAACCTAGTAGCTTAGAGAGAAATTCCTCATCTCTATCTCCTTCGGAAGTAACATCTGATAATTCTGCACCGCATTCTGGACAAACATTTTCCATAGGATCGACGGGATTATCACAGGACGGACATAACACCCCTTCGATCAACCGTTCTTCAAGTTCTTCACCGCAGCTAGGACAGTTATCGTCATCTTCTTTTACGGCGGTTCCACAATAAGAACAAAATATGTTACCGCTTTCGCTTTTTACTTTTTTTGCCATAAAGAGTCTTCCAAAATTGCGTTTTATCTATAAACCTTTTCGGTTGTTTTTGAGCTTGAATTCTTTTCCCAATATGTATAAGTTGTTTAAATCATTTCTGATAATTTATCTCTACTATAAAAAAGTCCAATAATAGTATGAGGATGTACTATCTCTTTGTTTTCCAACATCTTATATACTTCCTGGATGGGGATAATTTCCACGGTCATATCTTCTGCTGTATCTCTATTTGTTTTAAAACCTTCGTCGACCTCGCCTAAAAATAGATGTGCAGTCTGTGTGTTCAGGCTAGCTACGGGATGATATTCAATTATTTTTTCACAGCTTTTTAGTGTATAACCCGTCTCCTCCTTCATTTCTCTAGATGCGGTTTCCTTTGGTTTTTCATCTTCTTCTATCAATCCAGCGGGAATTTCCAATACCATCTCATCAACTGGATATCTGTAATTTTTGATCAAAACGAATTTATCATCTATCACCGGTAGTACTCCAGCGAAATCAGGCATATCCAACATAGTGTAAGTCATTTCACTGCCGTCGGGGAGCTCAACATCATCCTCTTTCAAGGTGAAGAACGTAGAGTCAGCTATCTTCCTAGAATCTTTCTTCTTCCATCGGGCCATAGTACTTAATTTCAATAGGTGCTAATATCATTTACGTGAAAAACAAAATCTCAAAAAGAAATGCTATCCCTATAATCAGGAATAGCACGGATGAAATCAAATCAATTTTATCTTTTTCGACAATTTCTGCTATCTTGTCTCCCATAAAAACACTTATACCTATCACCAGTGCTAACCCACCTAAAGCCCCCAACAGGACTAAAAATGGAGCTCTATACCTTGCGGTTAAAGCAATCACTACCAATTGAGTTTTGTCTCCAAATTCAGCTATTAAGGCAAGTAAAAAGGAAGTTGAAAAAACCTTTTTTTCGTCTACATCTTTATCCACTTCTTTCTCTTTTATATATAATGAGTATGTCCCAAAGAATATGAATATAAGTGCTGCGAACAATTTTACGTAAAACAAAGGAATGAATTGGTAGATCACAGTACCTACTAAGACACCAAACAAAGTGATTATACTCATCCCCAAAAACATACCCCAAAAAACAGGATTGTTCCTATAGCGGGTTGCGAGAGATATAGTCATTATCTGGGTTTTATCTCCTATCTCAGCAAGAGCAACGGTTGCAAAAGCCAAGGCGATGATGATAAGCCAATCCATCAACCTGTTTAGAAAATGCTTTCTTTAATAATTTTCGTATACTCTTTATCACTCTTTCTGGGTTACATTTATATCTATCTCCAATCTTTCCAAAAACGGTGTTAGATTGAAGGTCCTATTAGTGATCGCTCATCCCGCACACGTTCATTTTTTCAAGAATTTAATATGGGATATGAAAAAGGAGGGCCATGAATTTCACTTGATGGTTAAGGAAAGAGAGAATACGCTGACATTACTTGACCTTCTTGGATTTGAATACGAAACTTTTGGAAAGACATACAGTGGAAAATTGGGTAAGGGATTGGGGGTGATTCATAACGATCTTTCATTGATCAATAAAGCAAGAAAAATAGATCCCGATATAACAGCATCTATAGCGGGTTTGTATTCTGTACATGCAGGTTCCCTATTAGATGCCACTACTATTGATTTTACAGATACCGAAACAGCTACTTTTACCAATTTACTGACTTTTCCATGTGCTGACGTGATAGCTACACCGGACTGCTACAGGGGTCGCCCTCCAAAAAATAAGCATGTCACCTATCGAGGTTATCATGAACTAGCTTACCTACATCCTAAACGCTTCAAACCCGATAGAGGCGTCCTTAAAGAGCTTGGATTGAAATCGAAGGAATATACTATTGTAAGATTTTCGGCCATGGACGCTAGTCATCAGGCAGACGAACGTGTTCTAGATAGAAGAGAAAGAATAGACCTAGTCAGATTATTGGATGAATATGGCCCGGTTATTGTTAATTCTGAAGAACCTATCCCCTCTCCTATCAGAGAGTATGAAATTGATATACCCGATCATAAATTTCATGATCTCTTAGCCTTTTCTAGAATGTATGTGGGAGAAGGCGCAACCACTGCTTCTGAAGCCGGGGTCCTTGGGGTTCCTTGGATATACTTATCCAATAAAAATCGAGGTTATCTAGAAGACCAGGAATTAAAATATGAATTGGGTGCACAGATAACCACCTCCCATGAGACCTTTTTCACCATCCGTTCGATCCTCGAAGAAACTATAAATGTCGACTTTAAGGCAGCCCGTAGTAGACTCATAAAAGATAAGATCGATGTGACCTCTTGGATGAAAAGATTATTTAAAAAGATCGATTCCAAATCGAAGCCTTAGCAAGAATTTTTATAAATCGTATCCATTACAAATATGTGATCCAGTGAAAGGTTTCGTAAAAGTTTTAAAAAATACGGGATGGCTGGCATCGGCCCAGATAATCGCGAGGGTTTTTAGTGCAATTTTTATAATACTTCTAGCTAACCATCTATTACCTACGTCATTCGGAATTTTTAATTCTGTAATGGCTTTTTCATACCTTTTGTCGGTCGTTGTTGATTTTGGTTTAGATGAGATGACTATCCGAGAAGTTTCTAGGAGACCAGAGAAAGCACCTGAGTTTTTAAGCAATATCCTTTTTCTAAGGATTCTTTTAGGTATTCTTACTGTCGTAGTTATTTCAGTTGTTTATCTCATGGTAAAAAATATTTTCAAAGTGAATATACCTTTTAATATCTTCATGGTTGCAATAACTATCCTGATATTCGAAAAACTATCTAATTCGTTCGCAGCACAATTTCAAGCCCTAGAAAGGATGGAATTGCAGGCCATCGTAACTTTGATTTGGAAGGTAATATACTTGTCATTTGGAATATCAGCTATTTTATTAGGTTACGATCTCTTAAATATACTGCTATTTCTTCTGGTCTCCTATATGATTCAATTATTCCTCTATTTTATTGTATATCAGATGGGACTTTCTAACTCTAAGATATCCACTCCAGATCCAAGAAGATGGAAGAGTTTTTTAAAAGATTCTTTTCCATTCGCTCTTTTTATGACAGTTGGTGTCATTTATGGTCATGTTATAATTGTCCTATTGGCTGTATTTACTGGTAGCTTCGCTACAGGTCTTTACAGTGCTAGTTGGAAAATCATAATATTTTTAGGAGTAGTGCCCTACTCTTTTGGAAGGGCCATCTATCCCGTATTTTCAAGACTATATTCGTCTGGAAGAAAGGTATTGAAACGGGCTTACTTTGAATCTCTTAGGTTTTTGCTGATCTTATCTCTCCCCTTGACCTTAGGGCTTTATGTTATCGCTGGAGATATTATCCATTTGATATATGCTGCAGAATATCAACAGACTATCCATGTGTTTAGAACGATAGTTTGGATGCTCCCCTTCTTGTTCATGAATGGTAGTTTGAAAATGGTGCTGTGGTCCAGCGAAAGGACTTTAGAATCATCTAGGAATCTCATAGTTGCGTCCGCTGTTTTAATAATATCGGGAATTTTATTCATCCCGTCTTATGGTGTCTATGGGGCTGCTGTAGCCATCGTTATAGCTGAAATCACACATTTCCTTCTAAATTATCATCTTGTTTGTGAACAGTTATCACCTATCCCAACTTCTTATCTGTGGAAACCTTATCTCTCTAGTGTGTTTATGGCCATGTTACTCTATCTACCAACTTTACTTGGATTACAGATATCTCCTCTATGGATCCTTCCTATAGGAATTATATTCTACTTCACTATATTGTATTTTTTAAAAGGGATCAATAAGGATGATCTTGGATTGATTAAAAAAATGTTGAGATGAACCCTATATTGTAATCCTCTAAACAGGTGGGGCAAATATAAAGTAGTTTAAAAACATTATAGATATCGATAGAGATGGGTAAGATCATTTCTAAAGAGGGGAAGACCACTTTCAACAAGATCAAAGGTACTCACGTGTACGATGCAGAGGGAGAACACTTTGGGCATGTAGATGATATAGAGATCAACATTACCACACTAAGCCCTACAAGTCTTTTGATCCACAAGGGATTTTTCGGTGAATATTTTAAAATCGATCTCAAATATATCGATAAGATCACTTCAGAAAAAATATATTTATGGATATGTCCTGAAAAAAATTTAATCGATACCAAAGTAGTGGATTGTGAAGATACTGAGATCGGTAGAGTAGTAGAAGCTGAAAAAGATAAGGATGGGGACTTAGAATATATACGTGTACATGCTAAAGTCATTCGTACTAGAGATGAAAAAGGAGAGATCGAAAGGTACGCAGTTCCCATGATGTCCTTCGAGGATATGACAATCTCTCTTCCTACGAGTCATTTAGAGGAAGGACCTGTCCCCGCTTTCATTGATGTTAAAACGAAAGACGTTACCATCGATGCTGATGATATAGATTCTGTAGAAGATGATAAGATAGTTTTATCAAGGAGAAAAGAAGAGTATATCTCAGACTAAATCTTATATTATACCACCTTTTTACCCTTAATGATAACTATGAAAATACTTACTGTTGGAGGAGGAGCGAGAGAACATACTATAGTAAAAGCGCTTCATCATGGTGGTGCTGAGATTTACGCAGTTATGGGCAACAAAAATCCAGGTATTGCCCGTCTATCCAAGGAATTTTTACTTGAGAAGGGCACTAACATCGATGATGTTGTTGATTGGGCCGTTGATAAAAAAGTAGCCCTGGCTGTTGTAGGTCCAGAAGCACCTCTAGGTAAAGGTATCGTTGATGAGCTGGAGAAAAAAGGTATCAAGTGTGCTAGTCCAAATAAAAATGCAGCGCAGATCGAGATATCAAAAGAATTCATGAGAAATATCATGCAGAAATATGATCTACCGGGGAAAGTAGATTATCAGGTGTTTGATGATATAGAGGAAATCGAGGACTTTTTAACCCATTATGAAGGGGAATTAGCAGTGAAACCAGTAGGGTTAACCGGTGGAAAAGGCGTTAAGATCATGGGAGAACATCTAGAGAACAAAGAAGAGGTAATAGATTATTGTCATAAAGTACTAGAGAACAAAATAGGTGGCAGTTCCAAGTTGATCTTGGAAGAAAGATTGAAAGGAGAAGAATTTACACTACAGGTATTCACAGATGGTGAAAACCTGATCCCGATGCCTTTAGTCCAAGACCATAAACGTTTATTTGAAGGTGATGAAGGACCCAATACAGGCGGCATGGGTTCTTATTCACAGGCTGACGGGTTGCTTCCATTCGTGGATAGCAAAACTTACGATGAGAGCGTTTCGATTATCAAAGAAACGCTGAGGGCCTTAAAAAAAGAAGGTGTGACTTACAAAGGTGTTCTATACGGACAATTCATGCTCACTAAAAAGGGACCAAAGATCATCGAGTATAACTGTCGTTGGGGTGATCCAGAGGCTATGAATGTTCTACCACTACTAGAAAACAATTATGTAGAGATTTGTAAAAATATAGCTCAAGGCGACATCTCAGATTTGGAAGTATCTTTCGAGAAAAAATCAAGTGTCTGTAAATATATCGTACCTGAAGGATATGGAATAGATCCGGTCTCAGGTGCTGAGTTGGAAATAGATGAGGATGCTATAGGATCAGAAGGAGCACAATTGTTTTATGCTTCTGTGGATGAAAAAGATGGGAATATATACACTACAACTTCCCGGTCTTTAGCAGTTTGTGGTTATTCAGAGAAGTTAGAAGAAGCAGAATCCGCTAGTGAAAGAGCTTTATCCCATGTAAAAGGAGATAAAGTCCATATGAGACACGACATTGGTAAGCCCGAGAGTATCGAAAGAAAATTGAAACATATGCAAGAGATCAAAGGGGACTAGAGATGAAAAACTTAGATAATTTAGAAAATAAAGTTGATAAGATCGTTGGCCAGTTAGATGACAAAGACACCGTTAGAGAACTAGCATTAAAATCCTCTAGGGCTATAAGGAGATCATCTCGGAAAATGATCAAGGAGATCCATCAGGATGGTAATCCCCAAGAAAGTTTCAACGAAGCTATCCAAGAGGTATCAAAATTGAAAAGTATAATAGAAGGTTATCCAGAACTTTTTCATTCAGGTTTTTTAAGGAACGGTTTCCAAGAGCTTGCTGAAGCTCATATACTCTGGGCCCTGACTTCAGATAGAGAACTGATGGGAGCAAAGGGATTAGATATCACACCTAGTGCCTACCTACTCGGACTAGCTGATGTCATAGGTGAACTACGTCGGCAATGTCTAGAAAAACTGACAGAAGGAGATGTTCAAAGAGCTGAAGAACTGCTTGATGCCATGAGTCGTATAAAGGATATGCTTATGGAATTGGATTATCCAAAGGCTATAATTCCAATCAAAAATAAACAGGACATGGCAAGAGCTTTAGTAGAAAAAACAAGAGGGGATATTGCTATATCCTCGAACAGGGAAAAACTCAGAGAAGATATAGATAAACTCTTGAAAAAGCTATGACCTTTCTCGAGAAAAAATTACCTCACCGTTGCATACGATCTGAAAGATCCTATGATAAGGTATCTGGCCTTCTTCTAACTTGATGAAAGAGCGACCCAGATCGAGTATTTCATCTCCTTTGATGATCTTGTAATCACCAGGTGCGCCTCTATGGACGTAAAAAATCTCAGCCCTTTCTAAAGATTTTGAATTATCCCATTTAAGTTCGTTCAATATATCTCTTGGAGTATCCATTGATTTATTTACATAACAAAGGGTAATAATTTTTAGGGAGGAAAAATCTAAATGAAACTTTTTTGTTTTCACAACTATGCAGAAGATAAAATGGGGAGAGATGACTAGATCAGAGCTTGAACAAAGAACGAGATTCGTAGATACTGCACTACTTCCCATAGGAAGTATAGAACAACACGGACCACATCTACCGCTGGATACCGATACTTTTGATGCTGGTTATATGTTAGAAGAAGCCGTAAAAAGAATTGATTCTCCGAAACCACTTATATTGCCAACGATCCCGTACGGAGTCAGCGATCATCATATGGCCTTTTCTGGAACTATAACTGTGAGATCTGAAACGCTTCGAGATATGATAATAGATATCGGAAGATCAATCATCCATCATGGCATCCAAAAACTGTTCATATACAATGCTCATGGTGGAAACACAACAACTATAAAGATAGCTTCTAGAAAGTTAAAAAGGGAAACTGGACTATTGATCTTTATAGATTCCGGGGAGAGTATGGATCCCGGTAAAAAGAAGTACGTAGATTCTAAGAATGATGTACACGCCGGAGAGTATGAAACATCTACTTCACTGGCGAATCGAGAAGAATTGGTAGATAAGGATGCTATTCCTGAGGTTGAGATGGATTTTCCGGGTGACGAGTTCGAATTCGAAAATGATCCTCCATTCGAGTTTGCCTGGGATACACATGAGCTAAGTAAAATCGGTGTTTTGGGAGATCCAAAGAAAGCTACAAAAGAAAAAGGTGAAAAACTGTGGGATGCTGGAATCGAACTTTTAGCACGGCGTATCAAGATGGTAATGGAGATGGAGAAAAGTCTACTTTGATGAAAGAGTATTTAATAGATAAGATGATTTCAAACCGATGAATATCGGAGTATTAAGTGCGATATTGGCATTCATCCCGGCTCTCATTGCAAATCCATTAGCAGTAATATTTGGAGGCGGTACTCCTATAGACGGTGGATTGAAGATCCATGGAAAAAGGATCCTTGGAGATGGTAAAACATGGAGGGGACTCTTGGGAGGTGGATTAGCTGGTGGATTGGTTACTATCGCTTTTAATTTTTTAGTTTCTCCTTTCATTAACATATTTCCTCAGTCTATGAGAACTTATATAATCATATTCGCACTTTCCTTTGGAGCACTTTTTGGAGACATGATGGCCAGTTTTTTAAAGAGAAGGTTAGGAAGAAAACGAGGAGCTAAAACACCTGTGATAGATCAGTATGACTTTGTGATCGGTGCATTTTTACTCACATTTATCGTAGATCATAATTGGGTTTTAAAAACCTATTTTTCAGGTGATGGTTGGATCGCTTTGATCATCCTTTTAATCGGAATCCCTCTTTTACACCGAATAGTTAACATAATAGGATATAAATTAGGACTAAAAAACGAACCTTGGTGAAATATATGCTGAAAGAGATGTTGGAAGATTGTGGAGCGATAAAATACGGTGAGTTCACGCTTACTTCAGGTAAGAAGAGCAGTTATTATGTAGATATCAAATTAGCCAGTACTAGACCTGATATTTTAAAGAAGGTCGCACAAAAGATGGCTAAATACATCGATGATGAAAAGATAGCCGGGATGGAGTTAGGCGCCGTCCCGATCGCTGCCGCTGTATCTTTAGAGACCGGTTCTCCGTACATAATGGTCAGGAAAAAAGAGAAGGGTCATGGAACTGGAACTCGGCTTGAAGGGGTTCTTGAAGAAGGAGAGGAAGTGGTGATTGTAGAAGATGTTACAACAACTGGCGGTTCTTCTGTTGAAACCGTAGAAGTATTGAGAAAAGCCGGAGCAGAAGTCAAAAAAGTTATAGTAGTGGTGGATAGGCAGGAAGGTGCTGAAGAGAATCTAAAGGAAGTGGATGTAGAACTCATATCACTGGTAAAAGCGGACGAACTGGTAGAAAATAAGTGATTTGCTAAGGAAATTCTCTTACCTTAGGTATTTCTAAAACCACTCCTATTTTATTTTTTCTTCAAATATCTCCCTGAGATATTTCATGGGAACGCTCCCTGAATATAGGATAGTATCGTGAAAGAATTTTTCAGTATAATCGTCCCCCATCTTACTTTTAACGTCTTCCTTTAGATCTTTCAACATCTCTTTACCTAAAAGGTAACTCAATTGATAAGCTGGATTCTGGGTGTATCGTTTCACCTCAGTTGTTGCATCCTTTTCTTTCAATCGTGCATGTTCAACTAAGAAATCAACTGCTTCGTCAAATTTCATATCACCCCTGCTGAGGTTAACATCAACTATAATCCTAGCCGCTCTCCATACCACGTCTTTTGTCTGTATCAACCTGGCTTCGGGAGTATCGTCAAATCCTTGATCCTTCATCATCTCTTCACAGTAATGAGCCCATCCCTCGATAGTTTCTATGGCTCTTGAAAATAGATGAAATATATCGTCATTGGTTCTAGCAGCTGCGTTTTGAAGATGATGGCCAGGATACCCTTCGTGGACTGTCGTATTTCTAAGATCCCAATAAGAGTAATTTGTTAGGGCCTCTTCATTGTTTGGTGGGGTCACTATGTATATCCCTTTCATAACTTCATCGAATTTTGCAGGAGGCATATAAGCTGCATAAGGTATCAAAGGTCTGAGGTATTCAGGTGTTTCTGTAACTTCGATCTCTTCGTTTTCTGGGATCGTGGCCAAATCGTTTTCTATTACGAATTCTTTTGCGTCTTCAAGCCCCTCCCGATACCAGTTTAGAGCCTCATCGAAGGACTCTGGGGTTTGGGACATAACTTCCTCAACAACTTCATCTACATCGGCTTCTTTGTTTAAAAGCTCAGCATATTTTTTCATTTGATTCTTTGATTCCTCGAGAAGAGTTTCACCTATATCTAGGATCTCATCTGGGTTATACCCCAATTCTCTTTTTTCTATCAATTCACTAAATTTTTCGGACCCGATGGCAAATTCATCTACACCTTCACTTTTCTTTTCATCTAACCATTCTATGTATTCTTCAATAGCTTCATCGGCTTTATTGATTGATTCATTTAACTTATCGATATCTTCCTTATCTAGATCTTCTTTTTTTGCTATCATCAACACTAGCTTAAAAAGCATTGGCAGTTGTTCTGCAGATTCGATAGCCATGCCTATCCAAAGTTTTACAGGTTCTTCCAGCTTAGTTCTTTCCTGCTCCAATAATTTTGGTATATCTTGGATTCTGCCATGTATGCTTTCTAATCTCTCTTCGATAGGAGCAAAATCTCTCTTCAAGAGTGGAAATATCCCCCCTCCTACCACAGATGGCAGTGATGGGTTTTTTTCCCACCGTCTCAAATCTCCCATTTGAAATAAGAATAATTCGAAAAGATGAATACCTAATTTTCTTGACAACCTTTTTTCTTCGGATAGATCTGAGGGATCGAACTCCTCTAGGTCATCCTTCCAACCCTTCATCAATTCAATATCTTTTAAGTGTTTATCACGTGATATATCTGGTAACAAATGATCGTATTCGTGGATGCCTATAGAGGTTGCCCAAGTTGGATTTCTTTCCATAAAATTATCGAAGATTTCTTTTTCTAATTTTTCGAACTGTTTATCCATATTTTCTACCATGTTTACACCTCATTGATCAAATTACGTAGATTTGGAAATCATAGCATCATAAATGTTTTACCATCTTTATCGCAGTTTCCCCATTCGTGTAAAAGTCTTCTAAAGTTTCAACAGGGTTGAAATTCCTTCTCAGATAAAAATTGATAGCGACGTGATTGGTCGGTCTTACCTCAAGGACAATGATTTTGACCTCCTCTATTATGCATTTTTCTACAAATACACTCATGAGCGTGGACCCAACACCCTGTCTTCTATACAATGGATGGACAGCTAGCATCAACAATCTTGCTTGCTCAGTGGGGATTATGGTGCCGCAAATAAATCCTATGACAGCATTGTCTTTCACTGCCACATAAAAACCAGTATTCCAAGCACTATGAAGGGTTAAAAAAAGCTCTTCATCATAAATTTCTTTTAAAGATTCATCAGCGATCTTCATTACCTTTCTTAGGTCATCTACTCTAAAGGTCCTAACCGAGACCATATCCCATCAAAAGACAGGGCAAATGATATATCTTACTATGTTGTTTTATGGTAAATAATAAAAAAACATTCTTTTTAATTTTCATCAAGGTACAAAAGGTTTATAAATGTGTGCATATATACACATATATACAACAGACCTAAAGGTCAATATTATGTTAGACCGAGAAACTATCTCCCGGCAGGATATCAAATCCTTAAATTCTTTTAATTCTTCTATAGGTTCATTCATGGATTGTTTAGAGAGAACTAAAGAGGTTCTCGATTTTGAATGTAACGGGGATTTTGAACATTATAAATCCTGCGTTAATAGAGCTATAAAATTACTCAATTGATAAATCACGATAATCACCCTCCCTCCCTTTTTTTTCTAAATTAGGTATATATCCGTTTTATCTAAACATTTAAAATCGATCTTTTTTTGATATTGATTGTATTCTGTCAGTAAATTATTTATAGTCGGACCCTCAATATATCTTCAATAATAACAAAAATATTTGTTATTAAAAGGGAGTGAGTCCATTTGGACAAATTGGGTTGACGGAACCGGAGAAAGATACGATGGGATATGTCGAAAAAATAATCCAGGACCTCCAGGATGATGATCCAGAAGTTAGGCGAAAGGCTATTCAAATCCTCGAAGTGATCGAGAATGAAAAAGTTATCGATCCTTTGGTAAAAGCATTAGATGATGATGATGAGAGAGTAAGGGGCATAGCTGCTAGGACATTAGGTAAATATGAAAATGAAGAGTTAATTGAACATCTAATAGAACTTTTAAATGATGAACATTACTTTGTAAGAGGTTGTGCAGCCGATGCCCTGGGTGAGATAGGATCTGAAGAAGCAGTTGACCATTTAGTAGAACTTTTGAAGGAAGATAAAGTATGGGTTCAGGATGAAACCGCTAAAGCATTGATCAAGATAAGTCATCCTACTGGTATCTCTGCTCTCGAAGATTGGTTAAGAGAAGGTTGACATACTCCTGGTTGAATTTGATAGGTTTTTACCATCTCTTCTTATAATAGATTACCAGTGCTAGGACTACCGCGATGGCAAGCAATGGCATGGTGAATCCAGGGTACCATCGTCGTCGAGGGCATCCAAAATCTGTGTACTTATCCATCGCTTGAACGGTAGCCGAATAGGTATCAACATCTTCACCTTTGATATATCGTTGAACCTTATCATATTCTGTCTTGAGGGCTTCTAATTTACATTTGTTGGGCTCGATAATCCTACAAGTTATGGTTTTTTTAGCTTCCATCCAAGTATGAATTTCTTTCTAGGTATATAAGACATTATTAGAGGGGGCCAGTGAAAGTGTGATTGAAAAGCCACCCCAATTCATCCCCCACCTAAATCAGAGATTTAGGAAGATGACTTCTTGGGTAAAGAGTTAAAAAACTAAAATAGTAAATATAACCTTTTTAATTTGGAAATGCAAGATATGCGAGGTACATAGATATGGCAGAAGAAAACACAGTGTATATCGGAAATAAGGAAACAATGGCGTACGTTATGGCTGTCGTGAATCAATTCAATAGCGGCTCTGATGAAGTCTTTATCAAGGCTAGAGGAAGAGCCATCAGTAAGGCAGTTGACGTTGCCGAGATAACCAAAAACAGATTTTTAAAAGAAGCAAACATAACCGGCATTGAAACGGATACTGAAGAGATAGAACAAGAAGAGGATGATCGGACAGTCAACGTTTCCTCGATGTCTATAACGGTCAGTTTAGAACCTTAATCGGATCAAGCCTAATTAAAAATACTGCGTATTTGCCCCTTAATTGTGTTATGTTAGATTAACGTCTATTTATTCATCGCAACACAAGATTTAATTAATCTGTTTTGATATCATTCGATGGTAATCTAGATGGAATTATCTGAAAAACATTGTGTCCCTTGTGAAGGGGGACAGTCCCCGATGCCGGATGTAGAAGAAGATAGATATCTAAAAGATGTTGATAACTGGGATATAGATAGGAAGGATACACATAAAATCAAGAAGATTTTTAGTTTTAAAAACTTCGAAGAATCTATGGAATTTGTAAACAAGGTTGCGGACATTGCCGAAGAAGAAGGACATCACCCTGATATATACATATCTTGGAATACTGTAAAATTAATCCTTTACACACATGCTATTGAAGGCTTGTCAGAAAACGATTTTATAATCGCTTCGAAAGTTGATGATTTAGATTATTGATCAGTCAGCTCGATCTTGACAAGTCTATGATGGCTTTATCTCTAGCCTTCCTATCCTTCTTGTCAGCCCATTTCACCCTTTCAATGGGTGATCTTGTTAGAAGAGAAGCAAGTGTAGATATATCTGTGATACTCCAAAGGAGATTAACTATACCAAAAATGAATATCCGAGGAGCATAAGGATCTATTACTAATATCGATGAAAGGAAAAGGGGTAACAGGTAGACTGCGATCACCTTATTTTTCTCTTGCAGGAAGTCGTTTGAGAATTGAAAACCAACTGATTTAGTAGATACGATAAATCTTTCTATTTTAGTTTTCATAAATATATGAGGTATGTAGTGAAAAACCTCATGGATAAGGATAGCTGAAACGGCTAGTATCAAAGGTTCTATAGGATGCATGGATAATTGCGAAAGCCTTTAGAAAATTTAAATTTACGGGAGAAAAAACAAAAAAAATATTTATTTTGCCATCTTTTAGATGATCATAGGTGACATGTATGGCTAAAAAAATCGATAATTTGAATGAAGACACCTCCAACGAGATAGGCGATTTTATCAGCTGGTGGATGACTGAAGCAAAAGTACCAGGGATGAGTTTAGCAGTAGTTGAGGATAGTGAAATTAATTATGCCCGTGGTTTTGGTTCTAGGGATTTAAAAAAGGATCTACCGGCAACAGTCAAGACGATCTATGGGATCGGATCCATATCTAAATCATTTACAGCACTGGGGATCATGAAATTGGTTGAAAGAGGGAAGTTAGATGTTAAGGATCCAGTTAATGAATATATCCCGGTAAATTGGCCCGACTCGATAACGATTCATCACCTGCTCACACACTCTTCAGGGATGCCTTCTCTAGGTGTAAGTGAAGTTTTGATTGCGAGGTTGATCGGATTGGAAGAAAGAGGTGTACCTCTTGGAGACCTAGATGACTTGTACATGCATGTTAACAACGCAAAAGACGAGATACCATCTGATCCAGGTGAGAGATTCTTCTACTTCAACACTGGATATTGTCTCTTAGGTCAGATCATAGAAAAAGTGACAGGTACCTCTTACAGGAACTTTATTCAAAATGAGATATTCGAACCTTTATCTATGAACCGATCGGTTTTTGAACTGGATGGAAAAGATGATGAGATGACACCTTACTTTTCCAGAGACGGTGAACCAACTGAAACAGATCTACCAGTCAGAGAATTCAGTTTCCCAGCAGGAGGCTTATTGTGTCCAATCGATGACTTAGCCAATTATATGATCATGAACATGGATGGAGGAGTGTTTAACGGTGAAAGACTGATCGCTGAAGACCTTATTGAAAAGATGCACAAAGGTTACGTTTCAAGGGAAAATGACAGATACGGATACGGCTGGGGTGTTAAAGATTTCAAAGGCCAAAAAATGGTAGGACACGGTGGTTCTATAGCTGTAGCTTCCGCCTACTTGGGATTCACTGAAGATATCGGAGTCGCTTTAGCCTGCAACACATCACCAACCTCATCTGTGGTAGCAGTGGCCAAGGCAGTGATGAATATAATAGACGGTGACGATTGGAGGGAAATGCCCTTCTTCGCCAGGAAAGATAGGCTCGATCTACTTGAAGGGCATTACGAAACATTCAGAGGCGCAAGAAAAGCAAAAGTCGAGAAGCACGAGGGACTCTTAAGACTGGAGTTCTTGGATGATTTAGAAAAGGCATCTATAATGTTGATCCCCAAGAAAGAGGATGTCTCAGATTTTGAGTTCTATTACCTCGATGGGGAAGGACAGAAGAACACTATCGAATTTGATGTGAACGGAAAGGAAGATATCGACGTTTACGTTGGGAGGTACTTACTTCACAAAAAGTGATCAGAGAAGTCCTTCTCGAGTCATGTCGACCAGGTAACTTTCGGCTTCTTCCCAGTCGTCTTTAGCTTCTTTGAACAGGTCGACGGCTCTATCTTGAGCTTCTTTAACTACCCTTTTTTCATCTATTTTAACGAATTCTCCATCCCTCATTATATGTTTTCCAGCGATGAATACATTGTCCACCTCAAAACCGGTTGCTGAATAAACTAGATTTGGAACGAAATTATGGAATGGTATATCGACTGAAGGCGTCAAATTGACTTTAGAGAGGTCTACAGTGATGATGTCCGCGGATTTACCTTCCTCGAGAGAACCTATCTTTTCATCCCAATCTAAAACACTTGCTCCTCCTATACATCCCAACCTGAGTGTATCCCATGCAGGTAGTTTTGTTGGGTCTTTGTACTTGGTTTTAGTCAATATCGAGGCCGTTCTCATCTCTCTGAACAGGTTGTGCGTACCCGGACCTGGTGCCTGATCAGTACCTAAACCAACGTTTCCACCTAGTTCTAAGAACTCTGAAACCGGTGGTACTATCCCGTCTATCATAGCTATAGAACTGGGACACCCTACCATATCAACATTGTTTTCGACCATGATCTCTTTTTCTTCTTGTGTAGTATCATGACAGTGCGCAGCTAAGAGGTTTTCATCAAGTAGGTTCGATTCTTTGAGTACTTTAATAGTGGTGGCTTCCTTTCCATATCTACCTTTGATCTGTAATCGTTCTCGTTCACCTTGAGCTACGTGCATATGTATTTTAGCGCTCCTTTTTTCCGCGTGTTCTTTAACTTGTTTGAGAGTATCTTCAGTGACCATGTCCAGTGCTTGAGGTCCGTACATCATCTTGACCAGATCCTCTCCTTCGTACTTGTCTTGGAGTTTGTCACTCACTTTCAAAGCTCTTCTTCCTTTATCCTTGTCTAATTCGTAAACATCTTTTGGACCTAAACTTTGTTTGTTGGAAGTCACTTCGTTGATAATTTCCGTGGCAGCTACTCGAACATCAAAAGGTGCATACACCTCTTCGATGGATCTACCAACGTCGGATATGTATTCCCCGAACGTAGTGATACCTGACCGCAGTCCTTCTATCACACCTAATTTTGAACCCAATATCCTATCATCTTTTTTTAGATGCCTAGCGATCGGTCCGATGGCTTTGTTCATCCACTCTATTTCCGGTACATCCTGTGCCCCACCCCTTAAGATCGTAGAACTAGTATGCGTATGGGCGTTTACAAGCCCGGGCATAGTTACGTGACCTTTTCCGTCTATCGTACGTTCAACGTCATCCCTTTTGAGATCACTTGATTTACCTACGAAGTCGATCTTCCCACGGGAAAATGACAAAGCTCCATCGTCTATTATACCCAATCCTTCCCCCTGGAATGTGAGCAGTTTTGTGTTGACTATAGCGGTCTTCATGCTTTTCTTAATTATTGTAAGTGTGTAAATAACTTTCTAGATTTCAACGGACTCGCCAAGTTCCAAAAGAGTAGCGATTATCTCTTCATCTTCCATCAGACTAACCAGTTCTTCAGCGTCATCAGTACCTTCCTCTGGGCTGTAGTGGAACGGGACCACTTTTTCTGCTTCCAACCTTTTTGCAGCTGAGATGTAGTCGTCGTAGTAATCCGGGAAACAGGCAGTGAACAGCAGCTTCACATCTTCTACATCCGGGAAAACATTAGAATCTCCACTATGTAGTACACCTTTGTAGTAATAACTGACACTTTTCTCGGCTTTCCAGCACTGGCAATCTAACATCTTAATATCTTTAAAATACATCCCCGGTTCGGCTCCGATACCGTCCAGATCGAATTTCTCCAAAGTCGGCTCCGGAGCTAGTAGTTTTGCATCACTTCCATACTCGTCGAAGTCCTCGGGATCGAAATGGTCATCGTGTTCATGGGTAACAAGAACTATATCTGGCTTCTTTTCCGGTTCAACTAGAAAGTTCGGATCTATCAATATATGTTGATCTCGAAAGATCTCTACACAGGAATTACCCAACCATCTAACCTTCATATTTCAAGCCTCCATAATCTAATTATTATTTGGAATACAGAAGTTAAAAAACTTTCGATTTTAGTGGGATGTCGATCTAGTAAACACCATAAAAAATAATAAATCTGTAACCAATCTAGTGTTGATAATATGGGAAGTGAGATCAAAGTAATCGTGGGAGATGTAGAGTTGAAGGGTCAGTTAAAGGATACAAATTGTGCAGAAGTCTTCGAAGAGATGCTCCCGATGGAGAAGGCTTTTCAGACATGGGGTAACGAGTTCTACTTTCCGATAGCCGTTGAGATGGAACTCGACGAAACAGCTCGAACAGAAGTTGAAGTAGGAACCTTAGCTTACTGGCCACCAGGTAAAGCCATAGCTCTGTTCTTCGGTGAAACACCGGATTCCACCACTAAAAAACCGGTAGCTGCAAGTGACGTGAACGTGATCGGATCCGTGGAGGAATCTGAAAAGTTAAAGGATGTAAAAGATGAGGGAAAGATCAGGATCGAAAAAGTGTAAAAGGTTCACAGCACCATAAAAGTAATATTACAACGGTTCACTTCCAAATCATGACCTCTTCAAATAACGAAACTCTGAAGATCATATATAATTTTATCAGGGACAAGGTTGAGAAAACCGGCTCCGATAAAGTGATACTTGGATTGAGTGGTGGACTGGATTCTGCAACGGTATTGAAATTATGTATAGACGCACTAGGGAACGATAAAGTTATCTGCCTCATCATGCCAGAATCTGCATCTCCTGAGCAGGATATGAAGGATGCTCGTTGGTTGGCATCTGAATGGGATGTAAAATATCACGATATAGATATAGACAATATATTGAAGGAATTCCCTGGAGACCCTGATAACAGGATGGCCTTTGCAAACCTAAAAGCAAGGATACGGATGTGCCTTGAGTATTACTTTGCTAATGTTGAGAACGGTTTGGTCGTTGGTACCAGTAACAAAAGTGAACTATTATTAGGTTACACTACAAAATATGGAGACAGTGCTGCAGACTTCCTACCCGTTGGAGATATCTACAAGAGTGACCTCAGTAAATTAGCTGAAGTCATAGATGTTCCAGAACGGTTTTTAAACAAGGTTCCGAGAGCAGGTCTTTGGGAGGGACAAACCGATGAAGATGAATTGGGGTATGCGTACGAGGAAATAGACGAGATACTCAAAGGGATCGAAAAGGGATATACCATGGAAAGGATCGCTGAGATCAACGGAGTATCTGAAGAGGACGTTCAAGATATAAAAGCCATGGTAGAAAAGAACGCTCACAAGAGAAAGATACCGACGGTAGCCAAATTGAGAAGCGCCACTATAGGAGTCGATTGGAGAGAGTTTTCAGATTAAGAGGTGATATCATGGTGATGATTCTACTTACAGGCATGCCTGGGTCAGGCAAGGAAGAGTTTTTGAGGGTAGCAAGAGATTTTGATTACGACGTGGTCAGGATGGGTGATGTTGTTAGGACGGTCGCTAAGCAGGAGAACATGCTCATGGACGATATAAGCGTCGGAAGTTTTGCCCACGATCAAAGAGAGAACTTCCATTTCGGTATATGGGCTGAAAGGACCTTGAATCGAATCGGTGATAGTAAAACCGTCATCGATGGAGTTAGGAGTTACCAAGAGGTCGAAATATTCAAATCCGAACTTCAGGAGAAGATGGTCATAGTTGCGATCCACGCATCCCCCGATACGAGATATGAAAGGTTAAAGAAAAGGGGTAGAGAGGATAAACCAGAAGATTGGGAACAGTTCGTAGAGCGTGATCATCGTGAGTTGGATTGGGGGATAGGTAAGATCATCGCCCTAGCCGATAAGATGATAGTTAACGAAGGTACTATCAAAGAGTTCCATAACGAGGCTGAACAGTTCTTTAATGAAATTCTAGAGGAATAGACAAAAAAGATATCTGTTTAGTTCCCCCCCAATTAAACATAATAAAAAAAGAAAAGGATCAGGTGACACCTCAGAGATATCACACATAAACCCGTGTTTTACTTATCCAAATGAACGTCCATCTGTGGATATGGGATGTTCAAACCGGCTTCATCGTATCCTTCTTTAAGCTGTTTCTGTAGATCGAAGAATGTGTCCCAGTAATCTTCTGTTTTAACCCATGGTCGTACAGCTAATGTCACTGCAGAATCGTCCATGGATTTTACTCTAACTTGTGGTTCTGGATTGTCTAGGACGTTGGGATGCGATTTCAATATATCTAATGAAGTCTTTATAGCAAGATTCAGGTCGTCATCATAACCTACACCAGTTTCTATATCGACCCTTCTAGTCGAGTTCCTAGTATAATTTATTATATTGCTGCCCCAAACCAGTTTATTAGGTATCACGATGTGTTTGTTATCTTTAGTGTCAAGTTCAGTCAGACTTATACCTACGCTTTTGATTACACCTTCTTCTCCGTTGACCTCCACGTAATGTCCTGACCTAAAAGGCTTCGTGATAGCTATCATCACACCGGCTGCTATGTTGCTCAAAGTGTCTCCCAGTGCAAAACCTAGAACGAAACCTAACACCACTGATAAGCTTACCAATGCCGCTCCTACCTGTACACCTAAGAACGATAAAGAAACACCGACAACGAAAACATACAATACGATCCTCAGTATCCGTGTTGTGAATTCAGTAAGTATCTTACGGATATTGTTCCTGAGCATAGCATTCTTTATCATCCTCGATACTACTTTTACCAGTATCAGGCCTACTACCAGTGTTATAACGAATAACATCAAGTTCCATAGGCTGAATCCAACGTAGGGTAACTCCTCTTGAAGTCCATAACCTGCTATCTCCATATTTATCACCGCCGGAAGATAGTACTTGCACTATTTCAAATCTTCTATTTTAATCAAAATATGGGAAAGTTTTTTAATAGTACTACCGGTTTTTTCAGCAAAGATGGCGAAGAGAAGGAAGAAAGAGAAGGAAGAGGAATCCGAGGAGTACGAATTCCCGGAATTCGATAAAAAAGAGTACATGCTTAATGAGTTAAGGAAAGGAAAGTGTGTTTACATAAGTGTAGCTTTAGCCCCGGTATTTTCAATAGCCGCGCTTTACGTTTTCATATATTCAGGCCATGAAGCACTTTTAGGTTTCCTTATCGGCTTAACCGGTATAGGTCTGTTGAAAACTCTTTTCCAAACAGCCGGAATCGAGATATCAGAATTAGGAAAAAAAGAATGGGCGATGAGTGTGGCAATGTATCTCTTTACATTTCTGGCTGTCTGGATAATTCTGATGAATCCCCCCTTCAGTGATTTTGCAGATCCTACACTGAATGATATTGAAATGGAGTTCGAAAGAGACGGGGAAATAGTAGAACATGAATATGTTCGTGATAATGATAATATAACTGAGACTTACAATGTAACCATCATAGCCACTATTACCGATAATGTCGAAGTGGATCATGATAGTATCCGTATTTATATTGATAATGAAGAGTATATTATGGAGTGGCAGACTGATACTCATGAATATCATCTGACTTTTAATAATATTACTGTGGAGGATAGAAGTATGGCAGTTAGTATTTATATGAGAGATGTTAACGACAACGAAAACGAGGTTACCCGTAATCTACCTTTCCATTTTACACCTTGATTTGACGAAAAATCTTTTATAAACTATCGATGTCTTATACCTGGAGAATTTGATGTCTGACGAAATAGTTTTGACCGTAAAAGAGGCTCCACAAGAAGATATCGGCAGAAACAGAGCCAGGATAGGTCCCAAGACCCGTATGAAGTTAGAAGTAGACGTCGGCGACGTTATAATGATCAAAGGAGAAAAGGACACCGTTGCCAAGATTTTCAGGCTTCATTCAGAAGACGAGGGAGAAGGGATAATACGTATCGATGGTCTGGTTAGGAAAAATGCCAAAGTATCGTTGGGGGACAGAGTAAAGGTAAAGAAAGTAGAAACGGTCCCAGCTAAAAAAGTGGTCATAGCTCCTGTCATCGAAGAAGGAAATCGATTGCGTTTTGGAGAGGGTATAGAATCATATGTAAAGAAAAGACTCCTTGACAGACCTATAATGGCAGGCGATGCTATAGTCGTACCCGGTATCGCACTAATGGGTGGAAGCGTCCCATTTATAGTGATAACTACAAATCCTATAGAACCCGTAGAGGTAAATCAAGAAACTGAAGTCGTAGTCAAAGAAGAACCTGTCAGTGAATCCGAGATCATCGGTGCTACAAAGGTTACTTATGAAGATGTTGGAGGTTTAGATGAAGAGTTAAAGAGGGTCAGGGAGATGATAGAATTACCTCTCAAACACCCTAACCTATTCGATAGATTGGGTATAGACCCTCCAAAAGGTGTACTCTTATACGGCCCACCCGGTACTGGTAAAACCTGGATCGCTAAGGCTGTAGCTAATGAAGCTGGAGCTAACTTCTTCTCAGTCCAGGGCCCAGAGATCATGTCCAAATATTATGGTCAGAGCGAGGGAAAACTAAGAGAAAAATTCGAAGAAGCTGAGGAACAATCCCCTTCAATTATTTTCATTGATGAGTTGGATTCCATAGCTCCTAAGCGGGATGATGTTCGAGGAGAAGTCGAGAGAAGAGTCGTTGCCCAGTTATTGACATTGATGGATGGTCTAACCCAAAGGGGAGAGACCATCGTTATCGCTGCAACCAATCGTGAAAGTGCCATCGACCCGGCCCTGAGAAGACCAGGAAGGTTCGATAGAGAGATAGAGATCGGACTCCCTGATAAAGAAGGTCGGATGGAGATCCTTCAGATACATACGAGAAGCATGCCTATAGCCGATGACGTTAACCTTGAAAGGTTAGCGGAGATGACTCATGGTTTCGCCGGTGCTGATCTAGAATCATTGGCTAAAGAAGCAGCTATGAGAGCACTTAGAAGGTATACCCCTGAATTCGATCTAGACGAACCGATTCCAAGCAACATATTAGAACGTATGGAAGTCAACTCCAAGGACTTTCAGAATGCTCTGCGTGAGATCGAACCCAGCAGTTTGAGAGAGATAATGGTCGAGATACCTGAGATATCATGGGAAGATGTTGGAGGTTTATATGAAGCTAAGGAGAGATTGAACGATTCCGTAGAAAGACCGATACAGGAACCAGAATCTTTCACAGATATGGGAATATCTCCTCCGAAAGGTATTCTTCTTTACGGCCCTCCTGGAACGGGAAAAACCATGCTTGCTCAGGCTGTAGCATATGAAAGTGGGGCTAATTTCATCTCTGTAAAAGGTCCTGAAATTTTATCCAAATGGGTCGGAGAAAGTGAGAAAGCCATAAGAGAGATCTTTAAAAAAGCACGGCAAGCAGCACCCTCTATAATATTTTTAGATGAGTTAGATGCTTTAGCACCTGAGAGGGGTGGTGACACTGGAGAGAATGTAACCGATAGGATAGTGAATCAGTTACTCACCAGTTTTGACAGCATCGAACCAAATACCGGCATCATCGTTATTGCTGCCACTAACCGTCCTGACAGGATCGACACAGCATTGTTAAGGGCTGGAAGGTTCGATCATTCTTTGAACGTATCTATTCCAGATAAAGATGCGAGAGAAGAGATATTCATGATACACACTGAACGCATGCCTCTAGCAGATGATATTGATTTTGAAGAATTAGTGAGAAGGACGGATCAATATGTAGGGGCCGATATAGAATCAATATGTAGGGAGGCCGGCCTTCTAGCTATAAAAGACGGGGCAAAAGAGGTCAGCCAGGAATATTTCAATAAAGTAATAGACGAATCTATCCCATCTATCGATCAAGATATCTTAGACATGTACGAAGATCTAGAAGAGATGATGCAGAAGACCGTTAGGAGGAAGAAAGATTATAATGGGGTTGGATTATACAGGTAATGTAATCAGGATGACAATTCCGAATGGAGGTATTAAGATATGAAAAAATTCGTGACTGAATTACGAGGTAAGACCGTGATGACGAACGACGGACAAATATTGGGTATGATAGACAATTTCGTGGTAAATACAGAATCTGGAGATATGAAACATGTATTAGTTACTCCAGCCGAAGAAATTGAACCACGATTATTCGATACTGATGCTGAGGGGCGGCTGGTCTTACCGTTCAAGGGCATGAAAGCCGTCCGAGATGTTGTCGTCATGGAAAATATCAGTATGGAATAAACCGGATAAAATATCTCGGGAAAAGAAATGTAACTTTAACCACGGTTACATAGGGTTAATCTAGTTTATGTTTTGTTAGGAATGGACTGAAATGAACAGTAGTTATAAAGATAGGATGGATAAATTAGGTATCACACCTTCCAAATCGTTGGGACAAAATTTTTTGATAGACGAGGGTCTAGCATGTAGGATAGTCGATGCTGCTAAAATTTCAAAGGATGAAACTGTACTGGAAATAGGTCCAGGACTAGGTGTGTTGACTGAAAAGCTTGAATCTATTTCGGGTAAACTTATACTGGTCGAGAGGGACGATGATTTGTTTAGATATCTTAAAGGTAAATTCAGTCTTGAAAATGTTGAGATCATCCATGGAGATGTTTTAAATATAGACCTACCAAATTTCGATAAAGTGGTTTCTAATCTACCATTCTCCATATCATCCCCGATAACTTTCAAACTTTTGGATCAGGATTTTAAAACAGGCGTATTGACTTATCAGAAAGAATACGCAGACAGGATGTTAGCTGAGGTAGGTGAAAAGAATTATTCACGATTAACTGTCATGGTCAGTACACATGCCGAAGTCGAAAGACTTTTTGATATACCGAAGGATAGGTTTTACCCTAGCCCTAAGATTGATGCGACAGTTGTAAAACTAACCCCTAAGGAACCTGATTTTAATCTGAAATACCCTGACGTTTTTTCAGAAGTTGTCCGACAACTTTTTAGTTACAGAAGAAAGATGATCAGGAACGCTTTGAATGTTGGTTTTGGTATTGAAAAAAATAAAGACATACCTTATCAGGATAAGAGGGTAGGCAATCTTAGTCCAGTCCAGATCAACGAAATAACGAATTATCTAGTAAAAAAAAAGATCCTTTGATTTTATAAAAATTCGATTCCACATTTTGGACAGAATTTCACATCCTCATCCACTTCAGCACCACAGTCCGGGCACTCATAAATCGAAGGTGAAAGCTCGTGCCCACAACTTGGACAGAAATTATCTTCCGGTCCTACTTCTTTACCGCAAGAATAACATCTTAGTTCTATGACCATCTCGGTACCACATTTTGGACAGAAGTTATCCCCCATCTCTCCAAGATAACCACAGTCTGGACATTTAACTTTTCCTTCTGATGGGGTAGTTTTAATCTTCTCTTCTCCCGCTTCGTCTTCTTCATCGATCTTTCTGATAATAGTATTGCTTTTTATTTCCTTTTCAGATCGACTCTTCTGCTTATCACTAGCCTCTTTTTCCCCTATCTTTTGAAACTTGATCAGCCCGGCTTTATCCTCATCTATCGTTTTTTTGCATCTTAGAGACAGCTTCAAGGCCTCGGTGTATCTTTCGTTCTCAAAATTCATCTTTGCCTGCCCTAGTAATTTTTTAGCTTCTTCATCACCACCTTCTTTCTCAAGCATGTCAGTGGCTTGTTCTATCTCGAATTTAGATTCCAAATAATTTTCTGGTAGATTCTGTATTTTTTCTTTTTGTTTCATCAATTCCTGACTTTTTGCCTTAAGCTCATCATCTTCTTTTTTCTTCTCTAAAGAATCTAGGTCCTCTATAGTATAAGCTTCTTTCATTTTTGAATCGCCATCTTCATTTTTTATGATATTCATATCATCTTGTTTATTATCATTCTTGACATTTTCGTTAACAGCTGTAGCTTGTTCCAATTTGGATTTTGCTTCTTCAGCAAGAGAGATGGACTTAGAGTGATCTCCTGCCTGTAAAGCCATCTCTGCCCTTTCTATGAACACATCTGCATCACTGGTATCCTTACCACTTCTTTTCATAACATTTGTTATGCTTTTTGTGCTTTTTACTTTATTATATGCTTCGTCTTCTTTATCTAAACTGGAAGATTTACGAACGTTTGAAATACGTTTATCTTTTGACTTTTCCAGGTAAAGAAGTATAGCTGCTGAAAAACCGATAAGGGTTACTATCACTATAATTAAGAACCAAATAGTGTCAATATTCATGGTACATTAGTTATTAAGTCTTAGTTTGAATATAATAGTTTCGCTTTATTTTCAAAATCAGTAAAAGGGAGTAAGATTTTAAATAAACCTGCTTTTGAGGGTAGATGATGCAGTCCTTGATAGGTGTACTGATCGCCTTCGTGGTCCTGGGCACTTTGATTTATAAAAAAGTTGGATTCGGATACTCTATTCTCATAGCTGTCGGAGTATTGTTAGCTCTGTCTAATCCGTCATTAGAAGGATTGAACTGGCTGTTTGAAATTTCTTTAGAGTTCGAGACCATCGAACTAATATTGATAATCAACATGATAGCTTTTCTTGGGTTCCTTTACAGTGATTCTGGACAGGTCATGAGGATGATAAAAGAGCTCAGAGGAGCTGTCCCAGATAGAAGGTTAGTCATAGCATCCATACCTGCGATCTTTGGGTTGATGCCCATGCCGGGGGGTGCCTTAGTGTCAGCTCCTATGATAGATGATGAGGGGGATGAATTGAATGTAGACCCGGTTCACAAGACTTTTCTAAACTGGTGGTTCAGGCACATTTGGTTCACGATCTATCCACTGTCACTGGGATTGATACTGGCATCTAGTATATCAGGAGTTAGCCTATACAGAATTGCCATGTACAACATCCCGATATTTGCTGTCCAGATAATTTGTGGAGTCATATGGGGGATAGGTGAAATTGAATCGGTAAAATCTGAGCAATTATCTACAAAACCTCTTCTACTTGTTTGGGAGTTGATGCCGATAATATTGGCTCTATCGTTGAATATCATATTTGGCCTACCCTTTTACCTGACACTACCCATAGCGATAGTATTTCTGCTGTTTCAGAACCGAGATGAATATGATTTTATTGATTTACCCCACACTGCAAGGAAGGGACTTTCTCTTAACCTCATATTAGCAGCCTATGGTATCATGCTCTTCAAAGGCATTATCGAAAGGACAAACGGTATAGCTCCAGCGGTATCATCTTTACAGAATCACGTACCGATTTTCCTAGTAGTGGTACTTGTAGCTCTTGCTATAGGGATGTTCCTTGGTCATCTACCTAGTGCGGTAGGTATCGGAGTTCCTGTACTATTACCTCTCATATCTACAGTATCTGTTAGAACGGTGGGAGTCATTTACTTGTTCACATTCCTAGGCTATGTTCTCAGCCCGATACATCTATGCATAATTTTAACGGTAGAATATTTTGGAACGGATCTTAAAGCATTTTACAGCCATATTTGGAAGCCAACACTCGTATTGATAGTCTTCATATTCGTTTGGATAACTATATCTGGGGCAATATTTCTGTTTTAATAAGAAAAAGAAGAAAGGTTTTTAGTTTTCTTTTTTCTCTCTGATCTTATCGATTAAAAGTGGCAGTATTTCTTTCAGATCTCCAACAACTCCAAGGTCTGCCATATCGAATATAGGTGCATCTGAGTTTTTATTGATAGCTATTATCGTCTTCGCACCTCTGATACCGACTCGATGCTGAACAGCACCGGATACACCACAAACGATGTAAAGATCCGGCGAAACCGTTTTCCCACTCTGACCGACCTGGTGACATTTTGGCATTATGTCTTCTTCAACGATAGGCCTACTACATCCTACGGCAGCATCAAGCTCTTCAGCCAATTCTCTAAGTAACTCGAAGTCCTCTTGACAATTTCCGACTCCTCTACCACCGGATACGATCCTATCTGCTTCTTCAACAGGTAAAACCCCTTTATCCTCAGCTTCTAAAACTTCTAAGATCTCAGTGCTTATCGAATCAGAATCGATCTTCACTTTTTCTTCTATCAACTCGTAATCTCTACCGGGTTCTGGCTCCATAGGTTCCATAACGTGTGGTCTAACGGTAGCCATCTGAGGTCTTGTATTAGGGCAGACGATATCAGCCATAACATTTCCACCGAAAGCTGGCCTCGTCTGAAGTAATGCTTTCTGTCCCTCGATTTCCTTTATGGAAAGTCCTGTGCAATCTGCTGTCAGTCCTAAACCTATGTGTCCGGCAACGGATGGAGCTAGATCTCTACCAAGATGGGTGGCACCGTATATGAAAACACTTGGTTTATATCTTGATATCAATGTAGTCAGGGCAGTGGTATATGCTTCAGTTGTGTATCCCTTCAATGATTTATCCTCTACAACGTAAACTTTCTCAGCGCCATAGGATCCTAATTCATCTGCTAGACCCTTTACATCATGTCCTAAAAGGACTGCACAGAGCTCTTCACCGAGTTCATCTGCTAATTCTCTACCTTTCCCAAGTAATTGTGGTCCAGTAGCCTTTAGTTTACCTTCATGTTGTTCTGCAAATACCCATACACCCTTGTATTCTGAAAAATCAGCCCTTTGAGCTTTCAATTCGGGTTCGATGGCATCAACGGGACAGGCTGTTACACACGCACTGCATGATATACAGAGCTCTTCTATCAGTTTAGCCACTCCATCTTCCATCTCCAATGCATCTACTGGACAAACTTTCACACACTTCTCACAGCCCGTGCAACTCTCTGTATCGATGATGATCATAGTAATCCCTCCTCATCCATGAACTCGATGATCTTTTCAACGGCGATCTCCGGTTTTTCCTCTATCTTGATACCTTCACCTTTTGGAGGAGGAGAATAAGTTCTAATCACAACACTCTCGGATCCATCTAGACCGTATTCCTCTTCGTCTCCACCTAGATCCTCGTACGTCCATTCGTCGAGAGATTTCTTTTTAGCTTTCATTATGTCTCTTATATTGGGTATCTTTGGTTCAAACCCAGGTTCAGGCATACATGCAATCACGGCAGGCAGCTCTGCTTTTATTCTCACGTGACCCTCATCCGTTTCCTTTTTACAGATTATATGGCCACTTTCTTTATCCACTTCCTCGATCTCAGCGACGAAAGTCAATTGGGATATGCCCAGTTGAGCAGCGACTTCAGGCCCCACCTGGGCTGTGTTCCCATCTGATGCTTCTTGGCCCGCAAAAACAACATCGACATCCCCTAGTTTTTTCACAGCTCTACCCAAGGTTACAGCTGTAGCCCAAGTATCGGCTCCTGCGAAAACACGGTCAGTGAGAAGAACAGCACTGTCAGCACCTATGGCAAGGCATTTCTTAAGAGCATCTTTAGCTTGTGGTGGGCCCATGCTCACCGCTATTATCTCAACATCCTCGTCCATCCTCTCTTTTAAATCTATAGCTTCGTTCAGCGCGAACTCGTCGAAGGCGTTGAGTACCGAAGGGACTCCTTCTCTGATTATAGTACCAGTTTCTTCATCCACTTCGACCTCAGTCGTATCGGGGACTTGTTTTACCAGAACTACGAACCGCATATGACCACCAATCGATCTACTTGTACGGGATGTAGTCTTTACCAAGGGTTTCTCTGGCTATGACTAACTTCTGGATATTCGCTCCGCCTTCTGCACCGACACAGTAAGACATGACACCTCTCCATGCAGTCTCAAAGATGTACTCAGAACTGTATCCCGCCGCTCCTAACCAATGCATGGCATCGTCGGCGGTATCCTTGGCAAGGTGAGGTACCTTGTATTTTATCATGGATATCCATTTTGCGATCTCAGTTGGTTTGTAGGTTGTAGCTTTACCAGTTCTTTCCAGCCATCCCTCTTCGTCATATCTCTTATCCTGCATCTTAGCGACCTTTTTAACCATCAGATCGCTTGCTTCTAATTCGATGTATCTCTCAACAAAGGGGAACTGTATTCCTTCGTATTTGGCTAGCGGTCTTCCGAAGGTCTCTCTTTCTTTGATGTAATCTGCCGCCTCTTCCAAGATCCTTCTAGTAACTCCCACCGAGCTTGCACCGATCAGTATCCTAGCGTTATCAAAACCTTCCATGGTGTAGTAGAAACCTTTTCCTTCCTCTCCGAGCATGTATTCATCTGGTATCCTTACATCTTCCATGATGAATCCAGAAGTGGATAACGATCCTCTTCCAGCGTCATCGTATGGTTCTTGGGGTTGAACACCATCTGCATCTATCGGTACGAAGAAGGCCGTCATGTTCTTATGAGGTGCTTCTGGGATCTTCGGTCCGGTCCTTACATTGACCCAATATCCTCCACCCATCCTTCTGCACTCTTCGACTCCGCTGATGAATGTTTTTTCGCCGTTCAACACCCACTCGTCTCCATCTTTTTCACCGGTGGATTCGAATCCAGCTACGTCGGATCCACCCTTTGGTTCAGTGGTTGCGATACCTATGAATTTATCACCTTGTATCGCCGGCTTGACATACTTCTCTCTGATCTCTTCGTTGGCATAACGGTTGATGGTGAATCCCCAACCTGTTTCGACTGCCATGAATCCCGCTGCGGTGGCTATACTTGGGTCTATGTAACCGAGCTGTTCAGCGATAACGATCTGATCACTCCATGTTAATCCCATGCCACCCTGCTCTTCAGGGACGGTTCCCATAATCAATCCTAATCCGGCTATTCCTTCTACGATATCTTGGGGGAACGGATGTCCTTCCCTATTTATCCTTATCACTCTTTCCAGAGGGAAATTCCTTTCCGCCCAGTCGTTTATACTTTCTTTAAATAATTTCTGCTCCTCAGTAAGATCTCTATCATCTGATAATTTGGTCCTTGCCATGGTAACACCTATCTGCTAATCGCTGAAAAATATCGCCTATATTATAAGGTTTCCCTCGACGAGTGTCTATATGACTTAGTTATCTGTTTTAATATCACAGTATTCGCAGTCCTCTTCACAAGGCTCGATATGTACCTGGATCTTGACTTTAGCCGGTATTTTATCTTTTAAAATATTCTTGATGGATCTTTCCACATCGGTGATCCTATCATGAGCCTCGCCGACTTCCCAATGTTTTGGAACTATCAGATGGAACGATATCAAAAGACCATCTTCGGTTTCAGATATCTCGATATTATGAATATCTTTAACATCTTTTCGATCTTTGACGATCTGAATTATGTCATCCTTTATCTTTTTAACCGGTGGTTCCCAGGGGTCGAAATGGACTTCCACATCGGCGTTAAATTCCTTTTCTAATTTATTTTCAAGGGCGTGAGCTATCTCATGTCCTTTCATCGTGGTTCCTGGTTCTGAATGCATGTGCAGTGAGATCGCTTTTTTATCCCCATACTCGTGAACATGTATTTTGTGAACATCCGTAACACCAGATTGTTCAATCGAAACGCTTTTGATATCATCCAATAATTCTTTCGAAGGTTTCTCACCTAATAGTTTGTTGGTAGCCTTTTTGATGTAAGACCCTCCTATGTATCCAAGTAGTAAAGCTATCCCTATACCGGCTAGCGGATCCAAAAACAAATATCCTCTTCCAGATCCGTAGATAGCACCTATAACAAAAATCGTAGTGAGGGCATCGCCTCTATGATGCCAGGCATCGGCTTTTAAAGGATCGGATCCGGTTTTCTTACCTACAAAATAACTGACTTCACCTATGATCTCTTTAGCTACTGCAGTTAAAAATATGTAGAAATAGAACGACCGTCCCATAAATATCGGTTCTGGTCCTATCAAAAGTGATTGAATACCATCGGATAAAAATGTGATAGCCGCGAGAACGAGTATGATCCCAACAGCTAGAACAGCTACCTGATCAGCCCTTCCATGTCCAAATGGATGTTCCTCATCCGCCGGTTTTTCAGCTATTTGAAGTCCTAATAAAACAGCTACTGAACTGGCACTATCGGAAAGGCTGTGCATGGAATCAGATAACAGAGCTAAACTTCCTACCAGAAGTCCAATGTAGATCTTTACTACAAAGATAACTACGTTCAATAAAATACTCGAGAACGCCACTATCTTGCCTTTCCCATATTTGGTCAACATCTAAAGATAGAATGTATCCTTAGGGAATTAAATTTTATTGTCTTCGATACTTTTATACAATTCAAATCGTTTTACTGTATAAAGGTGAATGAAAATGGATTTAGGAATAGAAGGTAATTCAGCACTCGTTCTAGCATCCAGCAGCGGGTTAGGGAAGGCATCTGCAACCGCTTTAGCTAAAGAGGGTGTGAACGTCGTAATAAACGGAAGAGATGTGTCAAAATTGGATGAAGCTAAAAGAGAAATAGAAAACGTTGCAAAAGGAAGAGTGATCGCACAGCAGGGCGACATCACAGATCATGAAGACATTAAAAAACTGGTTGAAGTTACCGTTGACGAATTCGGGGGTATGGATCACCTAGTGACATGTGCAGGAGGTCCGCCTAGTAAACCGTTTCTAGAAACTTCAGATGAGGAGTGGTATCGTTCCTTCGACCTGCTTGTCATGAGTGTAGTCAGAGTTGTTAGGGAATCGGTTGATTATCTTAGAGAGAGTGGTTCTGGGACCATCGTGAACATAACATCGATAAGCGTCAAAGAGGCACTGAAATCCCTTGTACTGTCAAATTCAGTCCGCATGGCCGTCGTCGGTTTAGAGAAAACCTTATCTAGAGAACTCGGCCCAGAGATACGAGTGAATTCAGTGTTACCGGGACCACATGAAACAGGTCGTATTCAGAACCTAGTAGAAGAGGCTGTTGAGAGAGGGGATGTTGAAGATTATGAGGAAGGTCTCCAGTCATGGGTCGAGGACGTACCATTAGCTAGGATAGGACAGCCTCATGAATTAGGGGAAGTCGTAGCCTTCTTATGTTCTAAAAGATCGAGTTACTTAAACGGCGTAGCTATACCTATAGATGGTGGAGGAAGTAGGTCAAATTTATAAAGTAATATGCATTATACGGGTATGAGGGAAATCATGATCAAGATAGGAACCTGTGGGTACAGATATTACAAACCCGGGAAAGATTGGGAAGAAAATTATGAAAGCAAATTGC
>CAYNQI010000001.1:0-11478 GCA_964399335.1 uncultured Thermoplasmata archaeon | reverse complement strand
TACAGATATTACAAACCCGGGAAAGATTGGGAAGAAAATTATGAAAGCAAATTGCAGGCTTACAGCCATGCTTATCCGTGTGGTGAGATAAACAAAACCTTTTACAGTTTACCGAAATTAGAAACCGCAAAAAGATGGAGAGAAGAGGCTTCCGACGATTTCGAATTCACCATGAAGGCTTGGCAGGCCTTGACTCACACCACGGATAGTCCTACATGGAGTAAAAACAAGGAATATTTAACTGAAGATCAGAAAAAGAATTTTGGTTATCTAAGACCTAATGAAGATGTCTTCGATGCTTGGTATGAAACGAAGAAGATTGCTGAAGCATTAGATGCAAAAGTAGTGGTTTTACAGACTCCTCCGAGCTTTGAGTGCACTGAAGAGAACAAAGAAAATATGGGCGAGTTTTTCCAGGAGATCGATAAAGGTGAACTAAATATCGCTTGGGAACCAAGAGGTGACTGGTATGAGAATGAAGATGAGATCAGAAAGATATGCAGTGAATTTGATCTGATCCATAGTGTGGATATAATGAGGAAAAGACCGCTTTCAAAAGATCATACTGCTTACGTAAGATTACATGGACTCAATGAGGACCTATATAATTATGACTACAATTATTCACAAGAAGAATTGATGAAGCTAGCTGGAAGGTTGAAAGGCTTAGATAGAGATTTCGAAAAGGTGTACTGTATGTTTAACAATTTCGAGATGTTCGAGAATGCCAAAAGCTTGATAGATATATTAAAAGAATAGGAAAGGGTTTTTTCAGTCTTCTCCCAAGAGTTCCTTTACTTCTTCTTCGCCCTCTTCCATCATCTCAACTTGTTGTTTATCCAATCTCAACAGAAGAGTCTGGAACTCGCCGACGTGTTCTTTTTCTTCCTTTGCCACATCTAAAAGAACTTGTTTCAGATGTTTATTATCCGTATAATCTGCCATCTGTTCGTAGAAGTTTATCGCGTCTAGTTCTGCAGCTAGAGCGAACCTCAATATCTCCTTATCAGAATTTTCTTTCTTTAGCTTCTTCAAATCTATGGGTTCTTTCGCGAACATATTATCACCATATTGATATTATATGAGATATACATAAAATCTTTGGAAGAGAATTTACCCTTCTACTTCCTCTGATCCCTCATTCATCTCGATTATCTTGTCTGCTAGCTCTTCTAAGCTCTTGAAATCATCCATTGTAGGATGTCCTTTTGCGATCACCGGTTCGATGAATTCTCCGTTGAAACTCTTCAAAAGATCCTTTATTGTTTGGGGCATCCTGCCACCCCAGCCGTAAGACCCTATGATCGATGCGAACTTCATTTTAGGTCTAAGTGCATTTGCCAGGTATGCAGCGTAAACTGCTTTTGGGTGAGGTCCGGCCAGAACCGTTGGAGTTCCTATCACAACAGTCGATGCATCAACCAGTGCCATGGCTAACTCTCCAAGATCCGTAGTGGTGAGGTTGAAAGGCATCACTTTAAAGTCTTGCTCTGTCAGGTGATCTACAAAGTGATCGACCATCTTGTCTGTACTTCCGTGCATCGAAACGTACGGTACGACAACTTGAGGCTTTGCGGTATCGGAAACCCATTCCTTGTATGCGTCAAGAATAAATTCTGGTTCGTCGTAGATCGGTCCGTGACTTGTGGCGATTATATCTATATCCATGTCATCTAGTTTTTCTAGATGTCCTTTGATCGGAGTTCTGAAAGGCATCATGATCTCGGCATAATACCTCTTGGCTGAAAGATATGCTTTCTTCTTATCCTCTACAAAAAGATTACTCGTCGCTAGATGGGACCCAAAGAAATCGCATGAGAACAGTATCTTATCATCTTCTAGGTAAGTGACCATGGTTTCAGGCCAGTGTACCCAAGGCATGTCCATGAACTTGAAGGTTTTATCACCGATGGTCATCTCTTGTCCATCTTCGACCACTTGGAATTTATCCTCCGGAATCTCAAGATGATCTATGAGCATCCCCTTGCACTTTTTGTTAGTCAAAACTATGGTTTCTGGGTATCTGTCTAGAACTGCGGGTATCGATCCAGAATGATCCTGCTCGGCATGATGTGATATTAAATAATCTATATTTTCCACATCCAAAGCATCGAGGTTTTTCATGAGTCTCTCGGTTTTAATCGGGTCCACTGTATCCAGTAAGATGGTCTTACCATCGGTTCTGATCAGGTAGGCGTTGTATGTAGTACCGTCCGGTAAAGGGATAAGTTCGTCAAACAGTTCTCGATCATAGTGTGGTGCTCCCACTTCAAAGATGTCTTCTTTTATTTTTTTAACGGCCATATCTATACCTCCGTGTTCAATTTATGTAGTATCAATAAATAACAACGTTATTAGTCTTTTGGAAGGAGACAGTCAAAAAGAGTTAAATATTTAAGACTAATCTGATTCATCTTGAATAGTAAACCAAATGGGCCGGTGGTCTAGGGGTCATGACGTCGCCCTTACAACCGCTAAAACGGTAGGATAGGCGAAGATCGGCGGTTCAATTCCGCCTCGGCCCATACCATACATCAATCTTTAAATAACAAGTATTGTTATGAACCATCTCAAGGGCCCGTAGCTTAGTTTGGCGGAGCGTCTGGCTCATAACCAGATGGTCGTCGGTTCAAATCCGGCCGGGCCCACTCATCTATTGGTTCATGCATAATATCAATCGTTTTCATGGTTTGGTATCGAATCTTTTTTGTATTCTTCCATATTTGAATTAGATTCTTTTCTAGCATTTTTCAAAGTATATCCTATCAACGTAAGTAATATCATCAAGATACCAAATACACCTATAACCGGTCCGAAACTTCCCTCTCGTTCTTCGTGCTGTTTTTCATACTCTTCGAATAGAACATTGCTAATGGAAACATTTTCGTTAATTATTATCGTCGTGTCCGCTTCCTTCTGATCAATCCCTTCCCATTCGTCAAAGTACCAGCCTTGATCTGGATAAGCTGAGATATCAGCTTCTTCACCCTGCTCATAATATTTCTCAAATGGAGTAGCCGTAACTTCTTCTCCATCTATGAAAACAGTTCCGTTACCCTCTACGTTTTGAATCTCTATAGTAACGTAATGCTTAAACTCAGGTGTTACAGTCATATCTTCTTCCATAGTTACTGAGATCTCACTATCAGCACCACTGATATCTCCTGTCCATCTATCGAAATACCAATTTTCTGAAACCTCATAAGTGATCTCTAGAATATCTCCCTCTTTAAAAGTGCCGGCCCACCCACATCTAACTTCTGTTCCATTGATCTTCACTGAACCTCGACCTTCTATGTCGATATCAAGCTTGTGTTCACGCTCTTCTTCCCACGATAAAAATGGATACCCCTCGTTTATTCGTCCATAAATGTCTATATCCCATATGTTTTCATCTTTTCCATCATCATACGGATTAGCTGAAAAATCCCATGATTCTTCTAAACCTTCAGTATTTTCATCTGTAAATGTGGCCACATCTTTCATTTCTTCAGAATTTTTGCCAGCCCCAACATTGGTGGTATACCATCTAGATGAATTGATTTCAAAAAAAGAATTGGATACCTCTCCATTGTTACTCCCTATCAACATACCAACTACTCGGTTCGCACTTACATTTTTTGTTGTGTAAGAATTAGTCATTATCCCATAGTTGATCCCTATTAACCCACCAATCTCAAAACCTCCACTTACATAACCGGCCGTGTACACATCAGATACTTCACCATCGTTATATCCGATCAGTCCGCCTGTTTCTTTGTATCCACTTATTTTTCCAATACTATACGACTCCGATATTGTTCCCTCTGCATTCCGCCCTACAAGACCCCCTATAGAGGCTGTGCCGTTCAGATATACGTTTCTAACACCTATGTTAGCAACTTCTCCATTATTGAGATGTCCGATCATACCTATATTTGAAGCAAAATGCATGTCTATATGAAGATTCGAAATTGTATTGCCTCCACCATCTAAAGTCCCTTCAAAATATGGTATATATAGTCCCGGTTCAGCGGATAAATTTACATCTCCTGTTAAACGGAATTTGTATCCTTCATAATCCGCAAACCCAAGAAGATCTTTTAATCCCCTGGTCCCACTTATTTCGTAATATTCCTCAGAAAATTCCAGATTATCGCTGTAATCCTCTATATCAAGATTTTTATCTTCTATCCAATCTTGATACTGGTTATTAAAAAGACCCCCTATAGTGACGTGATGGCCGCCGTTGATAAGTACTTTATCGATGTTGTAATGAGTATTTGAAACAGTCCCATGGTTATTGCCTAAAAGACCTCCTACATGTTTTTCACCCTTTACATCACCTGTAGAATATGAGTCAAGTATAATACTACGATAATTCTCTCCTACAAAACCTCCTACAAATTCATCACCATGTACATTTCCCGCTGAATAAGAGTTATTTATCAATGCATCTTCAAATAATCCACGATTTTTTCCAACGAGCCCCCCGATAAATTCACCACCGGATATATCTCCAAAAGCCGAGGAACTTTCTATCAAAGTTTTTTTATTAATCGCATTATTAAGGCCGACAAGTCCGCCTACATTTCTATCTCCGCTCACGTCCCCAGTAGCATAAGAGTTAGAAACTGTACTATGATAATTTCTTCCTGTAACACCACCTACATGTTCACCACCAGTAACATTCACAGATGCGTATGAGTCCTTCACAGTTCCTCTACTCAAGTTACTTCCAACAAGTCCCCCTAGATATTTCTCCCCACTCAAATTTCCTTCAGCATATGAATTATCTACCATGCCCCTATTCTCGCCTACTAGCATCCCAACGTATATTGTTCCGTCTATGTTACCGGAACCTTTAGAATCAATCACGGTATTAGAGCTAGCTCCTGTTATCCCTCCTATTTTATCATGCCCACTAACGTTGACAGCTGAATATGAATTGGACACAACCCCTCTGTTCCATCCTATAAGTCCTCCTACAAACTGATAGCCATCTATCTCACCGGTTACAGATGAGTTCTCCACCAAAGTTTCATGACCCGGATTAGACCCAACGATTCCTCCGACGCGCCGACCACCAGTAATGTGGACATCCACAAGACTCAAGTTGTAAATTTCAGCTCCATCATCAAAGCATCCAAACAGTCCCATGTAGCCCTCATTTGGTTGATGAATGTAAAGCCCTCTGACCTCATGTCCATTTCCATCTAAAGAACCTGTAAATCGATCACCCCATTCTCCGATAGGTTCCCAACCTTCTCCCGTATCGACGTATTTCTCATATCCTGGTGTATCTTCGTCGAGATCATTCATCAATATGTAGTCGGCCTCTAAATTATCATTTACTTTATCCAGGTCATACCAATCATAGATCTGTCGTATAATATTGTATCCATCGTATTCAAAATTTTTATTTTCTCTTTTGACATCTCCTACGAACAATACAATAACTCCACTAAGTATTAAAATAAATACAAACGCTATTGTTAGGATTTTCATTTTCATATTATCCATATTAAGATAAATATTGTGATGTCCTTGGCGAAATATAATATTTTCGCCCCCATATATATGGTATCTCCTCCTAGATTTTTACCTAGGTCATACCTTATAAAGAGGCATTATGCCTATCTTGTTTTTTTTGAAACTATCTGTCAAAACAAATAAATACTTTCGCCACATCTTCAAACTGATCACCATGATCGAGGGACGATTTGATGATGATACCCAGATGGGATTAGATGTAATGAGATATGGTCTATATATTACGATATTTTTCAATGTAATTATCGGGGTCTTTTTTCTATATTGGAGTTTTGATCCGGTAGATGATCCTTCTAGCACAACATGTTTTCTATCTGTTCTCGCCATAATCGCAGGTATACTGTATCTGATCGGGATATATAAATTGTACAAAGGTTCGAAGAAAGTATCATTCCAGCATGAGAAGAATGTCAATATGGCAGTGGTACTAATCATTCTTGGTTTCGTTTTTGGCTTAGCTAGCCCCTCCATGAATTTTGAATCCGTAGAAGCCTTAAGGCACTCTATGATGGTTTCTGGTGGATTAGAAATGCTACAGCAGATATGTTATGTACTGGCTTTCGTTTATTTGGTACATGATATCGCAAAGAAGAAAGCTAAAAATTACCTTTATATCGGTGCTGCCCTCTTGATAATTATGTCTTTCTCGAGAATAATTTGGAGTATTTATTTCATACCATTGGGAGCTGAACTGATCGATGTGTTGTTGACTACACTGAGGGCGCTATCGGTGATGGTTCTTGTCATAGCTCTTGGATATTTCTTATTGTCTATAGGTTACAAAAAAGTAGCGACAGTCACTCCAGATAGGAACAGTGAAACAGAAAATCAAGGAGCACCTTTAAAGAAGGTATGCCCTAAATGCAGCAGTAAAGAATTCAAGATATATCCTGATGGGTCAGGTTACTGTGAATACTGTGGTAGGATACTTAGCGATGAGGAGAATTTTTTAGAGGAAAAAGATACCGAGTAAAATTTTTTCACGTTGAAGCAGACTTATTGGGCACCAAAAAGTAAAAAACCTACCGGCGAGGTTAATCGATATAGAATTTATGAAAGATATCAAGCTAACAGTGATGATAGCATTAGCAATCCTATTAGTTAGTATAGTTTCTCTACCATTCAGGCACACCACTGTTGACGATGGTACTGAGGAGTACGAATCTATTTCTGATCCATCGATACTATCAACTTCTAGTGTATCTGATTCTGAAGTTGATCGAGTACCGATGATGTATGAGAATGGTTCAAGGCTGGAACGCAGTTATAATTCTCTAAATACGTCTCAATTACCCTTTGATCTTGAGGGGATTAGGCCGGTGCGTGTAGATTCAGATGATGAATTTAGGGATCTAGCAGAAGATCAGGAATGGCCTGGAAACGGTAGTTCTTATGCACCATTCATCATCGAAAACTATGCCATTAACGGTGCTGACGAGGGTTATTCAATATACATAGGTAATGTGACGTATAACTTTAGGGTCCAAAATTGTTATCTACATAATGCTGAAGGTAATAGCCGTTTGTACTTCAGGGATAGTGGAATATATCTGTATAATACCACTAATGGTGTAATAAAAAACAATACAATCACAAATAATAGGTACGGCATCTACATTCAAAAATCTTGGAACAATACAGTAAACGGTAACACAATTATGGGGAACATAGGTCCGGGAATCTTTTTATTAGATGCTGAGAACAACACTATCTCAGAGAATTCGATCCAGGATAGTGAGGAGATAGTTGAAAATGAGGATTCCAAAATTAATAGTGTATTAGTGAAATTCAAATCCTCTAAAATTCCGGAGAATATCAATCAAAACTCAAAAGAAAGTTTTCTCCGGAACGAACTTATAGGACTAAATAATCACCTAGAATTTTCGGTGGATCGAGTATTTACTTTTATAAATGGGGGCCGATTGAATTTAGATAAAGGCGTAGACCCAGAAACAGCTGTGAAAGTTTTATCAAATCACCCGCTTGTCGAGTATGCTGAATTAGACAGGACAGTCCAACTGATGAACGAACCTAATGACCCAGGATACGGATCTCTTTGGGGGATGCAGATTATCGATGCCCCGGGTGCCTGGGAGGTTACCACGGGTAGTGAAGAAATAGTTATCGCTGTAATAGATACAGGCATTGATTACACCCACCCTGATCTGAAAGCTAACATGTGGGAGGATCATAATGGTTCCCACGGATACAATTTCGTTAACGATTCTTTTTATCCCATGGATGATCACGGTCATGGTACACACGTAGCCGGGACAATCGGGGCTGTGGGTAACAATAATCTAGGTGTTGTGGGTGTTAACTGGAACGTCAGTTTGATGAGCTTGAAATTCATCGATGAAACAGGAAGAGGTACTATATCAGACGCGATAGCCTCTTTGGAATATGTTCTTGAAAGAAAAAGAGAAGGAACCAATGTAGTAGCTACGAGTAATAGCTGGGGTGGTGCTAGCGAGAGCAGACTCTTAATGGAGGCTATAGAAAAACATAGAGACGAAGGAATCCTATTTGTTGCAGCTGCTGGAAATAGTAATAGGGATATTGAAGAAAACCCATCTTACCCGGCTAGTTATGAACTAACCAATATAATATCAGTTGGAGCTACCTCTAAAGAAGACAACCGAACAAGCTTTTCTAACTACGGTGCTAATAGTGTTCATGTAGGGGCCCCTGGAGAGCGTATAAACAGTACTGCCCCAGATAACACGTATATGTATTCTTCAGGTACCTCCATGGCGGCTCCACACGTCTCTGGATTAGCTGCACTGATATCAGCAAAAGATGGGGCCTACGATTATAATCATATTAAAAACATGATCATATCCTCAGTCGACAGGCTGGACAGCTTAGAAGACAAGACTTTGACATCAGGGAGGATAAATGCCTCGAAAACCTTAACAAGGACCCCAGATGACGAAATAAATTTATGGATCCATGCCCCGGGTAATCGATCTCAAAGAGATGTATTCAGAGAGTCTAATGTGATGGTCTCTCTAAATGACGGTATTTATCCGATTTTAGGAGCTAACATAAGTGTGAAATTTAGTACTGGTGAAGATCCGATATATTTAGAAGATGATGGAATCGGATGTGACCAGGTCGAAGATGATGGATATTATTCTGGGAAGTGGTATCCTGAAGTACATGGTGACGTAGAATTGACCTTTATAGCTAGAGTTGAAGATTGGGAAAAGGAAAAAACTGTAAATGTCACCATTGGTAAAGAAGCGGGTCTATCTTTAAGAGATTCCCACCATAATAATATTGCTGAAAATAATCTTACTGACAATCCTTATGGTATGAGATTATATTCATCTAACAGAAACACTCTCAAAGGAAACCACATATTTGGTAATCGATATGGGTTGTTAATTGAAAGGTCTAACTATACTGAATTGATTCAAAACAAAATAGAGGATGTTTTTGACGGTCTTCTACTTATACAATCGCATCATAGTTTCGTTAGTTCTAATGAGTTTTCAAAAAATATCTATGGTACTTTTGCTTATGGGGGTAGAAATCATACATTTAAATCGAATAGATTTATCGATAATTATGTAGGATTACTAGTATCTGCCTCAAATAATATCTATCTTGAGGAAAACAATCTATCAGAAAATGTATATGGTATAGATTTATTTTTCTCCCATAATTGTACCATTATTGAAAATAAAGGATTTAACAACACAATCTTTTTGAGTATTTGGAGTTCTCAGGACAATATTTTAAAAAACAATATAGGTACTAAGAATGATATCGGGATATCTCTTATTAATTCTTTAAATTCAGGTCTTAAACAAAATAATTTGGATAATTCAGGAGTTATGATTTCGGGGAACGAATTGAAATACTGGAACTCGCATTCTATAGATACTACAAATACGGTTAAAAGCGATCCGATATATTACTGGGCGGACCGAAAAGGTGGAACTGTACCGTCAGGTGCTGGTCAGATCATACTGGTAAATTGTACTGAAATATCTGTTAAGGGCCAAACAATACATAATGCTTCTATTGGAATAACCTTAGCTTTTTCCGATTATAACACACTTTCTAACAACACCGTTTCTAATAATCTAATCGGGATATATTCATTTTTATCAGACAATAATGAGATATTATCTAACATTGCTCTACGTAACGAAATTAATGGAATTAGAGTATATGGCTCTAACCATACATTATTACTTGGGAATTATATATCCGATAGTAGTTATGCTATAGCGATACTGAACTCTAGGAGAAACACACTTAAATTTAATAATATGGTAAATGCCGGTATAATGTTGGATGGTATAGAATTGGAGTATTGGAACACCCATCTTATCGATGCAGATAATTTAGTGAATGGTGCCCCGGTTTATTATTGGAGTAATAAGACAGAGGGGACAGTACCTTTTGATGCTGGTCAGATCATACTTGCAAATTGTACCGGAGTTACAATAAAAGATCAGAACTTCTCAAAGATAGGGGACGCTATTACTATGGGATTTTCTAATAACAATACCTTAGATAATGTATCACTTTACAACAACTCATGGGGTATTTACTTACGGGACTCTAATCATAACTTATTAAAAAACATTAATTCTGTTGATAATACTCAAAGTATAACATTATTTTATTCGAATAAAAATCATATCTCATACAGCACCTTTTTGAATGATAGTTACGGCTTAATCCTTGTGGAATCTAAGAGTAATGTGATTTTTATTAACGAGTTTATTGGTTGTAATAGAGGTGTGAGCTTACTATTCAATTCACGAAAAAATACAATTTACCATAATAACTTCTTTGAGAGTGAGTTTGGTCCGGGTAGAGATACAGGGCATGAAAATAGGTGGTATAAAGGTTATCCCGAAGGTGGGAATTATTGGACAGAACATGAAAGTAAAGATCTATATTCAGGTCCGGGTCAGAATAAATCGGGTAGTGACGGTATAGCAGATGATCCTTATGAAGGAAACGGTTTTATCGATCAGTATCCTCTCATTGAACCGTACACTCACATGGAAATCAATATAAAATATCCTGAAAATGATACTTATCTTAATAGTCATTCTCAAATAGTTCGCTGGAACTCCGAAGGGGGCATCGGGAAACGAGAACATCGAATTCGTGTAGAAGGGGCTGAGTGGGTAGATGTAGGGAATCTGACCAAGTATGAGTTGACTGGCTTAAGTAATGGAAGGAACTTAATCTATGTAGAAGTTTTTGATAATGCCGGTCAAAAACAGAATGATACCGTGTTTTTTACAGTTGATAATATCAAACCACTGATAGAGATAAATGAGCCTAGGATTAACTCCGTGATCAATACAGACGAAGTCGTTGTGAGATGGGATGGTAAGAATCAGATATCATCTATCGATTATTATGAGATACGGATAAATGGAGGGGAATGGATTAGATTAGGTCATGAATCTGAATATGATTTTGAAGGTCTTAAAAATGGTAGACACGTCGTCGAGGTTAGGGCTGTTGATATAGCTGGGAACATAGCAGTTGAAGAGGTAACATTTTATGTTTTTTATTACAATCCCTATCTCTTTTTAACATTATTGATTATGACATCTGTTTTACTCTCTTATGGGGTCTGGAATGTTTTTAAAACGCCTAAATCAGATATTAAAAATTTGAAGGTGTCACTCGACGAGTATAATCAAATATATGGATATGACTCATTCAAATATAAGCGGTATAGGTGAAATAGCAGGGCGTAAGACTTATCTAAAACACTTGTTATTGCTAGAATCCCAAAATCAAGAGCGTGTGGCCTTACTGGGAAAATTAAAAATTTTCCCCGAACATTCAAGGCCATCATGATGCCCTTGAATATAGTCTGGATATGCCTAGGAATCAAAGATTCCTTTTATATCCACACCAGTCCACAACAAAACAACCAGGGCGTGTGGCCTAGTCTGGATA